>PXSL01000109.1 GCA_003022815.1 Halobacteriales archaeon SW_5_68_122 | reverse complement strand
CGCTCGGAGTCCGGCACCCGGAAGTACTCGCGGGCGACGCGGATCACCTCGGGGTCGATCTCGACGACGTCGACGGTGGCGTCGTACTCCTCGAGGAACCGTTTCGGCCCCGAGAAGCCGCCGCCGCCGACGAACAGTACCCTGTCGATCTCGTCGGGGTCCTCCGCGAAGAGGTAGGGGAGATGGAAGTACCGCGTGTAGCTGAACACGTGGCGGGTCGGCTGTGCCCGGTCCATCGCGCTGTGGCGCTGGCCGTCGAGGTACAGCGTCCGGGTGTCGCCCAGGTCGACCACGCGGAGTTCCTGGTAGGGAGTCTGGGTTTCGTGGACCACCTGCCCCTCCGCGGAGATGCCGGCGGCGCCGGTCCCGATGGCGGCCGTCAGAAGCAAAAGCGCCCCGAGCACCCCGCCGATCGATTCCCTGGAGGGGCCGGGGAAGGCCAGGAGCCCCGCAGTGCCGACGAGCAGGAGCCCGAAGACGAACCCGATGGCGTCCGTCCCGAGCGCGGGCACGAGCGCGTAGGTCGTCCCGAAGGCGCCGAGGATGCTCCCGACGGTGCCGACCGCGTAGACCCGGCCGGATGCCTCGCCGGTCCCCTCGATGTCCGTCCGACAGCTCCGCCGCGTAGGGGCTGACGAACCCCAGGAGGTAGGTCGGCGGCCCGAACAGGAGCACGACCGCCGGCAGCGACGCGGCCCGGCTCGGCGCCGGGAACGCGACCGTCGCCCGCAACAGTAGGTCGCCGGCGAAGACAAGCACCGCGACGTAGGCGGCCGTCCCCACGAACAGCCAAACGAGCCGTCGCTCGCCGGCCCGGGCGGTCGCCAGCTTCCCCCCGCGGTAGTAGCCCACCGACAGCGCCGCCAGGAATACGCCGATGATGGTACCCCAGGTGTAGATGCTGCTGCCGAACTGCGGGGCGACGATGCGGCCCGCCAGGATCTCCAGGCCCATGCTGGCGACGCCGGAGACGAACACCGCGACCTCGGACTTTCTCACCGTGAGCGAGCCGACGTCGCCGCTCATCGCGGCCCGGTGGGTCGTCCCGTCGTGTGTCGGTCGCCGCCTAGTCTCGCTCGCCGCCGGCCGCCGCCGGCCGTCGTGGCCGCCCGGACCATGGCCCTCGTAGGGACCGGACGCAGTTGAATGACGGGGGCCGGATGGCAGGTAGTGTTTAGTTACGAGGGACTAGCGTACTTTGACAGTGATAACGGCATTTCCGAACGCCCCCTCCCGCTCGCAGGCTGCGCCTCGCTGCGCGCGGCCTGCGGCCGTGCTTACGTCGGCTCGCGCCGTGAGCGGTCGGCCTCGTTCGAGGTCCCACCCGACGCCGGCTGACCGGCCGGCTCTCGCGTAACTAAACACGGCGCGGATGGCAAGCGTGTTACCGCCGGAACCCGGAGAGTCGACAATGAGCCTCATCGACGACGCCCGCGCGATGTCGGCGTCGGGGCCGGTCTGCGACTCGTGTCTCGGCCGCCCCGTCGCCGACCGGAGCTTCGGGCTGACCAACGCCGAGCGCGGCCGGGCGCTCCGGACCGCCGTCGCCCTGACCGACGACGAGCCGTTCGAGCCCCCGGAGTCGGAGTGCTGGGTCTGCGAAGGCGTCTGTTCGCGCTTCGACGATCTGGCCGACCGGCTCGTGGCGGCGCCGGGCGACACCGAACTGTTCACCTACCAGGTCGGCACCCGCGTGCCGCCGCTACTCGAGGAGAACGACCGGCTGCTGCGGGAGGAGGCCGGTCTTGACCCCGACGCCGGCGAGACACTGAACACCGAGCTGAACCGGGAGGTGGGCCGCCGGGTCGGCGCTGTGCTCGACGCCGAGGTGGAGTTCGGCCGCCCGGACGTCCAGTTCCTGCTCGACCTGGAGACCGACGAGGTGGAGGTCCAGCGCAACTCCGTCACGGTTTATGGCCGCTACCGGAAGCTCGAGCGGGGCATTCCCCAGACTGAGTGGGACACCTACGACGAGAGCGTCGAGGAACTGATGGCGCCGCCGTTCCTGAGCGCGCTCCGGGGCACGGAGGCCGTCTTCCACGGCGCCGGCCGCGAGGACGTCGACGCGCTGATGCTCGGCTCCGGTCGGCCGTTCGTCCTCGAGGTGAAGAGCCCCCGCCGCCGGACCGCCGACCTCGCGGAACTGCGCGCGCAGGTTAACGATAGCGAGAAGGTCGAGGTCGAGGCCCTCACATTCGCCACCCACGAGACGGTGGCGCGGGTGAAGGAACTCGACGCGACGAAGACCTACCGGGCGACCGTCGAGTTCGACAACGCCGTCGCCGACGACGAGTTCGCGGCCGCGCTGTCGGACCTCGACGGCGTCACCGTCGACCAGCGGACGCCCAACCGGGTCGACCACCGGCGCGCGGACAGGGTCCGCGAGCGGCGGGTGCTGTCGGTCGACGGCCGCCTCGAGGACGCCCGGACCGCCGTCGTCGACGTTCACGGCGAGGGCGGCCTCTACATCAAGGAACTGATGAGCGGCGACGAGGGCCGTACGGAGCCGAGCCTGGCAGGCGTCCTCGGAGTCGGCGCGACGGTGACGGCCCTCGACGTGCTCGACGTCGAGGGCGTCGAGGAGCCGTTCCTGCCCGACGAGTACCGCCGAAAGCGGGACGATGAGCCCGTCGTCGCCCTCGACTGACACCCTGGGTAAGCGAGCGCCGCCGAATCCCCGGCGCTCGCTTCTCGGACGGGACGTATCGCCGCCTCAGATGTCAACCCGACCGGGGGTTTATTATCGTCGTCGTTCCTATGCCCCGACGAGCAGCCTTAGGAATGAGCAACGACGTCATCCTCGTCGTCGAGGACGAGGCCGAACTCGCGGACCTGTACGGCGGTTGGCTCTCCGAGCGCTACCCGGTCCGGGTCGCCAACGACGGGCCCGAAGCGCTCGAGGAGTTCGACGAGGACGTCGAGGTGGTGCTCCTGGACCGCGAACTGCCGGGGATGAACGGCAAGGCGGTCCTCTCGATGCTACGGGACCGCGGAGCCGACTGTCAGGTCGCGATGGTCACCGCCGTCGACCCGAACGTCGACGTCGTCGAGATGGGCTTCGACGCCTACGTCACGAAACCCGTCCGCGAGGACGAACTGTTCGAACTGGTCGACCACCTGCTACACCGGCGCGTCTACGACGAGAACGTCCGCAAACTGTTCGCGGCCATCTCCAAACAGATCGCCCTCGAGAGCGAGTACTCCCGGAAGGAGCTGGCCGAGGACCCACAGTACCAGTACCTGCTGGCGGAGATCGAGAAACTCCGCGAGGAGACGGCCGACCTCGCCGAGCAGTTCGACGACGAGAACTTCCGGACCGCGCTGTCGTCACTGCAGTAGCTTCGCGGTTTATATGAAAGACAGGCGCAAACCCCCGCCCTTCAGGGCGGGGATACGCGCCGTAAACTCCCCGAGGGGAAGGCTTTTGCGCCTTCCTCGCATACAATATCTTGTCGGTTCGAAGGTTACGGCCCCTTCGATACCCGATGGCCCGAAACTGGCGGTTCGAGTGTCCGCCCACCCCGGAAACGAGCTGTGCCCCTCGTGGGAACGAAAACCAAGCGCCGGGCCTCAGCACGCGACTCACGTAACTCCAAGTCCGCTGACACCTCGTTTCAGTTCCGCCGGAACCGAAACGGCGGCACTGAACGGGGCGAGGATAGGAGTACTGGCGGCGTGGCACCGCCAGCGGTCTACCCGTGGCCGAGAGAATCGCGGTCGGGGATTCTAATTCCGACCGCGACGGTGGACCGCAAACCTGCAACCCCCCAACCAAGCGCGTTGCAGTGCGGGCGTGGGAAGCCCCGCTCTTCAGGGCGGGGAGGATGTCACCCGGGCGGATTCAGCGTCTCCCGGGGGTCACCGGTGTACGAGCGGCCCCGTTCGATTTCCTACCCGAGAACGGCTGACCGGCCGGCCGTCGCTCAAGTAAACACGACGAGTAGCCGCGAGCGGAACCTTTTCGAGGCGCAGGCCGGACCCGGCGGGCATGGAGTTCGGTGTCGACGAGGCCGGCAAGGGGCCGGTCCTGGGGTCGATGTTCGTCGCGGCCGTGCGTGCCCCCCGGGCGGCGGTGCCCGACGGCATCGACGACTCCAAGCGCCTCGCCGACGAGCGCCGCGAGCGACTGGCCGACGAACTGCGGGCCGACGACCGGGTCGAGGTCGCTGTCGCGGAGGTGCCGCCGGTCCGCATCGACGCCGGCAACATGAATGACCTGGCGGCCGCGGCCCACGCGGAGGCGCTCTCGGCGGTCGCCCGCGACGGCGACGACGGCCTCTGTGACGCCGGCGACGTCGATGCCGACCGGTTCGCCGCCCGCGTGGCCGACCGCCTCGAGACTGACGCGACCGTCCGAGCGCGCCACGGCGCCGACGCCGACAATCCGCTCGTGGCCGCCGCCAGCGTCCTCGCCAAGAGCGCTCGGGAGGCCCACGTCGAGGCGCTGGCTGACCGCCACGGCGCCGTCGGCAGCGGCTACCCGAGCGACCCGACCACCCGGCGGTTCCTCCGCGAGCACGTCGAGTCGACCGGCGGCCTCCCAGACTGCGCCCGGGCCTCGTGGTCGACCTGCGAGGACCTGCTGGCCGCCCACGAACAGTCCGCTCTCGAGGAGTTCTGACCACGGCCCGGCCCGCCGGCGTCGTTCACGTCCATTTAAGTCGGCGCCACGAGTATCGCTTTATATGCGCATTCTTGTCGTCGGCGGAACCGGATTTATTGGCGAGTCGCTCTGTGAGGAACTCGACGGCCGCGGCCACGAGGTGACCGCGCTCTCGCGGTCGCCAGGCGACGCGGACCTGCCGGCCGGCGTCGAGGTGGCGCTGTCGCCGCTGTTCCGGCCGGCGGGCGGCGACGAGGCTCACTTCACGGTCCACCGCGACGGCACCGAGAACGTCGTCCGGGCCGCCGAGGCGCACGGCGTCGACCGTATCCTCCAGATGAGCGCGCTGGGGGCGGACCCCGAGGGCGACACCGCCTACATCCGCTCGAAGGGGCTGGCCGAGTCAGTCGTCAGGGACTCGGCCCTCGAGTGGACGGTGTTCCGGCCGTCGGTCGTGTTCGGCGACGGCGGCGAGTTCATCCCCTACACTAAGCGGCTGGCGCCGCCCTACCTCACGCCGCTGCCGGGCGGCGGCAGGACCCAGTTCCAGCCGGTCTGGGTCGGCGACCTGGTCCCGATGCTGGCCGACGCCCTGGAGGGGCGAACGCCCGAC
Source organism: Halobacteriales archaeon SW_5_68_122 (assembly GCA_003022815.1). The sequence goes on along the minus strand of PXSL01000109.1, from coordinate 996 downwards.
GAGGAGACGGCCGCCGAGGCAGAACTCGACGAGGGGCTGACGCCCGCGATTACGCCGGCCGGCGACGACGAGGCCGGGAACCCCCACGTCGGCCGGGTGTACGAAATCGGCGGCCCGGCGGTGCTGACGCTCGCGGAGGTGGCGGAGCTGGCCCACGCCGCCGACAACAAGCCTGTCGACGTCGTCTCTATCCCGATGCCGCTGGCGAAGATCGGACTCTCGTCGCTCGATTACGTCCCCGGGAGTCTGCTGGACGCGCTGCCCGGCGTCCCGCGGATGGGCTCCGACCAGTACCGCTCGCTGCAGTTCGACAACACCACCGACGACAACGACATCGACGCCTTCGGCCTCGAGGTCTCGGCCCTGCGGACGGTCCCGAAGTACCTCGGCGTCAACCCCGACGAACTCGAGGCCTGACGGCGCTCGGCGTCCCCGTCTCGTCTGTGAGTTTCGCCCCCAGCGGCCGCGCCGACGACACGGCGCCGGACCATGGCCGAAAGCTTATCTTTCCGGTGGACGGCTACCCACCGTACACAAGCCCATGAAACTTGCAATGATAGGCTTCGGGCAGGCCGGGGGAAAGATTCTCGACCGGTTTCTGGAGTACGACACCACCCGTGGGACGGGTATCGTCGGCCACGCCGTCGCGGTGAACACGGCGAAGGCGGACCTGATGGGTCTCGACTACGTCCCCGAGGAGCACCGCGTACTCATCGGGCAGTCGGTGGTGAAGGGCCACGGCGCCGGCACCGAACCCGAACTCGGCGAGCGGTGTACCCGCGAGGACATGGAGGAGATACAGTCGGCCATCGACCGGATGACGACGAGCGAGATCGACGCCTTCCTCATCATGGCCGGGCTGGGCGGGGGGACCGGCAGCGGGGGTGCGCCGCTCCTGGCCGAACACCTCCAGCGGCTCTACGTCGAACCGGTGTACGGTCTCGGTATCCTCCCCGCGAAGGACGAGGGCGGCATCTACAACCGCAACGCCGCCAA
>PXSL01000108.1 GCA_003022815.1 Halobacteriales archaeon SW_5_68_122 | reverse complement strand
GACCGGCAACCGCTCGGAGGCCGCCACCGGCTACTACACCAAGTACGGCGACCAGGCGGTCGACTGCAACCCCATCGGCAACCTCTACAAGTGCCAGGTCCGACAGCTCGCGCGCCAGCTCGGCGTCCCCGAGGACCTGGTCACCCGCACGCCGACCGCCGGCATGTGGGAGGGCCAGACCGACGAGGCGGAGATGGGACTCGGCTACGACGAGGTCGACGCCATTCTGGCGCTACACGTCGACGGTCCGTTCTCGAAATCGGCGACCAGGCGGACCCTCGGCGTCTCCGAGGAGGCAATCGAGCGGGTCGCCAGCCTGTACGAGCGGAGCAAACACAAGCGCGCGATGCCGCCCGCGCCGGACCCGCTGTAGCGGCCGGTATCAGGTCTCCCGGACCACGATACGGATGTGGTCGCCGTTCTTCAGCACGTAGTTCGGTGACACGTCGTTGCCGTTGACCTGAATGATGACGTCGTAGCCCTCGCCGTCCGTGTACCGTCGTCCGTCCCAGGTTATCGCGTCCTCCTCGATGCCGATACCGATGGTGCTCATCCCGTACTTGAGCGTCACCCCGGTGGCGTGGGCGTGCCAGCGGTCGTCGCTGGCGCCCTCGAAGTGGAACCGGGGGTTCTCTCGGGGCCGCTTCCACCGGGACTCCGAGAAGTCGAACGTGGTGCCGGTGATGGTGACGTTGATCGTCCCGTGGTAGTGGTCTGACCCGGCGGCGCCGATGTTTGAACTGCCGCCGCCACCCCCGGCGACGAACACCACGTACCCGAGGATGCCGGCCGCCGCGACGAGAACCACCCCGATGGCGATGGGACCGACGGGGACATCGAACCCGGACCCCCGGTCGTCGACCCGGCGCTTGTCGATGGGGCCGAGCTCGTCGTAGTGTTCGGACTCGAGGTGGTCCAGGTGCGCTCCCTCGCTGTCGTGGGTGGCGCCACAGTAGTCACACTCTGGCATTCCTACACTCACCCTATCCGGCCGAGGGTTTCAACCTTTACGATGACAGATACTGACCCCTGTACGTCACCTCGATACTGACCGGACGCCCCCGTTCGGTCGCGCCGGAACACGGGTACGGCAGTCGCCACGGCACCGTCGACACCAGACTGACAGCTCCTCACTTACTAAACTCTCGCAACTCGTCGGCGTGGGCGGTCACGAGCGCCTCGAAGGCGTCGAGTTCGGCGTCGGCCTGCGCTCCGGGCGGTCGCCGGTCCCGCAACAGTCGCTTCAGGCGCTCCATCGCCGTGGCGTCGTTGTCGGTGAGGTCCCGCGCGACCGCCTGCGGGCGGTCGACCACCCGCGAGACCAGCCCGACCCGGAGAGCCTCCTCGGCGTCGATGACCCGCCCGGACAGCGAGAGGTCCATCGCGTTGCCGAGGCCGACGACCTCCGGTAGTCGGGCGGTCCCGCCCCAGGCGCCGAACAGCCCGAACGCGACACCCGGTTCGGCGAACGTCGCAATTGGGGTGGCGACCCGGAGGTCGCAGGCCAGCGCGAGCTCGACGCCCCCACCCCGTGCCGGGCCGTCGATGCCCGCGATCACGACCGACGACGCCGAGGCGATGGCGTCCGCCGTCGCCTGTCCCCGGCGGACGAACGACTCGATGCCTCCGTCGTCGGCGAGTTCGGCGACGACCGAGAGGTCCGCGCCCGCACAGAAGGCCTCCCCCGCGCCCCGCAGGTATACCACCGGCGCGTTGGCGCCCGCGACCGCGTCGGCAAGGTCCGACAGGGCCGCCGGCGTCAGGGCGTTGCGCCGCTCCGGCCGGTTCAGCGTCACCACCCGAAGGTCGCCGTCGTCGTCGATCTCAACCATGTAGGCAGGACATCGCCGTTTCCAAAGGTCTTTGCCATTGCCTGTCCTACCAATGTGCAATGGAGGAAGCCGCCGCCGTCCGGCGGGCGGCGTCCGAAGCGACCGCGGACGTCGTACCGGAGGCACTTCGCGAAACCATCGACGACTACGTCGCCGACGACTCAGTCGTCCCCGGGGTGTTGACCCTCTTGAGCGCTCGGGTGGTGACCGGCGAGGACCTCGACGGACTCACGGAGCAGGCCGCCGGCGTCCAGTTGATCTACGACGGACTGCGGCTCACCCGACACATTGTGCAGTCGAACCCGTGGGCGGAGGCCGGCGTCGCCGCCGAGCGGAACCGCGAGGAAGCCGACATGGCCATCCTCGCGGCCGACGTGCTCGTCTCCCGCGGATTCTACCTCCTGGCCCGGACGGAGGCCGCCGAGGACGCCGTCGCCGTCGTCCGGGCGTTCGGCCGCGACCAGACCGAATGCGAGGACGCGACCGGCGACCGGGCAACCAGCCTCGACCGCCGCCTCGAAACCGACGTCCTCGAGTTGGCCGTCACCACTGGCGTCACCGCCGCCGGTGGCCGCACCGACGACGCCGCCGGCCTCGCCGCCGAGTTCGCCCCCGACGGCCCGCGTTTCGACGCCGTCAACGCCTTCTTTGACGACGCCCGCCGGGACCGGATCGCCGGCACATCCCAGCTACGGTCGGGTGCCTGCCTGGGTAGCTTAGCGGTAAAGCGCGTCCTTGGTAAGGACGAGAGCCCGGGTTCAAATCCCGGCCTAGGCTCTTCTCCCGAGGAATCGACGACCGACCGTCAGTAGCTCCGACACCCGTATGAGCACCGGAGGCTGGGGCCGCCGGAACGGGTTTGTGTCGGCAGTCCTCTGTATCGGCCGTGACCGACGACAGCATCGACGCACGGGTCGAACAGCTCGAGGACAGGCTTGGGGCCGTCGAGGAGACGCTCGAGCGGTACCGCGAGCGGCACGCGCTGCTACTGGCGGACGCGGACATCGACGCCCTCGAGGCGCCGTCGTGTCCGGAGTGCGGCGAGGGGTCGCTGACAAAGAACTCCGGGCTGTCGTGGGCGAAGGCCGTCTGCGGGGAGTGCGGCTTCTCGTGGGTGCTCAGCGGCTGACCCCGGCGCCGGCGACGGACCGCTGCAGTCCGGAGGTACGCCGACCGCCGTGACGCGCGGGCACAGCGGTCCGTATCAGTCGCTCGAGTCCGCGTCGTCGGTCCGCATCTCGCCGACGAGCATGTAGACGAAGAGCGCGAACAATACCGCCTGTATCACCTTGTCGACGGCGCCGAGGAGCGGTTGCGGCATGCCGGCCAGCACCCACACCGTCGTCGTGACGCCGACGTAGACGGCGCCCACGAGGTACAGGACCGGCTCCCAGAGGTCTGTGAGGAAGATGACGAACCCAATGAGGAGGCCGAGGCCGAGAACGGCAAAGACGTTCTCGCCCGTCGTCGTCGCCAGCGCGAGGTGGATGCCCGCCGTCAGGAGCGCGGCAATCACGAGGGCGGCCCTGGCGGGCGTCCACTCGACGGAGCGCAACCCGAAGCTCGCAACCGACATACCCGCGGTTCGGGGGCTCGGCTCAAAACGGCGCCGATGACCGACGGGCGCCGGTCACCGGACCAGCGACGACAGCACCTTCTCCTCGACCTTCCGGAGGTGCTCGCCGACGGTGCCCGCCGAAACGCCCACCTCGCGGGCGATCTCCTCGTGGGTCGCCCCGCGCGGCTCTTCGTAATAGCCCGATTCGACCGCGGCCTCCAATATCTCCCGTTGGCGCTCGGTCAGCACCGAGAACAGCTGTTCGGAGTCGGGGTGGTAGTCGCCCAGCCCCTCCAGCGCCAATGTCAGCGAGTCCGGAATCGCGTCGACGACCCGCTGGATGGTCCCGTCGTCGCCGACGATGGTGGCCCGGACGCCGCCCTCGGGCGACCGTCTCGGTCGGCTGGAAGTGGATGTAGGCCAGTCCCTTGCGGTCGCCGGAGACGTCGTGGGAGATGACGTCGTCCTGGGCGGCAAGCAGCGTCGCCGCCCGCGAGAGGTCGCCGCGGATGCTGTACAGCGTCACGCAGGTGCCGTCCGACAGCAGGTTTATTTGATGGATGTGGTCGCGCGTGGCCGTCGACTCGGCCGCCAGCGCCCGGTCGGCCGGCTGGAGGCCGCCGCCCTGCGGCGCGACGACGACGGTCGCGTAGCGCATACCTCGCCGTCGCCCGGAAGCGGCTTACGTGTTTTGTTGGCACACCTCTTGATACCGCCAGCTGTACCTACGTGAAGCGGTCCTGTCCGGAGAATGGGGGTTCCGGGTGATACTCCGACCGGATTATAAGCCCGCCTCGAATCGCGGGCGACAGGACGATTGAGACGGGGCCGCAACCGCCGGGCATGACGCAGATACGCGATTCGGACCGCGAGATGCGGATCGAACCTGACACCGTCGGCGGCGGCTACTTCGAGCACGCCGTCTACAACCACTGGGACCCCTATGAGGACGTCCCCCAGGAACTGCTCGAGCAGGATCGCGAGCGGTTGATCGACCCGACCGACGCGCTGGGCGAGGCCGAGTTCGAGGACCTGATGCAGACGCTCGCGCTATTCGGGGCCGGTGAGGAGTCGGTTACCGAGGACCTGGCGCCGCTTTTAGTCGCACTGGAGGACATCAACGACCAGATGTTCATCTCCAGCCAGATCTACGAGGAAGCAAAACACGCCCAGTTCTTCGACCGCTACTGGCGGGAGGTGGTGTTCCCGGTCGCCGAGGCGCGCGACTTCGAGCGGGTGGCGCCGACCGACCAGCGGTTCTTCCCCGACGGCTACGTCGAACTGTTCAAGCGCACGGAGACGGCGATGGAGCGGCTCCTGGCCGACGACACACCCGAGAACCGCGTCCGGGCGTACTGCCACTACCACCTCGTCGTCGAGTCCGTCCTCGCACAGACCGGCTACTACGGCATCACCTCCTCGATGTCGCCCCGCGGGGACGACGACGTCGCCACC
>PXSL01000107.1 GCA_003022815.1 Halobacteriales archaeon SW_5_68_122 | reverse complement strand
CGTGACTCGCGGTCGGCCGACCTCCCGCCGCCGCCGCCCCGGCTCCCGGTCGCCGTCCTCGTCGTGGCGTCCGGCGCGGTCGGGGGCGTCCTGCTCGGCGTCCGGGCGCTCCTCTGAGCGAGGGCCACGGCGGCTCCGACGGAAGCACGAACACTGGCTTGTCAACGAAGTCGAGAACGACGCGCGTCGTCGAGCCGATGGTCGAGATGTCTCCGCTCCTTGCCAGTCCCATAATGATCTCGTCGATGTCGTGTTCGCGGACGAAGTTGACGACTTCCTGACCGGGGCTGCCGGCATGGCGGAAGGTCCGGACGTCAACGAGGTCGGCCAGTTCGGCCTGTGCCGTGTCGAGTGCGGCCTGCCATTCGTCTTGCTCGTCGGCAATGTCGACCGTCAGGACGTAGACGGCGTCGTCCCGGTCGAGTTTGCGTTAGAGGTATCCGCAGGCGGCCTCGGTGGTCGCGGCGGCGACTATTGTCACGAGGTACTGCGTCACCACTCCCAGTTCGTCGACGGGAGATTAATCGCTTTCGGCGGCGTCGACCCGGTTTCGGAGCGGTCTGCCGTCCTCGAGATGACGGACGTTCTCCGCCACGATGTCCGCGAGTCGCTCGTAGTACTCCGGGGTCGCCCCCGCGGTGTGGCGAAGCGTCCGAACCAGTGCGCCGGTGTCGACCACCGCGCCGCGAGCGACGTTGACGAGCACCGAGTCGGCCGGCAGCGTCGTGAACTCCGCCTCGCTGATGAGACCTCGCGTCTCCTCCGTCAGCGGACAGCAGAGGACGAGGACATCGGTGCGGGAGAGCGCCTCGTGGAGCGCCTCCGGCCCGAACACCTCGTCGGTCGGGCCGCCCTCCTCGGGACGGCGCCGAACGCCGAGGGTCGTCACGTCGAACGGTTGCAGCCTGTCGACGACGGCCTGCCCGATGGCGCCGAGTCCGACGACCGTGACGGTCGACCCCGCCAGTTCGCCGGGGGTATTGGGCTGCCAGCGGTCCCGACGTGCCGCCTCGTGGAGGCGCCGCGAGAAAATCAGGATACCGCCGACGACGTGCTCGGCGGCGTTCGGCGCGTGCACCCCTGTCGCGCTGGTCACGGCGACGCCCGCCGACTCAAGCTTGGCCATCGGAAGATGGCCGTAGCCAGCGTAGGCGCAGGCGAACAGCCGGAGGTCCTCCGCGGCGTTCACCAGAGTTGGGTCGATGCGCGGCCCGGTCACGACGTCGGCCGACCGGACGAGACTTCGCTCCTCTTCGGGGGTCCGTGCGTGTCGGATCTCGTGGTCGGGAAGCCGCTCGTCGAGCGCGTCGGCGTAGGCCGCGGTCGGCAGTCGGTGGACGCCCTCCCGAAGTACGAGCAGTTCCATACAGGTCTCTCGGCCGGCGCCATAATCAACCTTCACGGCGAAAGTGGAACCGCGACCATCGGAAGATCGGCACCCTCGATGAGACGCCGGGTGGCGGTGCCGAGCGTCGGGCCGGCCCCGGGGTTCCCGGCGTGCGGCCCGATGACGAGTTCGTGGCACCTTCGTCGACGGCGGCGAGCACCGCGCTGGCGACGTTGAGCGCGTCCGCCCCCCCGCTCTCGGAGATGATGATAACGACGACGGTATCGTCGCCGGCCAATCGGGGTTCGAGGCAGTTACGGACCGCCGCGGCGGTGTGGACCGAGTCGGCCACGACGGAGTATCGCGTATTTTCCTCTTTTGGCGCCCGGTCACTCGAAGGTCTGGGTGGCCGCCACGCGGGCCGGTGGACGTACGTCGAACATCTTCGTCTCCAGGGTTAGATTTAATACAGCCTGTGTCATTAGTTAGCGATCCCCACTGAGGTCGTGGGCGCACGCGGACGTCCGCTCCCGAATCGGCGACAGTCGAGACGGGAGGGGATGGGGGCCGACGCCGAGCCGTCCGGACGGGCGGAGAGGCTCAGGTCCCGAAGGAGAACCGAACCGGCCCACTGCGCCGCCGCCGCGGCGGTGACGGGAGAAGGCCAACTACCGGACCACGCGCAAGCGGGGTTCGCGAACACGACGGCACGCCGGGGGGACCCGGCTGAAGGGAGCCCGCGTCGGCAACGCCGGTGAGAGTCCGGCTCCCGCCGGCCGAGGAGGCCGGACGAGACCGACTCCGGTCGGTCGAAGTCCACCGCCTCCGTCGACGTCGGCAACACCCGGTGGGAACCCGGGTAAAGCCAGGCGGACTCTCGATTGGCGGTGGAAGCCCGCCGAAAGCCGTCGCCGGCCGCGCGGGCCGCGGACAACGTCTCCCGGCCGGTGCATCACCCGCGTCCCCGGTGGGGTATTCACACTCCTCAGCGGCAGGTGCGGCCGCCGGTCACTCGCCGACGAATTCCGGCTCGTCGTCGCCGCCGAAGGCAGCGTGACCGCGCGAGAAGTCCTCGGTGTTCGTCAGTCCGGCGATTGTTTCGGCCTCCTCCGCGAGGTGTGTCTCCAGGGAGTCCTCAAAGCTCCCCAGCAGCAGCCGTCTGGTTGCCGCGTAGGCGGCCGTCGGCCCCTCCGCGAGCCGTTCAGCCTCCGCGGTCAGTCGCTCGTCGAACGCCTCGTCGGGGACGGACTCGGTGGCGAGTCCCATCTCGACGGCGGCCGCTGCGCCGACCGGTTCGTCACGGAAGGCGAGTTCCTGCGCCTGCCGGAGGCCGACGAGACGCGGCAGGAGGTACGTCGACCCGCCGTCGCCGGACAGCCCGATCCGTGGGTAGGCGAACTCGAAGCGGGCGGACTCGGCGGCGAGCACGATGTCGCCGCAGAGCGCGGGCCCGAGGCCGCCGCCGGCGGCGACGCCGTTGACGCCGGTCACGACCGGTATCGGAGCCCGGAGCAGTTGACCGACGAACTCGTGGAGGTGACCGGCCAGCGACCGGAGTCGCTGCTCGTCGGAGCCGTCGCCGGCGAGCCCGCCCAGGTCTGCGCCGGTGTTGAACACCGGCCCGTTGCCGGTCACCACGAGACACCGGATGTCGTCGTCGCTGACGAGTCGCTGTGCGGCGGTCACCATCTCCTCGGCCATCCGCTCGTCGAGGGTATTGTAGGCGTCGGGGCGGTCGAAGGCAATCCGGGCAACGGTGCCGTCGCGCGAGACGTCGATGGCCTGATAGTCGGGCATGTGCGTGGCGTGGTGGGCCGACTCCTTAAGCGTCGCCGCCCTCACCCGTCGTCGAACCGACGGTCGACGCTCTCGGCGTGGGCCTCTAGGCCCTCGGCGCGGGCGAGCGTCGTCACCGTCTCCCGGAGATCTGCGAGGGCGTCGTCGTCGAGCCGCTGGACGGTGGTCGAGCGGACGAAGTGGTCCACCGAGAGGCCGCCGGCCACCTTCGCCAGTCCGCCGGTCGGCAGGACGTGGTTCGGCCCGGTGGCGTAATCGCCCGCTGCGACCGGCGTGTGCTCGCCGAGGAAGACGCTACCGGCGGAGTCGATGCGGTCCAGCACGGCCTCCTCGTCGTCGGCGACGATGGAGAGGTGCTCCGCGGCGTACTCCCCGGCGAACAGCACCGCCTCGGACATCGAGCGCGCGAGGAGCACCCCGGAGGCATCGTTCTCGAGGGCGGCCTCGATGGTGTCGGCTCGCTCGCGCTCGGTCGCCTGCTGCTCGCAGGCCCCGGCGACGGCCTCCGCGGTCGCCTCGTCGTCGGTCACGCAGACGACCGAGGCGTTCGGGTCGTGTTCGGCCTGCGCGAGGAGGTCGGCGGCGACGAGTTCGGGGTCGGCAGTGTCGTCACAGACCACAAGCAGTTCGGACGGCCCAGCGAGGAAGTCTATCTCGATGTCGCCGTGGACGGCGGCCTTGGCGGCGGTGACCCACCGGTTGCCGGGACCGACGATTTTCTGGACGGGCGAGACGGTCTCGGTGCCGTACGCCAGCGCGGCGACGGCTTGGGCGCCACCGACCTGATAGACGGCATCGGGTTGTGCGACGTGGGCGGCCGCCAGCGTCGCGGGGTTCAGTTCCTCCGCCGGCGGCGTGGCGACGGCGACGTGGTCGACGCCGGCGACCTTCGCGGGGACGACCCCCATTAGGACGCTCGAGGGGTAGGCGGCGGTCCCGCCGGGCGCGTAGACGCCAACCCGCTCGAGTGGGTGGAACCGCCGGCCGAGTTCCCGGCCGTCGAAGGACGCCCGCCAGTCGTCGGGCACCTGCTGCTCGTGGAACGCCCGGACGTTGTCGGCGGCCGTCTCGATGGCCGCCCGCAGGTCGTCGTCGATGGCCTCGTAGCCCCGTTCGGCCTCGTCGGTCACGTCGATGTTGCCGACCTCGATGTCGTCGAACTCGCTGGCGAATGAGCGGAGCGCGACGTCGCCCTCCTCGCGGACCCGTTCGACGATGTCGGCGACGTCCTCCCGGACGGCGGAGACGCCGGCGTCGCGCTCGAACAGCGCGGCACGCTCGTCGGGCGAGAGGTCGGCGACGGCTCTGACATTCATGTCTCGGTCCTCGGCCGCGTCAGGCAAAGCGGTTTCCATCGGCATACCGGTCCGGGCAACCGACCGTCGCCACTGGCGCCCCCGCCGGCCATCCCGTCCCCGCCGCGGTGACGAAAAACCATATCCCTCCCCGGCGCGTCTGGCCGGACGATGCTGAGCGCCGTCATGGAGGACTACATCAAGGCGATATACTCGATCCAGGAGAAGGCCGACGAACGCGTCGGTACCTCCGAACTCGCCGACTATCTGGGGGTGACCTCCCCGACGGTCTCGAGCATGCTGAATACGCTCGAGGAGCGCGGCCTCGTTGACCGCGAGGAGTACCGCGGCGTCACGCTCACCGAGGAGGGCGAGGTGGTCGCCCTCGAAATCCTCCGGCACCACCGGCTCCTGGAGGCGTTCCTGACCGAGCAGCTCGACTACGACTGGGCGGACGTCCACGAGGAGGCCGACCGTCTCGAGCACCACGTCTCCGAGCAACTCACCGAGCGCATCGCCGAGACGCTCGACAACCCGGGCGTGGACCCCCACGGCGACCCGATACCGGACGCCGACCTCGAACTCCCCGACGCCGGCGAGACCAGTCGGCTCTCGATGGCCGAGGAGGGCGAAACGGTCGAGGTGCGGCGCATCCGCCACCAGGGCGACGAGGAGTTACGCTACCTCGCGCAGGCGGGTATCGAACCCGGCGTCGACATCGAAGTGGTGGAGCGGGCGCCGGTCGGTCTGGTGACCGTCCGGACGCCGGCCGGCGAACAGGGACTCCCCGAGGAACTGGCCGCGCTCATCGAGACGACCGAAGCGACGGAAGCCGAGGCCTAAGGACCCACCAGCAGGCGAGAACGGCGACCACGACACATCCGCCGAGGAAGAACGCCACTACCGGGTCGACCGTCGCGGCGGCGTCGGCGGCCTCCTGTGCGGGCGCGTCGGCCGCCCGCATCGCATCGTCAGTCGTCTCCGCGCCGCCGGATTCGGGGGTGAACCAATCCAGCACCGCCGCGAAGACGGCGGTCGCGATTCCCACCGTCAGCACGAGGCCGAACAACCGCTTCAGGTGGTCCCGCAGCCGGGCGCCGTCGCCGTCCTCGCCGGCGAACAGGACGACCGCCTCGCTGGCCAGCGCGTACACCGTCATTTCGTTGCCCTTCGAGGAGTAGCCGGTGCCCGCCGGTTCGACGAGACCGGCGTCCTCAAGACTGTCGAGGTGGTAGTGGACGTTCTGCATCGACGTTCCGACCTGGTCGTGGACCTCCGTGGGGGTCCGCGGCTCCTCGTAAGTGGTCGCGAGCACCTCCCGTGCGGTCTCCGAGGCGAGGGCGCCGAAGGCGTCGTCGGCGTCTTCGCCGTCGATGTCGAGGACGCGTGGCTTGTCGGGTGACGGGGAGACCTCGAGGCGACTCGGTAGCAGGCTCATCGAACGGGCGTAGACGCCCCTCCTCGATACCCCTTAGGTAATGTGAAACAGTCGTTTGATACTGACTGCTGTGAGTCCGTATTGTGTCAACCAGCCGGCTGCGGGCGGTCGTACCGGTGACGGGTCACGGCAATCAGTACGAGTCACACGAGGGCGCTACTCCTTGAGCGGCTGGACCCCGGAGACGGCCAGTACCGACCGGGCGGTCAGGAAGACGACGAGTGCCGCCGCCGCCAGCATCGTTGGCGCCGAGAGTAGTTTGGCCGTCTCCGCCGGGACAACCAGCCGCGAGAGTCCCATGAGCACGAAACTGAACAGGGTCAGCCCCAGCGCCAGCGCCGACAGCTTGACGAAGGTGTTCTGTCGCATCAGCCGTCGCTTCTGGGTCGGCGGTGCCGGATAAAAAGGGTGTCGTCCCCGTCAGATGTAGTCTTGCTCTTCGAGGCCGTCCATGATGTCGTCGACGAGCTCGTCGACGGAGTCGTAGGGGAACTCCTGCTCGCCGCCGGCCTTGGTGTTCAGCTCCATGGCCGTCATTGAGAAGTCCCCGGACTCGAACGTCGTACCGGGGCCCTGCGGGAGCGCCGGCACGAGGTCCATTGGGCTATTGACGGGGTAGTCGGCCCCCTCGAACGCTTCGGTGAACTGCTGGCGGAGGTCTTCTTTGTCGACCATTGCATAAAATGGTGAAACACACACCCAATTCAATGTTGTGCTACGCGATGCCGCCTCACGGAGGGCGGAGGTGTCCCCCGCTGGGTGCCTTCCGGGTCCGATTGTCCCCGACGAGCAGCCGGGCAGGCAACCGAGCGGCACCACGTCCGGTCGGCGGGTTCCCGTGCAGAGGACAGTGATCGGCGACGAGGAGCCGGAGCAGATGAAACCTCCTCGTGAATCGTCTCCGGAGCTGATTCAACGTTCCCTTCAGTAGTGTACTCCAGCGCGAATTCAACATCGCTACGGCTCCGGATACCCGGACTCGTGTCGGGATACTCTGCGACGATGGCCCTCGTGGATTTCGAGGACGTCTTCAACCGATGGAACACCGGAACGACTCGGTCACCGTCAGAACATCACGTCGAGGAAACCTGTCGTTTTCTCTCTACGACCGTCCAAGTTCGGAAAGGAACCTGCGGATTACTTACGAGTAGAAATGATAGCATCGAAAGCATGTACGCCCGGAACACTAACGTCCGACGTCACTCCAGGCGGCGTGCCGTGGTCAGTCGGCTAACCCTCGTGCCGGGCGGGAGGCACGTCAGTGCCTCCGATTGCCGAGGCGGTGTGAATCGCCGAGGCGGGCGGGCCGTCAGGCCCGCCGGATGCCGAGACGGCGCGAGCCGTCGAGGCGGTCGGTCCGCCAGGACCGACGAGTGCGCGAGCGGCGCGAGCCGCGAGCGCGGGTCGGTGTCACGCACCCGGGTTCTCCGCGCGATCATCGCTGCCCTGGCGGGCGACTCGGGCGGGGACTGAAGGTGCGCGTCCTGCGGTAGTCGGGCCAGGCTAATCCGTGTTCGGGTCGGCGGGCCCGGACGGCCGCTCACACTGATTGTACCGATGGACGCGAGCAGTGATACATTCAGCCCGGGGACCGTGACGGCCGATACGTATCAAACGTTACGTCCACCGGTATACTGTATCCGTGTACCAGTGCGACCGCGTGCTCTCGTGCAGTCGATACCGGAATGACGTACAGCGGTCAGTGTCAGGCGTCGTCGGCCGCTCCCGAGAACTGCTGACTCGAGGGACTCCCGTCCGCAAATGCCCGTCCGTCCCTTTGGGTGTCGATGTCCTCTGGCGTGAACCCGGTCGTCGGTGGCTCGACGCCGTTGAGGACGTCTCCGATGACCTCAAGCGGGTCCACGTCGCGGAGGTTGGCGTCCGCGTCCAGCACGAGCCGGTGGGCGAGCACCTGCCGGGCTAAGGCCTTCAGGTCGTCGGGGATGACGTAGTTCCGACCCCGGATCGCCGCCAGCCCCTTTCCGGCGTCGACGAACGCGATGGACGCCCGCGGGGAGGCCCCGTGTTCGGTCGCGTCGTGCTGCCGAGTTTCCTCGGTCAGGTCGAGCGCGTACTCCTTGACGGGTGCCGAGACGTAGACGTTCGCGACGGTCTCCCGACATTGCATTAGCGTTGCGGTGTTGACGACCGAGCGGATGTCCTCGTAGCCGAGCGACGAGTTGTCGTCGAAGCGGTCGATTATCGCACGTTCGTCGTCCCGCTCCGGCGTCCCGACCGTCACCTTCAGCTGGAATCGGTCCCGCTGGGCCTCCGGCAACGAGAATACCCCCTCCATCTCGATGGGGTTCTGGGTCGCTATCACGAGGAACGGCGACGGCAGCGACATTTCCTCGCCGCCGATGGTCACCTGCTCTTCCTGCATTGCTTCCAGCAGCGCGCTCTGTGTCTTCGGCGTCGCGCGGTTGATCTCGTCGGCCAGCACGACGTTGGCGAAGACGGGTCCCCGTTCGGTCTCGAACTCGCCGGTTCCCTGCCGATAGATGCGGGTGCCGGTGATGTCGGCCGGGAGCAGGTCCGGCGTCATCTGGATTCGGGAGTACTCGAGGCCGATGGCGCGCGAGAAGAGTTTCGCACCGGTCGTTTTGGCGATACCCGGAACCCCCTCGAGCAGCACGTGCCCCCCCGTCAGCGACGCGATGGTCAGTCCTCGAACGAGGTCTTCCTGCCCGACGAGCACCTTTCCGACCTCGTCGCGGACCGACTCGTACAGTTCGGCGGGGTTACTCATTGTCCCGTCTTTGGAAGTTGATAGATTTAATCCCTTTCATGAGTCGCCGGAGTTTAGAGCGGTCGAACGCCGGATAGCGGTCCGCCGCCGAATCCGCGAGCGTCTCCGGGCTCGGCCGACGCCGGAGTTCGTCCTCGTCGCCGCGGTTGAAGACACGCCGTTGCCACCCGAACACGACGAGCAGGCCGACGCCGACGAGGCCGAACTGCAGGACCGGTGACCCCCGGACCGTCAACAGTGCCGCGACGAGCGGCGGCACGCCCCCGCTGTGGGAGGTGTCGATAACGACGGTGTCGGCCTCCGAGAAGACGTTCCGTGCGAACTGGCGGTTGCCCGGCCGCTCGGCCATCGCGTTGATGAAGGCGCTCGCGTCGCCGACGACGACGACGCGGCCCGCCGAGACGTTCTCCGTCGTCGCCACCGGATGGGAGCGGAGCTGTTCGTTTCCGTCGACGGCCCCGTTCCCGCTTCGGTCGAGGTAGCTAACGTTGGAACTGGACACCAGGACCGTCGAACCGCCCGGGTCGACGGCGGTGCCGTAGTTGAGCGTCAGCTCGTCGACGCCCTCCGTCAACGGGTGGTCCTCGACGTTCGTGGCCCTCGGTAGCGCCGGGGCGCGGTAGTAGTTCCGGTCGTCCCGAAGCAGGGCGCCGCCGACTCTCGCCTCGGCGCCCAGCGCCGCAAGCAGCTCGTTGCCCGTCCCATCGCGGTCGGCCACCAGCAGCGTTCCGCCGCGCTCGAGGAACGCCTCGATGCGATCGATCTCCGCCTCGGTGTAGGACCCGTTTGGCGCCAACACGACCGCGACCGTCCCGTTACCGTACGCCTCGTAATCCGTCGTGTTGTCCACCACGACCGTCTCGGCGCCGGTGTCGCCGGCTACCTCCCGGATGTCGGTCGTCCCCTCCCAGGAGGGGTTGAACGCGCCGAAGGCCGCCGCCGACGTCGCCGCGCCGAAGGCGAGCGCCGAGAGCGTCACGACGGCGAGGGCGGCGAGTACCGCCTGCGGTGCCTCGATCTCGTAGCCGCTGACCCGCATTACGGGAGCACCCCCGGCGGCAGAATCTCGAGGATGCGCCTGACGACGATGTACGCGAAGACGAGCAGGCCGGCGGCGATGAGCCACGGAAGACGCCGACGCCACCGCGGCGACACTGCGACCGGCGCGGTCAACTCGACGACGACGAGAAAGCCGATGAGCGAGATGACGAAAAATAGGTCCAGTGACAGCGAATCCAGCGCGACGAGCACCGCGGTCGCCGTCAGCATCCACGCCATCTGAGCGCGGACGAACCGGCGGCGGCGACGAGTCTCCATTGATTGTCAATCGAGGCCGCTCGCATACCAACCTGTCGGCCGGGCGACGCCAGCCGGGCACGAGGGTGGCCCGGCCCTCGAAGGAGTTACTACGGTCGCCGTCGCATCCCCGGTGATGCGAAACGCAGCCGCCGGGCGTGACGTACGGGTTCGCCTCGCGGCGATGGCTCTCCTGGTACTCGTTCTGGCCGGCTTGCTGGTCTGGGGGGGCACACTCTCGCCGGCCGACGCCCAGCGTGATTTCCCCAGCGAGGACGACGTCGGGCCGAACCGGGACGCCTACGTCGGCGAGCGAGTCACCCTCTCGGGGACCGTCGTCGAGACGAACCCTGTCATCATCACCGTCGAGTACGGAACCGGCGAGTCGTTCCGGGCGACGCTGGCAGACGCCGACCAGTCCGTCTCGGAGGGCGACCAGGTAAGCGCCTTCGGCACGCTCGAATCCCCCTCGAAGCTCGTCGCCGAGCGGGTCATCGTCCGGGAGCCGTGGGAGCTGTGGTACATGTACGGCGTCTCCTTCCTCGGGGGGCTATGGGTGCTGGTTCGGACCCTTCGGCGGTGGCGGTTCGCTCACCCACGTGCTGGTCGGCTACGTCGTGGGCTCGCTCGTCGCCGAGTGGCGCGATGAGGTCGGACCGGCCGGCGTCACGCTCGTGATGGCGGGGGCGCTGTCGCCCGACTTCGTGAAGATCAAGCTCTTGATCCCCGACCCCTACGTCGAGGCGGCGCTCGGCGTTCCGTTCTCGTGGGCGCCGATACACGCCATCACGGGGGCGGTCGTCGTCGCGCTGGTCGCCGGCCTGCTCGTCGGTCGCGAGTACCGCCGGGCGACGGTGGCGCTGGTCGCGCTAGGCGCGACGACCCACCTGTTTCTCGACGGCCTGCTAATCAAGCCGAGCGGGTACGCCGCTCAGCTCCTCATCCCGTTCGACACCTACCGGGCACCCGCCGGAATGCTCTATCTGAGTAGCGACCGCTGGCCGGCCGCCGTCGCGGGCGTGGCCGCCGCCTGCGTTTGGGCGTGGCGGCGGTACCGGATGCGTCAGGAAGCGGTCACTCCGTCCGTAGCTCGCCGTCGATGAGCCGGTAACGCCGCTCGAAGCGGTCCACCAGGTCCGAATCGTGGCTCACCACGACTAGGGCGGTGTCCGTCTCCGCCTGCACCTCGAACAGTAGTTCGAGCACCCGCTCGGCCGTCTCCGGGTCCAGTTGGCCCGTCGGCTCGTCGGCGAGCACCACGTCCGGGCGGTTCACCAGCGCCCGGGCGATGGCGACGCGCTGTTTCTCGCCGCCGCTCAGGGTCGCGGGGTACTGCTCGCGCACCTCGGCGATGTCGAGCCACTCGAACAGCGTCTCCAGCCACCTCTCGTCCGGCGAGCCGTCGTGTTCGCCCGGCAGCGCCGCGTTCTCCCGGGCGGTGAGGTCCGGCACGAGCTGGAACTCCTGAAAGACGACGCCGACCGTCTCCCGGCGGAGACGGGCCCGCTGGCGCTCGGACAGCGAGCGCAGAGACGGACACCGACAGCCCGTCGAGCACCGTGCTGTCGCCGCGCTCGACGCGCAGGTCGGCCGCCCGCAGGACCGGCTCCGAGCCGCTGGCCATCACCGCAACCGCGGGGGGCCGCGGGCCTAAGGCTGTCGGTGCCCGGGTGTCAAGACTGTACAATTGATGTCGATTCGTCTCTGCGCGGATTATCGATACATCGGCCCGAACAACGTTTCTCCGGCGTCTGTCGGGGTGGTGCCCTCCCAGTCGTCCCGACCGGCCGTCGCTGTCTCCAGGTTCGAACTCGGTTGAGGATTGAGCTCGAGGACGGAACCGACGAGCGACGCTGGAATCTCGTCGTCAGGTTCGATTCCGAGTCGCTTCCGGACCCGTTTTGGGAGGATTACGTGATTGCAGGCGAGAAAGCCCCGCCCTTGAGGGCGGGAATGAATCGCCGTCATCGTCTACTTTCAGTGCGAGGCGAGGCCTTAGGTGCCCTCCATGCGTTTCTTTATCTATCCGACGCGGCACGTCCGCGCCCATGTCGGGACAATCGGACAAACTCGGATGCATCCGACCGAAACCTGACGGCCCCCCGTTGGGAGACGTCGGTACCGGTAGCGACACAGGTACCTCCGAATCCGTCGACGAACGGCGCAAGCCCCGAGGAAACGACGGGACCCGTCGTTTCGAGGAGAGGAGTAACGGCCACTTGGCATGGCCAGTGGAGACCGCTCCGCGATGGGGTGAATCCCCGACAAGGACCCGGCCCCTCCACGAACCTGAAACTCCCACCCCAGCGCGGTGCTGTGCGGTGCGGGCGTGGGAATCCTCGCCCCTCAGGGCGGGGAGGATGTCAACCGTCCTCTATCGTCCACGGCGAGCGTGAACGTTTCAGTCTGATTCGCTCCTGATGACCGCGTTCCCATTTTCTATCACTTATCACCCGCTACTCGATTGATATATAAAATCCTTCCTTCGAGTCAACAGTCCTGCGTACCAGCGTCAGTCGGCGCCGACAGCGCCACGGACTCCCGGCCATTGACCGTGTAGACCACGTCCCGTCTGGACAGCGTCGCGTCGTACCGGGCGCGCTCCGTCGACTCCGGGGAGGCGGGCCAGTAGTTCGCGCCGTTGGTCACCCACCCGGAAAACGACAGCACGGGACACTCGGGCGGGGGGCCACCGCGCAGCCAGGTCCGGGACGGTCCCATCGAGGCGTTCGCGCCGAAGGTAGTCCGCCCTACCCGCATCGGGCCGTGGTCGGTCGTCCACCGGCCGTCGACGTGGGTCGAGGCGTGCCCGACCGCGGCGAACTCCGACTCGGCGGTGGTCCCCGGGTAGTCCAGCGTGTCCAGCGCGACGAAGGCGATGGGCACGGTCAGTAGCGTGCTGATCGCAAGCGCGGCGACGAGGCCCGCACGAACGCCCCGCCGTCGGGTCAGGCCGGTCGCCCGCCAGGCGACGCTCGCCGTCGCCAGCCCCACCAGCACGAACGCCGGCACGTGGAGGAACGCCTGCCCCCGGATGGCGGTCGCGAAGAACTCCGGCGTCAGACTCGCCGTCAGCGCGAAGTAGATGACGACCAGCGGGGCCGCAAGCAGCGCGAGCACGAGCGACGCCGTCTCGTGGCGTTGGGACAGCGCGAACAGCCCGTATCCGGCGAAGGCGACGGGCACGAACAGGAACGACACCAGCACCATGACCGCCGGCGGCGACGGAATCGTCCCCGGGAACACGGGCCGGACGATGTTGACGCCGACGAGGACGAACAGCAGGCCGAACGGACCGAAGAACAGCGCCCGGCGCGCCCGGGTCGATATCGACTGGTACCACGCCACCCCGACGAGCATGACCACCACCCAGCCGACGAACAGGCCCGGATGGCTGCGAACCCGGCCCACGTACTCGACGCCGAGTATCCCGGTTCGCTCGACGAACTCATAGTAGCCGACGAACAGCGCCCAGAAGGCGCCGGCAACGCCGCCGCCGAGCAGGGCCGTCCGTCCCCTCGGGCGCCGTGCGAGTTCGGCGCCCACAAGCGCCGTCAGCCCCAGCGCCGCGTTGAACGTGCTGAACTTGTGCAGAATCGGAAACAGCGCCAACAGGACCACGAGCGGGACGGCCCACCGGCCCGCCCCGCGCCGGACGAGCAATCGGTGCATGCCGCAGGCGAGCACCGCGGCCCGGACCTTGCGGGCCGGCCACCCGAGGTCCGCGCCCAGCCGCCGCGTGAACGCCATCCCGACCAGCGGCACCGCCGCGCCGGCCAGCGACATCATCGGTTGGATGACGTACAGCGGCGTCTCGCCCGTGATCAGCGACGCCGTCGCCGTCAGCGAGGTGATTACCAGCAGGTCCGCCCGGAGGTCCGACGAGATGGGCACCTGTCCGGCGGCGAGCGTCTCCCGGGCGAGGCCCGCGTGGGCGAACCCGTCCAGTACGTGCGGGAGTGGACTCCAGTACAGCGGAATCACCCGCATCGCCGCGGCGACGGCGAAGACCGCCAGCCCCACTAGCAGGTACGAGCGGCGGTCAGTCATCGGTTGGCCTCCCCTCCCCGGACCGCTCGTGGACGAGGTCGGCGGGCGGCGTCCGGAGCACTGATATCGTCGCCAGCGCCGCACTGACGGCGACGACGCCGAGGGCGACGACGGCGACGCCCACCGCGACGGACGGGTCGATGGCGGGCAACAGCCGGACCCCGAACACCGTCAGCACGCCCGCCCAATCGAGCGCGAGCAGGCCGAGACCGTCGCCGCGAACGTCGCCGTCGTCGCGCCGACGGTCATCGCTCCGGCCAGCGCCACGAGCGCCACCGCGACCAGCTGGAGGTTGCCGAACGCCACTTCGATGGCCTCGCCGATGGGTGAGGTGCCCCGGCGGCCGCTCGTGGCGACGGCGGCGGGTATCCGCTCGTCGCCCGCGACCCGGTATGCGCGGTCGGCGACCGGCTCGCTGCCGACCGTCGCGGTGACGTTGTACGTCCCCGGCGGCCGACGTTCGAGGCGCCGGGTGACGGTCCGGGTCTCGCCCGGCGCGAGTTCCACCGTCCGGGTCGTCCGACCGGCCGGCCCCGTCAGCGTCACCAGCGTCTCGAAGGACTCGTTCCAGGGGTTCCGCACCTCGAGGCTCGCAACGGGGCGGACCAGCACGTCCGGATCGTCCGGGCTGACGTCCAGGTCGGCCGTCGGCCGTCGCCGAGCCTCCTCGCGAACCCGAACCGTCTCAGTGGCCGCGGTCCCGCCGTCGCCGGCGACGACCTCCGTATCGCCGGTCTCGTTCAGCGGCACCCGGACCCGCCCGTCGTCGCCGGTCCGGCGCTCGGCGTCGGCGGCCCGGACCGACACGCCGGCGGCGGGGGCGCCGGTCGCGTCGATTACCTCGACGAGCGGCCGGCTCCCCGGCGGGGCCGACGCCGGGAGCCCGCGAATCGACAGTTGGTCGCGCCGCTGGACCCGGACGGTCGACCGGCGGTCGCCGACCGATAGCTCGTAGCTCCCGGCCGAAACCGGCTCGAACTCGACGCGACGCCGGGTCGTCTCGCCCGCCTCCAGCGCCACGTCGAGTTCCCGCCGCTGGTCGCCCAGCGCGACGACGATGGACGCCTCGGCCGGCGCCGGGTCGGTGTTCGACAGGGCGATTTCGAGGGCGAGCGGTTCGTCGGCGACCGGCTCGGACTCGAAGCCGGCGTCGGTGACGACGACGCCGTCGTCGGACGGCTCCGGCAGCCGCGACGCCCGGATGACGTTGACGTTGCCGGGCCGGACGCCCGAGAGGTGCCGGGCCGTCCGCCGGGAGACGAGCAACGCCGCGCCGTCGGCGCCGGGGGCCTCGGTCCGGCCCACGATTTCGACGCGCGCGACCGCGGAGCGGGTGCTCCCGCCGATCGTGATCGTCTCGCCGACCGCGAAGTCGCCGCCGAGTTTTGTGCCAGCGACGGCCTCGTCGGGTGCCTGTGGGGCCCTGCCCTCGACGATGTCCGCTCCCGAGATGCGCGCGAAGTTCTCGTAGTCGACGCCCCGGGCAGGTACCGGGTCGCCGTCCCGGACGACGAACAGCAGTATCTCGCCGCTGGCATCGATACCGTCGGCCTCGAGGCCGTCGACGTAGCCGGCCGGGACGCGGCTGTTGACCGGGTGGGAGGCGCCCGGTTCCGAGATGGTCGCCGACTCGGTCGCGGTGACTGGCGCCAGCACCGAGACGCCGGCGACGAACACCAGCGAGATAAGTAAAAAGGCCGTCAGAGTCGCGGCCGTCGGCACCAGCGCCCGGCCGTCCAGCACGCGCAGCGACAGCGGCCCGTCGCCGCCGCTCCGGTCGGCAATTGTCGCCGGCGGGGCGACGGCCGCCCGGCGGGCCGCCAGCGCGCCGCCAACCACGGCGACGGCAACCATTACGGTCGTGAGCGCCGCGAGAAAGAGCGCCACGTCGGGGGTGAGCGCGACCGACAGCGAGGTCGGAAGCCCGACGGCAACAGCCGCGCTGACCGCGCCGTTGGCCGTGATGACGCCGATCGCGTAGCCGAGCGCGGCGCCGACGGTCCCGAGGAGAGCCGCCCGGAGCGCAAAGAGGCCGAGCACGTCGCCGGGCGTGCCGCCGGTCGCCCGGACCACCCGGAGGTCCTCGCGGCGGTCGAGCACCGTCATCCGGGTCGCGCTGTAGGCGGTGATGCCGACCAGCAGGCCGCCGGCGACGGCGATGAGAGCGACTACGCCGAGCGCCTGCTGGGTGCCGGCGGTAAAGAAGCGCAATACCCCGCGAAGCGGCGTCTCGCCGCGCTCGTCCGAGGCGGGGTCGACGACCAGCGCGCCGGTCTCGCCCAGTCGGGCGACCGTCTCCGGGGCGACGGCGTACCACGACGGCGCAAGCACCGACCCGCTCCGGGGCCCCACCTCAACCGTCACCGTCGTCTCGCCCGCCAAGTCGTGGGTCGCCCGGCCGTTCAGGGTCCCCCGGGTCGGGCCGTTCCACTCCAGGCGCCGGTCCCCGAACTTCCGGTCGGTCCCCTCGGGCACGCCGACCGCCAGGGTGTCCTCTCCGTTCGGGCCGGTCACCTCGCCGACGGGGAGGACGACGGCCTCGGGCGGGGCGGCCGCCTCCGCGTCGGCCGTCGACCCGTAGTAGGTCGTGCTGCCGGTCGATTCGAAGTCGGCCGCGAGCGTCGCCGTCTGGGTGCTGGCTGCGAACACGAACAGCGTCGTGCCCACGAGGAAGGCGACGGTGACGGCGATGACGGCCACCGCCAGTCGGTCCTCGCGGGACCAGCGGAACAAGAGTGCGCGGCGATAGCTCACCGGAACCACTCCGAAGCCGGAGCAATCGCGGCGACGAGGTGACGGCACATTTCCGTTGGACGTAGTGGACGGCAGTAGCGACAAAACGCCTTCGGGACGCGGTCGAGTCGGCTCGTCGCGGGAGACCCCGCTGGGACGGCCTGCTGTACGCCGTTCAGCCGCTCCTGATGGCGTGACGAAGGCGCGGCGTTCGGCGTTCTCAGCCGATGAAAACGCGACCGCCTGCTTATCCCTGTGGCGCCCGTACGTAATACTAATGAGAGAAACACCATGAGCAGGAACGAGAGCACCGGGGCGTCGGTCGAGCGACTCTACCGGGAGCTGGAGGACGTGGAGACCCGAGCGGACGGCGAGACGGACCTACCGGCGGAACTCGTCGGCGACGTCGCCGAGGAACTCACGGAGGACCGGACCCTCGGCTTCGAGGAGGCGCTCGTCAAGGAGTCCCTCGACGAGGTGCTGCTCGTATTGATCGCCCTCGGCGAGGAGGGAACCCACGGCGAGGGGCTGATGTCCGATCTCGAAACGTTCTTCGACGCCAACCTGAGCCCCGGGACGGTGTACCCGCGGCTGCACGAACTCGAGGAGGATGGCCTGCTGGAAGTCCAGGAACTCGTCCGGACAAAGGAGTACCGCATCGCCGACGAGAAGCGGGTCCGAGAGCGCATCGCCGGCGCGATGCAGCAGCACCTCGCGTTGGCCGCCGTCTTCCGGAGCGGCCTCGGCCGATTTTGAACCAGTCCCACGTTTTGCGTCCCGCGCGGGCCGTTCCGATTGCCTAAACAGCCGTTTGAACGTCCGATAACCCTTTTGTGTCCACCCGAGTATGAGACGACGCGCGTTCATCGCCGCCGCGGCGGCGACGACCACGACCGCAGTCGCCGGCTGTCTGGGCGATGGCTCCGACGGAGAGCCGACGCAAACCGACGAACCCGACGGCACCGAGACGCCGGTCCCCACGTCCGAGGAGACGCGGCTCGAGGACTCCTCCTTCGAGGTCGAAAGCGTCGAGTGCGGCGACGAGTACGGCGGCCACGACGTCACCGTCGAGAACGGCGAGGTGACCGTCGAGGGCGTCCTCGACGGCAGCAACAGCTGCTACACCGCCGAACTCGTCCGCGGCGAGTACGATAGCGACGACGACACCCTCTACGTGGAGGTCGAGGCCGTCGAACGCGAGGACGCCGGGGCCTGCACCCAGTGTATCGTCGAAATCGAGTACGTCGCGACGTTCACCTTCGAGAACGGCGAACCGGGAACGGTGAGCGTCGAGCAGCGCGGGTCGGCCACCGGGTCCGCCGGGTCCAGCGTCAGCGAGAGCGAAAGCGGGAGCGGCGAGGCGACCGAGACGCCCCAGTCGACGGGTTACTGAGCGTCGGGAAGTGCCTTCAGCCCGTACCGCGGGACGCCCTCCTCAACGTAGATGCGGCGGGGAACGGCGGTGACCCGGTCGCCGACCGCCGCCTCGCCGACCACCTGGATTGGCAGAGAGACGGCGCCGTCGCCGGCCTCGAAGCGGGCGATGGCTACCCTGAAGGCGCCCTGTCTGGCCTGCTGTTCGGCGAACTCTGGCGGCGCGCCGCCCCGTCCGATTGTCGTGGCCGCTTCGACGACGCCCTCCCGCGCCGGTTCGACGGCCTCGAACTCGACGAGTTCGCGGCAGTCCGGGCAGGCGCCCTCCGGCGGGAAGGCGACGGCGCCGCACTCGGGGCACCGGCCGGCCTCGTGGCGGTGCCGCTGGGGGAGGCTCCGGCGGTAGGTCGGCACCGGGACGTGTGCGGCGCCGCCGTCGGGCTTCTCGCCGACCACTTCGCCGCGCCGGCGGAGATACGCGGGGTAGTCCAGTTCGGTCGCCGCCGACAGCGAGGCGTCGACCGGTGCGGTGCCCTCGATGCGGACCGCCGTCGCGCCCGCGCCGGAGCCCCACGCCACCGCGAGCGTCCGGTCGTACCCGCTCTCGAAGGCCCGGGCGACGCCCAGCGGCACGCTCGCGGCCCCGGTGTCGCCCAGTTCCGACACCGTCTCGACGGCCGCGATGGCCTCGCCGTCGAGGCCCGTCCGGTAGGGGAGTTTCCCGTCGGGCGCCTGGAGGGCGACCGCGTCGAGTCGGTCGGCGTCCACCCGGTCGACGGCGGCGGCTATCGGCTCGACGAACGCCGCCCGGTCGTACCTGCCGGCGTCGAGTCCCTCGAGGCGGTCGCTACCCCGTCGCCGGAACCGGGTCCCCGGGTGCGGGTCGGCCGCGCTGGCGCGGCCGGCGACGATCGCGGGTGCCTCGTCGCCGACCAGCAGGGCCGCCGCGCCGGCGCCGGCGGCGTGTTCGCGGGCGTCGTCGGGCTCGCCGCGGGGGCAGTCGGCCGCGACGACCAGCGCGAGGCCGTCCCGGTCGACGGCGTCCAGCAAGGCGTCGAGGCCGGCCCGCGTGTGGCCGCCGTAGGTCCGCCGGGTCGCCCGCGAGGGCGCACCGAGGTACGACCCCAGCCGTGCCGTCAGGTCCTCCTCGGCCAGCGGCGGCGTCGTCGACGAGAGAGAGACCGACGAGAGAGCGGCGCCCTCGACGCCGCCGGCCGACAGCGCCCGGCGGGCGGCCTCGACGCCCATCGTCAGGGCGTCCTCGTCGGCGTCGGGGACGGCCTTTCGCTCGATGCCGGCGGCCTCGAAGCGGCCCCACGCCGCCTCGAAAGCCTCGGCCGAGACCCGATTGCGGGGCGCGTAGGCGCCGACCGCGAGGATGCCACGGCTCACGACCCGACCTCCCGGTCCTCGCGCTCGAGGACGTGCACCACCGCGGCGCCGCCGGAACCGCCGACGTTGTGCGTCAGGCCGACGGCCGGCGAGTCGAGCTGGCGGTCACCGGCCTGTCCGGTCAACTGGTCGAACGCCTCGACGACCTGTCCGGCGCCCGTCGCGCCGATGGGGTGGCCCTTGGACTTGAGGCCGCCGGAGGTGTTGACCGGCAACTCGCCGTCCGGTTCGGTGGCGCCCGATTCGACGTAGGGGCCAGCCTCGCCCCGCTCGCAGAGGCCCAGGTCCTCATAGGCCAGCAGTTCCGCGACCGCGAAGCAGTCGTGGACCTCCGCGAAGTCGAGGTCCGCGGGCCCGACGCCCGACTCCTGGTAGGCCGACTCGCCGGCCCGCCGGGCGGCCGGCACCGAGGTGTAGCTGTCCCGCTGGAACAGCCCGACCCGGTCGGAGGCGGCGCCGACGCCGGCCACCCGGACCGGCCGGTCGGTGTACGCCTCGACGACGTCCTCGCTGACGACGAGCGCCGCGGCGGCGCCGTCGGTGGTCGGACAGCAGTGGTACAGCGTCAGCGGGTCGGCGACCGTCGGCGCCTCGACGGCCTCCTCCAGCGTGCAGGTGAAGTCCAGTTGCGCCTTCGGGTTCTTCGCCCCATTGGCGTGGTTCTTGACGGCGACGGCCGACAGCTGTTCGTCGGTGGTCCCGTACTCCCGCATGTGCGCGGAGGCCATCTGGGCGTAGACACCCGCGAAGGTTGTCCCGGAGAGCCGTTCCCACTCCGTCTCGCCGGACACACCCAGCCAGTAGCGGACGGCATCCCCCGAGAGGTCGGTCATCACCTCGACGCCGCCGGCCAGGACGACGTCGGCCATTCCCGCTCGGACCGCCATCACCGCCTGCCGGAGGGCGTAGCCGGAGGCCGCACAGGCGTTCTCGACGCGGGTGACCGGCATGCCGTGGAGGCCGACGTGTTCGGTCACGGCCGGCCCCGGGAGGCCCAACTGGCGGCCGCCGACGCCCAGCGTCCCCACGTATGCCTCGTCCACTGCCCCGAGTTCGAAGCCGTCGTCGACGCTCTCGATGGCGTTCTCGACGGCCGTCCGGAACAGCAACCGGTAGCTCTCGTCGGGAAAGGAGCCGTACGGCGACTGGCCCGCCCCGACGACGTAGGCGTCTCGCATACCGGCCCGACGGTCGGTCGGCACAAAAGTGCGGGGGCGGCCTATCGTCATCCCGTTTCCGTCACTCAATGGGATTGCTTGCGTCGTAACGAACACTTCATTGCCGGACTGGAAGTTCGCTACCGAATTAGACAATCTTAACAGGCGAAAGCAACAAGCTTCCGGCCATGTCAGGGACGACTCAGGAGTGGTGGCCGGAGCGGCTGGACCTGTCGATTCTCGACCAGAACGCCCGCCAGGCGGACCCGATGAGCGAGGAGTTCGACTACGCGGCGGCGTTCGAGGAACTCGACCTCGAGGCGGTCAAGGCCGACATCGAGGAGGTCATGACCACCTCACAGGACTGGTGGGCGGCCGACTACGGACATTACGGGCCACTGTTCATCCGGATGGCGTGGCACAGCGCGGGCACGTACCGCGCGAGCGACGGCCGCGGCGGCGCGGCGGGCGGCCGTCAGCGGTTCGCGCCCGTCAAC
>PXSL01000106.1 GCA_003022815.1 Halobacteriales archaeon SW_5_68_122 | reverse complement strand
TCGTTAGCGTATCGTACTCCTCGTTGGTTTCGACAGCGTTGAGCGACCGCGCTGGCGAGAACTGTACCGGCCCAGTATAATTCGCTCCCTCGAATTGCGTTTTCACTGCCGCGTGAAGTTCGTCCTCGGGATCTTTGTTGAACGAGAGTGTCGCGCCGAAGTATCGGACATCAGATGATTGATTCAAGAATTCTCGATGGATGTCTTCGAGCTGTTCAAGATCTTCTGGTTTCTCGATTTCTTCGACATCTCTGAGTCGGTCAAGTGCAAGTGCTGCGCGGGAGCTGGCATCCCCCATTGTCTTCACGAAGATTCCGTGATCGTCGTCGTCCAGTTGGTCACGGAGATATCGCTTTAGACGAACATCGGTCACGACGCATTGCTGCGTGACAGGATCGATTCGTGGCCTGTTTTCGCCCTTGGGGTTTCCATTCGGATTACAGTCCTGAGCGTCAGTTACGAAGACGATCTCAGAGCGTCGTTTGAGGTCGGTAGCACGGTCGTCCGTATTTTGGGTATCGGATTGTGTCATTGTTGTGGTGGTAAGTTCAGTCTGATCAGTCATGCGTCTCCAGTCTGTTTCGGTTTGTCTACGAGTTTGTCTTCGATCATACCGCGAAGTTCGAAGGCTTGGTTCCGCATTTGGAGTCCATATGTTACTCCCAGCGCGAAATGAAATCGCACGTCAGGCAATGACAGCGACCACTCCGTCGGTGGAGTACCCGCTAAATCACTGAGTCGACCGCTTGTTTCTGGGAAACACGAACCGTCGTGACTGTACTCGTGTTCTGCTTCGTAGATGCTATCCTTGCTAAGGAGTTCGGTCATGACCTTTTGTAGTTGGCCGCGTGTGATGTCCTCCGCCTGATAGCGGTTAGCGAATGTCCGGTTCATTCTACGATCCTTTCGCTGATGTGTACTGAGTTGTCCGAGGAGTACACCAATCAGGAACGCGCCTCGTCGTTGTTCGCTCTCTTCGTCGTCTCCATTGAGTTCTGCACGTTCTGCAAGGAACTCACGAAGCTGGTACTCGCGGATTTCCGTGAGCGAAGGAATGCCCTCGGTTATTAGTTCCTCAATGCCGGGGAATCCGTCTAATGAGTTCGATACACCGTCCGTCGTAATTGAATTGTCCATATTTGTCGTCCTCCGTCCGGTTTCGCGTCCGTCCGAGTCAGTGAGCAGGCCAGCTTTAGCGAGCGCATTGAGCTGGGCGAACTGCGTGAGCACGTGGTTCCTGGGTAGTCTATTCTCGTCATCACGTTCTCGTTGCTGTGCGAGTCGAGTTACATACTGATCAAGGAGCCACCCACGGTTGATCTGTTTTCCTGCAAGCATCGCAAATGAGAGCCACTCGCTCGGTTCATTTGCCATCGCACCGTCAGTGCCCTCGGTGAATGAAACAGTGTCCCCTGCATATGATCCACCGAGAATATTCGAGACGATATTCTTTTGAGAAGTCACTGGCTGAATATGCCGCCAGTCATCTGGCTGACTGAACCCAATCTCGCTGAAAGACCGGCTCGAAAGCACATCGACATGTGCATTGCTGATCTCGCGTGGTGGGTAAATTGTTGCATCCGGCTCCTCGTTGAATACGAAAATGTCCCCTTGATCGTCACGGATGGTGATAATGTAGAATCGGAGCGCGTCGACAAGCGAATCGTCTCCGGTGTTGTCGGCATGCTCTTCAATCTTCCTTTGCAGCCACACCACTTTGTGTTCTTCCCCGAGATCTGTATCTTGCAACTCTGATAATGTCCGATAGAGCAATTTCGCTCGCTCGTCGGACATCGTGGTGAAGTACGGGAGTGTATATACACCGAGGCCGTTGCGTGTCTCTCGACAGGCGTCGAGAAGACCAGTTCCTGAGTCGAGTAGTAACGCAGCATCATCACTCACTGGATGTTCTCGCCACGAATGCTCCCGTTCCAATTCATCGAATTTCTCCGTATGCTGGAGAGTGAAGAGTGCGAAGGGATCTTAGCAGCACCAACGACATGATCATCCTCGCCAGTTATCATGCACACTGCTTCGCCTTCAGAAGTACCATTGACGTTTTTTGAGATGTACTTCCGTGTCTTTCGAGCACGCATCGCTTCATTGAAGACCGGAACCTCACCGGGATAGAACCAGTCTGGTTCTTCGGAAACTGGTGGTTCTTCGAGATCAGCGGGGTCAAGCTTCAGTTGAACAGTTGCAACGACCCGCGGTTCTCCGCTAACTTTTGCTTTTACATCCTGTTCGATTTGCTCCTGTATTCCCTCGTTAGCACCGAGTTCGGCAAGCTCCTGTATGAGCCAGCCGTCAGGATGTTCATCTGCGACCTTGCCAACTGCCGGCTCGCCTCCATCACCGTTTGTCCATCGAGTGAGACACTCGTTACAGTACGTAACGACTGTCGATGCACTTGATCCGCTAGTTTTCGAGCCACACCGGGTAATACTATGATCGATCCCGCGACCCCACGGATACCGAGAGAGACCGAGTCGGGGTGCGACTTCACGCGACAGCGGTGCAACATCGATTCTTTTGTAATCTGGATCTTCACCGGTGAAATCAACTCGGACGCTGACGAGAAACCGCTCTTCGTCGTTGTCGCTTGCGATGAACGGTTCAAGTTCACTTGGGGTGAAGTACAGTGAATACTTTTCTTGACCCGGTGGCGTCGATCCACCACTTGCTGCTTCGGCGAGCGCGCCGTACGTCGCCTGAACCTGCCGAAGCGAGTGAACAGATTCTGTTGGAAGCAACGCATCAAGTTTCTCCGCATCAAGATTCGAAGCACTTGCCATTAGTCAGCACCTCCAGTGGGATTCTCTCTTG
Source organism: Halobacteriales archaeon SW_5_68_122 (assembly GCA_003022815.1). The sequence goes on along the minus strand of PXSL01000106.1, from coordinate 35,200 downwards.
CAGTCTCTGAGGCAGGGATCACCGAATCCTCTTTGAGATTCACGAATCCCAACCCCAGCGAGTTCCGCTCGCCCAGCCCGACATCCAGCGCTAAATTGAGATGTCGGCGGTGGTCGTCATCCCGAACCGTATACTCGAAGCGCCACTTGCTCAACACGTAGGTCCTCTCCTCGCCCTCCGTGACAGTCACGGGAACCGCGAACGTCTTGATGAGTTCGTAGCCGTCGAACAGCGAACCGTCAACGTCGCTCGGCCCCGGGAGGTACTCCGGAGCGTACAGCCCGTGCTTCTTGTCGAGGTTGGCTTCCAGTTGATTCCGGAGTGGCTCCATCGAGTGTTCGGGCCGCCAGAAGACGGCCGTATCCCCGCCCGGATGGTCCATGCCGTACTTCTCGCATCGCCACGGCGGAATGCGAACGAGTAGGCCGGTCCCCGTCTCCAGGGTCCCCCTCGTTCCTGGCTCGCCCACGTCAAGGTCGAGCGAGCGAACATCGTCGACGTGGAAGGGCATCTCGCCGACGTTAAGTTCGCGGTCCTCGAGGAGGTCCGCAGCGACGGTTGCGAGCAGTTCCTCGTCGTGGGAGGCAACGAGCAGCGTTCGGTCGTCACCCTCCCGCATGTCCCGCGGCGGGAACGGGTTCGACATGACGAACCCCGGTGGGTCGCCGGTGTCGTGCAGTGCGTCGTGTTCGGTTCCCTCGAGCGCGCGCCAGATGCGGCCCCGTAGTTTGTGGTGATAGCCGTTGTCGTAGGCGGCGTCGGCCCGAGCGGACAGGTCAACTATGATTCGCACGATTAGCTCTCACCCCCATAGTGTAGGTTTTCGGTGTGTACACCGGTGTAAAAAGGTACGCAATGCTTAGCAAAAGTGAAACTGCACGCCAGCGACGCCTACATCACCCGCGTCTCCGAGTCGACCTCGTAGCGGTACAGTTCGGGTTTGCCGGCCAGGTGCGACGCAATCGCGGCCTGGAAGGACTCGAAGTGGTCGCTGGACATGTGGGCGTCGACGGCCGCGTCGTCCTCGTACTGCTCGATGACCCGGACGGTGTCGGGCGCCTCGACATCCATCGTAATGCGGTAGTCGACAACGCCGTCCTCGGCGCGGGACTGTTCGGCCAGTTCCTCACACAGGTCCAGCGCCGCCTCCCTCGAGTCCGACGCGACGGGCATCTCCGCGAGCATCAGTATCATGCGCCGGACGCACGGCCAGGAGCGACAAAAGCGTTGCCGGGGACCGAATCGAAAGGGCCGTCACGGTGGGCCGGATTTATGCGCCCGGCGACGGAAGTGCCCACGATGAGTCCGGACATCCGCGAGCTCGACGCGCGGACGCGGGACCGCATTGCCGCCGGCGAGGTGGTCGAGCGGCCCGCCTCCGTCGTCAAGGAGCTGCTGGAGAACGCCCTGGACGCCGACGCCAGCCGCGTCACCGTCGCCGTCGAGGCCGGCGGCACCGAGCGGGTCGTCGTCAGCGACGACGGCGTGGGGATGTCCGAAGACGACGTCCGGACGGCCGTCGAGGAGCACACCACGAGCAAACTGCGCGACATCGAGGACCTCGAGACGGTCGATACGCTCGGCTTCCGGGGGGAGGCGCTGCACGCCATCGGGTCGGTCGCGCGGACGGCGATACGCACGAGACCCCGCGGCGGCGAGCGCGGGACCGAACTCGTCGTTGAGGACGGCGAGCGACGGGCGTGCGGGCCAGTCGGCTGTCCAGAGGGCACCACGGTCGAGGCCAACCCGGACGTGGCGGTCACGCTGGAGCACGACGGCCGGGAGACGTTCGCCACGGCGGGCGACGGCGACCGGCGGAGCGCGGTGCTATCGGTGTACGGCCGGGAGGTCGCGGCGTCGATGATTCCGGTCGAGGGCGCCGACGAGGGCCCGCTGGAGGGCGTCGAGGGGCTGGTGAGCCACCCCGAGACGAACCGGGCGGGCCGAGAGTACATGACGACGCTCGTCGACGGCCGGTACGTCACCTCCGGCGCCGTCCGAGAGGCAATCGTCGAGGCCTACGGAACCCAGTTGGCGCCGGACCGGTACCCCTTCGCCGTTGTCGACCTCGAAGTCCCGCCTGGGGGGGTCGACGTGAACGTCCACCCGAGAAAATTAGAGGTGCTGTTCGCCGACGAGGCGGGCGTCCGCGAGCAGGTCCGGACGGCGGTCCGGTCGGCACTGCTGGAGGAGGGGCTGGTCCGGTCGCGGGCGCCACGGGGCCGGTCGGCGCCCGAGCAGACCGAGGTATCGGCGGGCGAATCCGAGGCAGTCGACGCCGAGGTCGGAGACGGCGGGGCCGCCGGAGCGGACGGCACTGAGAGCGCCGCGGACGGCGATGGGGGGCGTCGACCGGGAGCGGGGGCTGCGCCTAGACCCACCGGCGCTTCCGGTGGAACCGGAGCCGCCGACTCCGGCCAGCACACCCGGGAGTCCGGGGCGCCAGCCACCGACCCGGAACCAGGAGACGGCAGGGTGGCCGGCGACGCGGCCGATGGAGCGGCCGGCGGCGAGGCAGACGACGGAAAGCCGACCTTTCGCGAGCGGCCGACCCAGCGGACCCTCGACGGGGCGGCCGCCACCGGGACGCCGGACGAGCTCGAGCAGTTGCCGTCGATGGAGGTGCTGGGACAGTTCGACGACACCTACGTAGTGGCGGAGACGGCCGACGGGCTCCTCCTCGTCGACCAGCACGCCGCCGACGAGCGGGTCAACTACGAGCGGTTGCGCCGCCGCTTCGAGGGCGAGGTGACCACGCAGGCACTCGCAGAACCGGTCGATCTCGAGGTGACCACCCGGGAGGCGGCGCTTCTTGAGGAGTACGGCGAGGCGCTGGCCCGGCTCGGCTTCCGGGTCCAACGGCCCGACGACCGTACGGCCCGGGTGACGACGGTGCCGGCGCTGCTCGCCGAGGAGGCCGACGGGGCGGCGCCGCTGGCCCGCGACCTGCTCGGGGAGTTCGTCGACGGCGACCCCGAGGGAACCGTCGGGAGCGTCGCCGATGAACTGCTGGGCGACCTAGCGTGTCACCCGGCGGTGACGGGCAACACCTCGCTCCGGGAGGGGTCGGTGCGGGAGCTGCTGGCGGCGCTGGACAACTGTGAGAACCCGTACGCGTGTCCGCACGGGCGACCGACGCTCATCGAGTTGGACCGCGAGGAGCTGGCCGGGCGCTTCGAGCGGGACTACCCGGGCCACGGCCGCCGACGGGATTGACGGTCGCCAGCGGGAGCGACGGTCACCGGGCGACCCCCGGGAGCACCGGCTGCCGGAGCGACCGGACTCCGGCGTCGAAACCCCCCGTCGAATTAAACCGCTGGGGCGCGAGCCCCCGGTATGGAACTGGCGACTCTCGGCGGGGCGACGCTTCGGCTGGCGCCGCGCGGGACGGAACGGCTCGAGACGGCCGACGCCCTGACCGTCGGCGTGACGGGACCGGAGTGCAACGCGGCGATGGCGGCGAGTCGGCTCGGCGCCGACGCGGCGTGGCTCTCCCGGCTGCCGGACGACCCGCTCGGCCGGCGGGTCGCAAGCGAGATACGGGGCCAGGAGGTGGAGGTACTCGCGGAGTTCGGCGGCGACGGACAGGGCGTGACGTTCTTCGAGCGCGGGGCCGGACCGCGCGAGGACGGCCGCCTCGAGGACCGGGTGAACACGGCCGTCGAGGGGCTGTCAATGGACGCGTTGCCGACCGGGCGGGTGGAAGCCGCCGACACGGCCTACGTCGCGGGGCGGACGCCGACGACCGCGGCGGGGCCGGCGGAGGCGACCGCGAAGTTCCTGAAGACGGCGGCCGACGGCGGGACGACGACCGCGCTGGGGCTGTTCGAGACCGCGGGCGAGGGGTCGGACGGCGACGTGCTGGAGGGGTTGCTCCCGGCGGTGGACGTGCTCGTTGCGACGGCCGAGGCCGTCGAGGCCGTCTTCGGCCGGAGCGGGGAGCCGACCCGGGTCACCCACGCGCTGGCCGCAGAACATGGCTTCGAGACGGTCGCGCTGTTGCGGGCGGGCGACGCGGCGGCCTGGCGGGACTCGACCGTCCACGAGTTCGCGCTTCCGGCCGTCGAGACGGTCGACGGCACCGGCGCGGCGGGCGCCTTCGCCGGGGCGTTCTTAGTGGGGCTGGCGGGCAACGACGTCAGGACGGCCCTCCAGGGCGCCGTCGCCGCGGACGCGCTGGCGAAGACCACGCCGGGGCCGATGCCGTCGTTCACCCGGTCGGAACTGGAGGCGGTCGCCGGCGACGTCGAGCGGAAGTGAGCCCGCTCATACTGCCGGACGTAACTGTTTGAATCGCAGTCCGGACTCCCGTCTCGTTCACTCGGATACGCGAACGACTATCGATTCAGATGTTCACGAAATTACGGCCGGCAGTATCAGGCGGCCAGCCAGCCGTCAACGACGTCGGCGACGAGCGCCTCCCGGACCGTCCGGGGAGCGGTGTCGTCGCCGAGGGTGACCCACCGGATTCGCGCGCCCTGGACCGCCGCGAGCAGGTGGGCGGCCGTCCGGGTCGCGTCGGCGTTCCGGAAGGTGCCGTCGTCGATTCCGCGCTCGATGACGCCGGCGACGGTCGCGTGGACCCGGGCGTCGTTCTCGGCCAGCTGGGCGCGAAAGGCCTCGTTGTGGGGCGCCTGCGCCCGGAGTTCCAGGAGCGCGGTGTGGAAGGCCCGGTGCTCCTCGCGGTCCCGCTCGTCGCCGAAGAGGAACACGTCGACGAGGTCGACCAGCTGGTCGCGGGGGTCGCCAGGGTCGGCGCCGGAAACCCGGGCCTCGAACCGCTCCAGCAGGTGGGCCAGCAGTTCGACGAGTAGGTCCTCCTTCGTGTCGAAGTGGTAGTGCAACAGGGACTTGCTGCAGTCGCACTCGTCGGCAATGTCCTGCATCGTTAGGGCCGCGTAGCCGTGGTCGCACAGCGCCCTGTAAGTCGCGTTCGTGATGCGCTCGCGGGTCTCCTCCGGCATTGTTGACTGACTAGTCAGTTAGGTACTTTAATGATTGCGGGTTTCGCCCGCGAGCGGCCCGCTCGCTCTGAAAGAGCGGCATGGGATCGTGTCCCACGTCCGGCCACGAAACTTATATTATAGCCGGGTAACCGCGAGGTATGAGGTTTCGAGCGGCAGCGTTGGCGCTGCTACTGGTAGTATCGGCGGTCGGAGCGGCCGCGGCACCTGCCGCGACACAGGAGAGCGAGGGCGAAGCTTACAGCGGGGCGTTCGTCGAGTTCGAGACGACGGACGCCGCCGTCTCCGATTACGCCGTCGACGGGTCGGTCGTCGTCGAGAACGTGTCGATGCAGTCCGCGAGCGAGGCCGAGGGCGGCCTGGACGCAGGGCTGTCGAGCGTCACCGGCGTCGACGCCGCCGGCCTGAGCGTCGACAGCCGGACCGACGCCAGCGCGACGCTGGCCTCCGAGAGCGGCGCGAAGATGGAGACCCACGACAACCAGCGCGGCGTCGTCCAGATCCGCGCCGACGGCGAGAGCCAGGTCGTCCACGCCAGCGTCGACGGCGAGGCCGAGTCCGAGAGCGACAAGCGGGTTGTCGTCACCAACGACGACGGCACCCAGGGGACGTTCGTCGTCGTCGGTGACGGCGATGCCACCGTCAACGAGGAGGGCGATGTCGTCGCCCAAATCGACGGTGACGGCCAGCTGGTCTACCGGCAGTACAACGGCGAGCGCGACGAGGAGGACGAAACCCAAGAGCGGATGATCCAGAACGGCACGGCGACCGCCGAGGTGTACGTTCATAGTGCCGCCGAGAGCGGTGGCGAGTCCGAGAGCAACGGCACGAGCGTTGTCGAGTACGGCCAGGACACCACCGTCGAGGTTCAGGAGCGTAGCGAGAGCCAAATCAACATGACCGCAGAGCGGACCGAAAGCGAGGGGAAGGTCATCATCACGACCGTCTCCGACGAGACGTTCGGGAGCGCCGATAGCACCGAGGTGTTCGTCGACGGCGAGGCGTCGCGGTACCTCGTCCGGCAGTCCTCCAGCGCGGAGGCCGCCACCGACGTCGTCATCGGCATCAACCAGTTCTCCGAACGGCAGGTCTCGATGCAGAGTGACGGCGACACCGGCGACGACGGCGGGATTTCGGACGCCGACGGCCCCGGATTCGGCGCGCTTGCCGCAATAGCAGCCCTCGGCGGGGCCCTCGTTGCACTCCGGCGTCGAATATAAAGGAAAGCCTTAAGTTTTCAACTAAATAACAAATCATGCGCATGAGAATCAAATCAGCGGTCCTCGCAGCAGTACTGGTCGTCTCCCTGGTCGGAGCGGCCGCGGCGCCCGCCGCGACCCAGCAGGCCGAGGGAGAGGCCTACAGCGGTACTTTCGTGCAGTTCCAGACGAACACTAACGCGGTCGCGGACTACGCCGTCGACGGGTCGGTCGTCGTCGAGAGCGTAACGGCCCAGTCGGCCAGCGAGACCGATGGCGGCATCGGTATCGGCGCCAGCTCCAGTACGGCCATCGACGGCTCGGGCATCAGCAGCCAGAACAGCGCCGGCGCGAAGGCCTCGGTGGCCTTCGAGAGCGGCACCGACATGGAGGCCAACGACAACCAGCGCGGCGTCATCACGTTCACCTCGACCGACGGCGAGCAGGTCGTCCAGGCCAACGTCAGCGGTGACGCCCAGGCCGAAGGCGACAACCGCGTCGTCGTCACCAGCGACGACGGCGCCCAGGGCACCTTCATCCTCATCGGTGACGGCAACGTCACGACCAGCGAGGACGGCCGTGTCGTGGCCAGCGTCCGGGAGGACAGCCAGCTGGTCTACCGGCAGTACAACGAGGAGCGCTCCGACGCCGACGAGACCCAAGAGCGGATGATCCAGAACGGCACGGCGACCGCCGAGGCGTACGTTTACGGCGCCGCCGAGACCGAAAGCGACGGCGACACCGCGACGGAGACCGAGTCCGGCACCGACGACGCGGAAGCGAGCGGCACGAGCGTCGTCGAGTACGGTCAGGACACCGACGTCGAGATCCAGGAGCGCAGCCGGGACCGCGTCAACATGACCGTCGAGCGGACCGAGAGCCAAGGGAAGGTCGTCATCGCGACCGTCTCCGAGTCGGCCGTCGAGAACGCCGAGAGCCTTGAGGTCTACGTCGACGGCGAGGCCGCCGCCCAGGCGAACTCCTGTCGCGGTACCTCGTCCGGCAGTCCTCCAGCGCGGAGGCCGCCACCGACGTCGTCATCGGCATCAACCAGTTCTCCGAACGGCAGGTCTCGATGCAGAGCGCCGACTCGACCGACGGCGACTCCGAGACCGGAACCGAGACCGAAACCGACGCCGAGGACGACGACTCCGAGACCGAAACCGACGCCGAGGACGACGGCAGTAGCGGTGACGGCGCCGGCTTCGGCGTCGCCGCCGCGCTGGTCGCCCTCGCCGCGACGCTCGTCGCCGTTCGCAGCCGGCTGTAACGGCTACGGCGGACCGAACCGACGCTTTTCCAGTATTTTTCGCGCCGAACGGCCAGCCGTCCGGCCGTCGCGCGCTTCGAGAAGGGGCGTCAGGCCGCCCGGTACTCGCCGTGCTTGACGCCGAGGCCGAACGCCAGCAGGCCGAAGACGAGCATCGACGGTGCCACCATCATTAGGATGGTTCCGGTGGTCATCGGTATCGGGCTGGCTATCAGGCCGCCGACGCCGACCGCGACGACGGCGATCAGGGCACCGAACGCGACGGGGAGGTTGAACTCCATGGCCGTCGTTTCGCGGCTGGCCGGCATAATAGCCCCGTCTCCGGCAGGCGTCGTCATCCGAACCGAATCGTCTCCGTGGTAGGGTCGACCACAACGCGGCCGCCCAGCGGCAGTGGCGCCGTGGGCGTGGTGTGGCCCCAGTCCAGCCCCAGAACGACCGGCGCCGCCGGGGCGTACCGGGCGGCCGTCTCCGTGACCGCCCCGTAGAGGCGCTCGCGGTAGGCCTCCCGTTGTTCGCGTGGCGGTTCGGTGAGGTGGCTCCGGGCCGGTGGCCGGCCGAACAGGACCGCGCCGAACCGCCCGAGGAGGCCACGCTCGCCGAGACAGGTCAGCGTCGCCGCCACCTCCTCGGGTTCGGGAATCGTTTCGGCGGTCTCCAGACACAGTACGCCGCCGTCGAGGGCGTCGGCGGCCGGCAGGTACCGGTCGGTCGCCAGCTGCCACTCGACGACCGAGCGGTTGCCGCCCCAGAGTCGGCCCTCGACGGCGGCGTCGCTGCCAGCCCACCGCGGCCCCGGGTTCGGCTCGTAGCCCGGCGGCGACCCCATCTCGGTGGGGTCGGTCCACCACGTCGAGGGTTCGTCGGTCCACTCGTCGCTGGCCGTCAACTCGCCGAGCGACTCCTCGAAGAACGCCCGTCGGCAGTACCGCTCGGTGTAGGCCGGCAGTTCGCCGGGGACGGCGAGTTCGTTCATCAGCTGGGCGCCATTGTACGAGACGAGGGCGGCGCCGTACAGGAACAGTCCGAGGTTGGTGTTGTCGCTCATCCCGAAGAACCGCGTCGGGTTCGACCGGAGCACGTCGGCGTCGAGGTGCCGGAGAACCCGAATCCCGTCGTGGCCGCCAATGGTTGCGACGATGCCGCCGACCTCGGGGTCGCGGAACGCGGCGTGGACATCGGCGGCACGGGCGCGGGGGCTGTCGGCGAGAAACTCGTTGGACTGTCTCGCGGTTGGGTAGACGACCGGCTCGAGGTCGAAGACCGTTCGGAGCCGTTCGAGGCCCAACTCGAAGACGTGTGGGGCACCGTGGGCGCCGCCGCTGGAGGGTGCGACGACGGCCACCCGGTCGCCGGGTGACAGCGGCGGCGGCGTGACGAACTCGTCCATGGCGTGGGCGTGACCCGTCGCGGACAAAAGCCTTCCTCGCGGGTGTGAGGAAGTGTCGTGGCCGCGTCAGCTGACCGAGAAGCCGCCGTCGACGACGAGACCGTGGCCGGTGACGAACGAGGACCGCTCCGACAGCAGGAAGGCGATGGCGTCGGCCACCTCCTCGGGCTCGCCGAGGCGTTTCAGCGGGTACTGCTTTGCGGCCTCCTCTTTGGCCGCCTCGGGGTCATCCTTCGACTCGAAGTACTGGTTGCCGAGCGGCGTCTCGATGAAGCCGGGACAGACGGCGTTCGCGCGAACGCCGTCGCGGCCGGCCTCGGCGGCCACCGCTCGCGTGAAGTTCAATACCGCGCCCTTGGTCAGCGAGTACACCGACTGCCGGGCCATCCCGAGGAACGACGCCAGCGACCCGACGTTGACGATGGCGCCCGAGTTCTGCTCCTTGAGGTGGGGTAGCGTTGCCTGACAGCCGTTCCAGACGCCGCGCAGGTTCACGTCGACGACATACTCGAAGGTCGTGTCGGTGACGTTCTCGACGGTGGCCGGCGGGTGACCGATACCGGCGTTGTTGACGACGCCGTCGAGACCGTACTCGTCAACGGCCGTCTCGACGACCGCGTCGAACTCCTCGGCGTCGGTCACGTCGAGGTAGTGGAAGACGGCGTCACCGCCCGCTTCCTTGACGGCGGCGACGGTCTCCTCGCCGCCGTCGTCATTGATGTCCGTCGCGACGACGAACCCGCCCGCCTCGGCGACGGTCAGTGCCGTCGCTCGCCCGATGCCCGAACCTGCCCCCGTAATGAACACCGTATCGTTGTTGAAGTCCATGGACGTACGATGGTAGGACGACACATAAACCCTTGATAACGTCTGACAGAGTGAATGCCCGTACCGCCAACACGGGGCCAGAAGATTCATGTGCCCGCGACTAAAAAAATCAGATGCACCCGTTTGGGTGCATCCCCACCCCCCACCCCGCTTTCGAGCGCCGGCCGCCGGCCGTACCTTACATCCCCCAGCGACCGCTTCCAGTCGTTCTCTTCAGCTCGTCAGCTCGGTACTGGCGGGGCAACGACGGCGCACGAGAACGGTACCGACGCTATCGGGGTGCGGCGTCGAAAGAGGAATCGCGGTTCGTACGGACTGCCGTCCGTCTCATGCTGATTACTGTACTGTTCATCAGTGCAACCGTACGCCCTCGTGCGGTCGATACCGAGATGACGTACGGTAGCCGGTATCAGTCGTCGGCAGGCGCGGCGCCGGCGCCGCCCTCGTGCTGTTTTTTGACGTGCGAGAGCTTGCCGCCGCTTGCGAGGATGCGGCGCTCGCGCTCGGAGGCGTCCAGCGTCGCGGTGAGTTCCCACTCGTCGTTGACGCGGACGGTGAACTCCTCCCGGCCGGAGGAGACGGCCTCGGCGACGTCGTCGACGATTTCGATGTCGTCGCCCTGTTCGATACGCTCGTAGTCGGCCGCATCGATCTGCAGCGGGATGAGACCGAAGTTGAACAGGTTCGCCTTGTGGATACGGGCGAAGCTCTGCGCCAGCACGCCCTGCACGCCGAGGTACATCGGGCACAGCGCGGCGTGCTCCCGGGAGGAGCCCTGGCCGTAGTTCTCGCCGGCGACGAGGAACCCGCCGTCGCTCTCGAGGGCGCGCCCGGCGAAGGCCTCGTCGACCCGCGACAGCGTAAACTCGCTCAGCTTGGGGATGTTCGACCGGTACATCAGGATGTCCTGGGTCGCCGGGATGATGTGGTCGGTCGTGATGTTGTCCGCCATCTTCAAGAGCGCCGGCCCTGAGAGCTCGGCGCCGAGGGGGTCCCTCAGCGGCACGTCACCGATGTTGGGGCCCTTGATGAGCTCGTCGTCGACGGCCTCGTCGGGCGCGATGAGGTCCGGGTCGTCCTCGCCCATGCCCGGGCCGTACTTGTCGGCCATCTCGAAGCCGGGGTCCTCAAGATCGCCCAGCTCGTCGGCGAGGTCCCGGGGGTCGACGATCTCGCCGGCGATGGCCGCCGCCGTCGCCACCTCGGGCGAACAGAGGTAGACGTTGTCGTCCTCGATGCCGGAGCGGCCCTCGAAGTTGCGGTTGAACGTCCGCAGGCTCACCGAATCGGACGCCGGCACGTGGCCGATGCCGATGCAGGCGCCGCAGGTCGCCTCCGAGAAGTTGACGCCGGCGGCCATCATCTCGGCGGTCCAGCCCTCGCGAGCCAGCATCTCGGAGGCCTGCTTGGAGCCGGGCGCGACTATCATCTCCGTCTTCCGGTCCGTCGTGCGGCCCTCCAGCATCTTGGCGGCCGGGAGGACGTCCTCGTAGGCGCCGTTCGTACAGGAGCCGATGATGACCTGTTCGACGTCGGTGCCGGCGACCTCGCGGACGGGCACGACGTTGTCCGGCATCGACGGGCAGGCGATGAGCGGCTCGATCTCCGAGAGGTCGACCGTGATTCGGTCGGCGTACTCGGCGTCCTCGTCGGGCGAGAGCTCGACGTATTCGTCCTCGCGGTCGAGCCGCGAGAGCCAGTCTTTCGTCCGCTCGTCGGTCGGGAAAATCGAGGAGGTCGCGCCGAGTTCCGTGCCCATGTTCGTGATGGTCGTCCGCTCGGGGACCGACAGCGTCTCGACGCCGGGGCCGGTGTACTCGAGCACCTTGCCGACATCTCGATGTAGTAGGCGCCGCCGCCCATCGCCACCGAGATGTCGATGCCGCCGGCGCCGATGGCCAGCTGGCCGAGGCCGCCGGGCGTCGGCGTGTGCGAGTCGCTACCGAGAAGCGTCTTGCCCGGCGCCGCGAAGTTCTCCTTGTGGACGTTGTGACAGATGCCGTTGCCCGGCCGCGAGAAGTACGCGCCGAACGTGCCGGCCGCCGACCGGAGGAACCGGTGGTCGTCCGTGTTCTTGAAGTCGAACTGGTAGGTCTGGTGGTCGCAGTACTGGGCGGCGAGTTCGGTCTGGACCTCATCCAAGCCGAGCGCCTCGAACTGCAGCCACACGAACGTGCCCGTCGTGTCCTGCGTGAGCACCTGATCGATCTCGATCCCGATCTCCTTTCCCGTCTCGATTTCCCCCTCGGCGAGGTGGTCATCGAGGATCTTTTCGGTGAGCGTCTGTCCCATAACGCCCATTAATCCACCGCCCACAGATATAAATCCGGCGTGTCTGCCACGTCTTGCGGGCGCCCTCGGCCGGTTCGGCAGTGTTCGCACCCTACGACCGTACGGTCCGACACGAAAGAGCGTTAACAATCTGAACGTCTGATCGGAACTGCCGACCGCTCGGAAAGTCGGGCCGCTCACGGCTCTCTCCAGTCATCGTCCGCACGGCCGTGGCCTCGGTCGCTCCGTTCCCTGTAGCCACGCTACTGCTTGCGGGTCGCTTCGCTCCCCGCTCGCTTCCGGAGACGCCTCGCTTCGCTCGGCGTGGTTCGAAAGACGCCCATGGCGTCTTTCGTCATTGCGGGAAATCTTCGATTTCCCGCTTGCGGCCAGAATCCTGCGGATTCTGGCAACATCACGAGAGAGCGCGACGCGCTCTCTCGAACAATCCCCCTACGCCAACCGCGAGAACGCCAGATTCCCGCTGGTGTCCTCGATGAATATCTCGACCACGTCGCCCTCGCTGGCGCCGGGTACGAAGATGGTGTAGTCGCCGCGGTGTGCGACGCCGTCGCCCTTCCGGCCGGTGTCGGTCACCTCGACGGTGTACGTCTCGCCGGCTTCGACGTCGTCGGTCGTCTGTTGGGTCGACCGGGAGCCGCTTTTCTTCTGGACCGGCCGGAACGCCCCACAGGCGTCACACCGGAGCATGGTCGTCCGGTCCTCCTGGACGAGTCGGGTGTCCGGCAGGCCGCACTCGCTGCACCGGACGTACTCCTCGGTGTACTCCTCGACGGCCCGCTCGAACTCCCGCTTGGCGAACTCGCCGTTGTACCGGCCGACGCCCTCCGCGAGTTTACCGGAGGTCGCAAGCGACTGCTGGACGAACCGGTGAAGATGGTCCGTCGAGCGGTTCAGCGCGTCGGCGACCGCATCGAGGTTGTTGAACCGCGTGAACGCGCCGTCGGCCTGCGCCTCGGCGTCGGGAACCGAGAGCCGGTCGCCGCCCGACTCGATGTCGGGAACCGCTTCCAGCGCCCGGTCGAGGCTGGCTTCGTAGTCCATGCAATTGGGAGGCGGTCGCGCCCTAAATGGGTTCCGAGAGCGAAACGACTTGTGGCGCCGTGCCCCAGTGTCGGCATGGAACCGACGACGCCACAGACGGCCTGCTTCGAGGCCGGCATCAAGTTCGGGTCGCTGTACCACCAGTTCGCGGGCACGCCCGTCTCGCCGGCCAGCGCCGAGGGCCTCGAGCGGGCGATGGAGGAGGCTATCGAGAACCAGCCGTTCTGCGAGTCGGTGACCGTCGACGTCCTGGCCGACGAGCTCGCCGCCGAACTGGCGGCGCAGTCGGCCGACTACACCGAGCTGACCGGCCGGTTCATGGAGGTCGAGTTGGTCATCGACCACGACGGCTGTGAGGTCGTCGCCACGATATGGCTTCCTCGGCGGCCGCGGCCCACGACCCGACGCGCCGTGCCCGAAGCACCCTTTATGAGGCGGGCGATCGGACGCCGACACATGTCCCTCCACGCGCTCTCGGCACTGGACGACGCACTGGCCGCGACCCGAAAGTACCGGCCGCGCGGCCCCGGGCAGTGGCTCTGGGTAATCCTCGTCACGCTTTTCGTCGGGAGCCCGGCGCTCAGCGTCCCGACCGGCGGCGGGGCTGGGAGCGGTGCGGGCGGCGCTGGCAGTGAGTTCTCTCAAGGCCCGGGCGCCGGCCCCTCCGTTTCGGACATCGGGATGGAGCTGATCGTCGCAGTCGTCGCCGCCCTGGCGGCGGTGTGGCTACTCGTCGCCGTCCTCGGCGCGCTGCTCGAGTTCCCGTTTCTCCGCTGGCTCCGGGACGGCGAGGCGTCCATCGGCGACGCCGTCGGCGACCACGGCCGACAGGCGCTCGGACTGGCGGCGTTCCGCGTCGTCGTCGGCGGCCTCGGGTTCGCCGTCCTCGGGGCGGCCGTGCTCCTGCAGGTCGGCACCGACGGGACACTCCTCAAGTACGTCGCCGCCCTGGGCAACGTCGCGTTCCTCGCCGGCCTCGTCGGGTTCCCGCTCTCGGTCGTCAACGCGTTCACCACCGCGTTCGTCGTCCCGACGATGCTCCTGGAGAACGGCGGCGTCCTCGCGGGGTGGCGCCGCTTCTGGGGCACGTTAGCCGACGCCCCGAAGCAGTTCGCCGCCTACGGCGTCGCCGTTATCGTGCTGGGCTACGTCGGCGGCATCGCGGTCGTCCTCGTGGGTGCCCTGGCGCTGATACCGGGCCTCGTCGTCGGCGGCATCCTCGGCTTCGTCGCGGCCACGGCGGCCTCCTCGTTCGTCGGTATCGTCGTCGCGGCCGTGGTCGGCAGCTTCGCGTTCACCGTCGCGGCGCTCATGACGTACGCGCTCTTCCAGATGTACCTCCGATACTACGCCCTGTTGATGCTCGGCGATGTCGACGACGGCCTGGATTACATCCCGGGGCGACGGAGCACGGTCCGTGGCGACGGGCCGGGAGATCCCGTCGCCGACCCGACGGACCCCGGCGCCTCCGACGGCGACGACCCGCAGTTCCCCTCCTGAGTGCGTCCCGTCGCCGCGTTTCACTTTCGCTTTCCGGCGTGTTTCGAGATGCGCGAGGACGTCGAAGAGAGCCTCGAGGCGGCGAAGGCGACGCTGCCGGAGCCCGACAGCATCTGGGAGACCGAGGCCGACAACACCCTGGGTGCCCTGAACGGTCTGAAGGGCGCCCTCGACACCGGCGACGCCGAATCGAACCTCCGGGACGCCAAGAAGTGGTTCGCGATGGGCAAGCAGGCCGACGCCTTCGAGGACGCCGACGACCTCGAGACCGAGATCGCCGACCTTGAGGGGACCCTCGAGAGCATCCTCGAGGCCCACGACCAGGTGAGCGACCTCACTGCCACCATCCCGGAGCTACGGGGCGCTCTCGAGGATGCCCACGACGAGGCCGACGACGAGTAGTTACGGCGCCCGCGTCGCCACCGCGTCCAGCAGTTCCGCCAGCGCCGCTGCCGACTCCTCCAGCAGTTCCTCGCCGAGGTCGGCGTCGCCGTCCCGGGGGTCGCCGACGACGCCGCTGTCGGTGAACTCCGAGGAGTCGTACGCGAGGTTGGTTCCGTGGAGCCACTCGCCCCATCCGTCGGCGGCGCCCTCGGCGGCCGCCTCGGTCCGGCTCTCGTCGATTAGTGCCGGCCGGAGATGCCGGACAAACGACGTCTCGGCGGGGCCGCCGTGGCCTAGGCTCTCGAAGTCGACGGCGTCAAACCAGGTGAACTGGACGGCGTAGCCGGACCCGTCCCGGGTGAATCGGGCGCAGGCCTCCCGCAGTGCGTCAACGTTGCCACCGTGGCCGTTGGCGACGAAAGGTGTCTTCGCCGACCCACAGCGTCCCGTCGAAGGCGCGGTGCTCCTCGGCGACGCCGACCGGTATCGTCGGCCCGACGAGCGCCCGACCGTCGTACTCATTGGCGTACCGCTCGGCGCCGGCCTCGGCGATAGCCTCGGCGGTCATCGAGTCGACGCCCAGCGGCGCGTGGGGGCCGTGCTGTTCGGTGCTGCCGACCGGCAGGACCGCGACGTCGGCGTCGGCGTCCCGGACGTCGGTCCAGGAGGATTCGGAGAGGTTCATACCGACGGGAGGCGGCGCGGCCGCTTGTACCCGGCGATCGACACACGACGCGAAAAGAGTCCGTCTACGCGACCAGCAGTTTCTCGCCGCGCTCGACCCTGACGGTACAGGGCGGCGAGATCTTGTTGTAGGCGCGGCGGAAGGCGTCCTTCGCGATGTGGGCGTCCTCGGGGTTGCACCAGACGGTGAAGAGGCGCTCGCCCTGCTGGATTCGGGCGGCAGTGCCGACGATTTTGCCGAACGCCTGTCGCATCCCGTCGGAGACGCGGTCGGCGCCGGCGCCGGTTGCCTGCTTGTTCTCCCGGATGACCTGGTGGGGGAACTTCCGGAGGATCATCTTGTAGTCGCCCTCCTCGCCGAGTTCCTTCAGCATCCGGCGGTTGGCCGACAGCCGGTTGTACTGGGCGACCTTCGAGCCCGGGATGCCCGTGATGTACTCCCGTCGGGTGTACGAGGGCTTGTCGATGGCCCGGTACATGGAAGCGGGCTTGTCACTCATAGTACGTCGAATCAGGTCGAGTTCGCGGATAAAGCCTTCGAAGCGCCGCGTTCGTGGCACTCGCCCGCGTAGCGGCGGGCTGGACGCCGAACGCGGGAACGAGCGAGGCGGGGTCAGCCCCGGTGGGGCAGAAACGCGAGCGCCGCCAGGAGGAAGCTGGAGCCGAGGCTGAAGATGATGACGTACAGCAGGCCGCTCGTCCGCTCCTGGTAGTAGTCGACGCTCTCCTCGTGGGAGTTGTACTCCTCGAGTTGCGTCGAGATGACGACGGTGCCGTCGTCCGGGAAGGTGGCGACGTATTCCGTGTCGTCGACGGTGAACGTCTCGCCCTCCGCGAGGCCGATGGACTGGGTCTCCTCGGTCTCCCAGGTCACCAGCACCCGCCCGGAGGTGACGTTGGCGACGGTCTTTGTCTCCCCGTCGTGCTCCATCCGGTCGCCCTCGGAGAACGTCTCGGTTTCGCGGTCGACGTACTCCTCGAGCGGCCGGGTCGTACCGTTGCGGTAGACGACGGCTTCGGTGCCGTCGTCGCGGGTGAACGTGCTGTTTTCGACCGACGAGTCGTTTCCGAGGATGGCCTCGATGTCCAGCTCCTCCTCGAGGGTGAAGGAGTCGGAGCCATTGCCCGCCTCGATGGAGACGTTGTAACTGCCGTTCCGGTAGTCGATAGCGGTGTTGTTGGCGAATGTCTCCTCGTTCTCGACCGTCTCATTGTAGGTGAGCTGGCCCGAGCCGTCACCGACGGAGACGTTGTACGTGGTGCCGCCCTGCTGGAAGGTGCTGCCGTTCTCGTAGGTTTCGCCCTCGATGTCCACCGTCGGCTGCTCGGCGAGCGCCATCAGCGAGTAGGCGCTGGCCGCCATGACGAGAAAGAAGGCGATGCAGACCGTCGCCCAGCGTCGTTGCATACGCGGGGGAACGAAAGGCCGTCGTATAGCTGTTACTAACTGTGTCCGGACGCCGAACGGCCGAGAGAGCCGCGATATCGGCGACGCCCCCGGTCGGTTCGATTCCCGGCGGACCCCGTCTTCGGTCCGCTTCGGCCCGGGGGTGTCCATGTCGAAGGCCGGCAGAGCCGAGCACGGTCGGACGGGGCTCGATTCAATTTAAAACGCTGTACATACCCTGCACCAACTATTATTCCGGTGGACGCGAGAGTATATAACTATGGATAGGAGTACGAAACGAACGTCGGCAGTCCTCCTGACCGTCACGCTGGTGGCGTTGCTGGTCGGAGGGCTCGCGCTGGTGGCCGCCAGCGGGACAGTCGCAGCCGACCAGCACGAACCGGAGAACGCCCCGACGTACGAAACCAGCGACGGCGGCGTGAACTTCACCATCAACCTCCCGGAGCAGACCGACCACTACCCGGGTGACCAGAACGAGGCGAACGCCAGCATCGAGTACTTCGCCGCCGGCGAGGACGCCTTCACCGACCAGGACGCCGAGGAGGGCCTCTGGCTCGACATCGTCATCGTCGAGGCCAGCTGGATCGACTACAGCGAGTGTACGACCAGCGGGAACACGAAGACGTTCGGCATCGACCGGGGCAACAACAACAGCGGAACCGAGGACGACGAGAGCCTACTGGACCACCAGGTCGGGTCTGACCTCGAGGAGGGCGGACTAACAGTGTATTTCTACGACTGGAGCGCCGCCACCGGCGACCCGACCCGGCTGGTACCAGATTCAGTCCTACACCAACGGCACCATCGCCACCAAGTGCACCGAGGAGGGCAACAGCAACTGCGAACCCGACGACAAGCAGTGGCGCGGCGTCAACCTCAATTCGAACTACGTGTACGTCTGCGAGTGCAACAGCGAACAGGAGGCCCGAGAGAAACTCGGGCCGCCACCGTCCGAGGGCGGCAGTTCCGGGCAGGAAGGTGGCGGCGGTGGTGAGGGGACGGAAACCCCCAGCGATGGCGGCGAGACGGCGACTCCCGGCGGCGGCGGGGAGACCTCCGACAGCGGTACCCCGACCCCCACCGCGACGCCACCGCCGAGTACCCCGACGCCCGAGAGCGGCGGCAACGGCGGTGACGGCGGTGACGGCGGTAACAGCGGCGGCCAGCAGAACAACCAGCAGAACAATCAACAGAACAACCAGCAGAACAATCAGAACAATCAACAGAACAACCAGCAGAACCAGCAGAACAACGAACGCACCACGCCGACGATAAGCGACGGCCCCGGGTTCACGCCCGTCGTGGCCCTAGTCGCGCTACTAGCCGCCGCGCTGGTCGCCTACCGGCGGTCCTGACGCGACCACCCGATTTCTCGTTCGCCTCAACGACCCGGACCGCCGGCGACCGGGCGGTGCGCGCAGTGCCGACCGTCAACCGGGCGCCCGTGGCGGCCCCGCTCGCGCCCGGGGACCGGAAATATCGCCGCCCCGTCCGGATTCCGAGCAACAATGGCCGGTTCATTAATAAAACGCCGGAAAAAACCAGCGAAACACCCATCCGTCGAACTTCGGTACTTGGGCCACATATGGCAGACGTACCAGAGGGCGAACAGCAGGACGACGGCGGGCGCATCGGCCGCCGGTCCATCCTGAAGTACGGCGGGAGTGGCGCGGTGACCGCCGGCCTCGCGGGCTGTCAGTCGCCGCAGAACCCGTACCCGGGGAGCGGGCTCCGGGGCTCGGGCAACGAGAGCAGTGGCGACGAGGGGCTCGAGGAGACCAATGAGAGCGACGGCGAAGCGCTTCTCTCGGGGGAGACCGTCAAGTTCGGCGTCCTCGCGCCGATGAACCTGCCGCTCGGGCAGTCGATGTGGGAGGCCGCACAGCTGGCCGCCGGGCAGTACAACGACAGCGGCGGGATGCTCGGGGCGAAAGTCGAGGTGGCCCTCGGCGAGAGCAACGCCGACCCCAACCAGACGGTCTCGGAGTACAACAGACTCGTCCGCCAGGAGGGGTGCGACATAACTCTGGGCGTCTTCCTGGGCTCGGCGCTCGTCAGGATGATGAACCAGGCTATGGCCCCTGCAAAGAAGATACACATTACGACCGCCTCGGCGGACCCGAGGGCCGGCGAACTCGCCTCCAAGAGCGTTGACTTCACCGGCAGCGGCGCCGAGAACGAGTACGAGCGCTTCAAGTACCACTTCCGCGCGGGGCCCATAAACCTGCTCGACCTCGCCGACGCGATGCTCGAGTTCCTCGAGAACAAGGCCGGGAACCGCGGCTGGGAGACCGTCGGGGTACTGACCGAGAATCCGGCGGAGTTCACCCCGTACCACGATCGGCTCGTCGAGGGGCTCAGCGAAATCGTCGACGTCCCGGTTGTCAAGCGGGTCAGCGGCGGCACCAAGTGGCGGTCGGTTTACAACGAACTTGAGAGCGAGAGCTGTGACCTCGCGCTCGTCGGCCTCGCGCTCGCCGGGACCAAGGCCGTCAAGCAGTGGGCCAACCAGCGCCGCGGCTTCGGGTTCGGCGGCATCCACGTTCCGGCACAGAGCTTCGGCTACTGGGAGTCGACCGGCGGTAGCTGCGAGTACGTGTTCACTATGAACGCCATGACGCCGCAGACGACGAACACCCAACGGACCCAGGAGTTCGTTCAGGCCTACCAGGATGAGTTCGGCAAGGCACCCATCTACTCCGGGGCGATCACCTACGACGCCATCAACCTGACCGAGCAGGCGCTCCGGATGACGCTGGAGGGCGAGGGCACGGAAGGTGAGGTGCCCGACGCCGACACGATGATACCGTACCTCGAGGAGGGCACCTTCACCGACAGCACCATCCTCGAGGAGTTCCAGTTCACCTCGGCGGACTCGAAGTACGCCCACGAGCCGCAGTGGACCTCCATTGCGGAGACGGGCGTCCCGGTTTTCCAGCAGTGGCAGGACGACCCCGAGGCGCGGCCCGACTACGGCACGATGCACTCGTTCTACCCCGAGCAGAACAAGACGGCCGACTACGCGGCGCCCGACTGGATAGGGGGTGGCGGCTGATGGTCGCCCCCGGGGCAGTCGGCGAGGCCGTCGTGACGGCGACGTTCGTCAGCGCGCTGTACGCCGTCATCGCCATCGGCTTCACCCTCATCTTCGGCGTGGGCGGCATCCTCAACTTCGCCCACGGCGCGTTCATCACCGTCGGGGCGTTCGCCGCCTTCCTCGTGACGGGGTCGAGCGGGTACCTCAACCTCCCGACCTGGGCCGGTCTGCTCGTCGGGACGGGCGCGGGCGCACTGCTGGCCGCCATCACGTACGTCGGCGTCATCAGGTTCGTCCGCGACAGACCGGTGGTGGTGCTGATACTCACCTTCGTCGTCGGGTTCTTCATCCTCTACGGCATCCAGATATGGCTGAACAGCATTCCGAGAGTCAGCGCGATCACGTTCAACGTCGAGCAGGTCATGCCGAACGATGACCTCAACAACATCTTCATCTTCGTGACCTCGCTGATACTCATCGGGTTGCTGATGTACTTCGTCAACTACACCCGGACCGGCCGCGCCATCGTCGCCGTCAGTCAGAGCGACAAGGGCGCGGCCCTCGTTGGCATCGACGCCGAGAAAATCAACCTCATCACCTGGACGCTTGCGGGCGGCTTCGCGGGCTACGCGGGCGTCCTGCTGGCCAGCCGCAACGGCGGAAGCTGGCTGATGTCCATCCTCCCGCCGGCGCCGCTCATCCTCTCTTTCGCCATCGTCATCCTCGGCGGTCTCGGCTCCATCAAGGGGAGCATCGCCGGCGCCTACATCATCGGGTTCTTCGAGACGTTCGTCGTCAGGTTCGTGCCGGGCGGGAGCGACCTGGCCGGAGTCGCCTCGCTCGCGCTCCTGGTCGTGTTCCTGCTCGTGAAGCCGGAGGGCCTGTTCGGACGGGGGACTGCCGAATAATGGCGACCGAAACCCCGTTCGGGGGCGACATCGACGAGCGCCGCAAGCAGGCGGTCGTCGACAAACTGATGCTCCGGGACCTGGCGCTGCGACAGAAGCTCGGGGTCCTCGGGATGGTCGGCCTGGCGCTGATACCGACCGTCCTGACGCCGTCCGAACTCGGGAACTTCACCCCCGTGCTGTACGTGATGATGTTCGCCATCAGCTGGGACGTCGTCTCCGGCTACACCGGGCAGCTCAGCTTCGGTCACGCGTTCTTCTTCGCGCTGGGCGCCTACGGGAGCGTCGTCATCACCAATCAGCACCTGTTCGACCTGTTCGGCCAGCAGCCGGCGGCCCTCGGGTCCGGGACGGTTGCGGCGGTTATCCTGGCGGGCGTCCTCGGCGGGACGCTTCTGGCCGCGCTCGGCGGCCTGCTCATCGGCGTGCCCGCGCTCCGGCTGGAGGGGCCGTACCTCTCGCTCGTGACGCTCATCGCGCCACTGTTGCTGTACCAAACGTTCCAAATCTTCGCCGACGGGATGCCGTACCTGGCCCCGGGGGAGCTCGGCGTGTCCGCGTTCAGCAACCGGCCGGCCGTGTTCGTCAGTAGGGGCACAAAGAGCGTCGTCCAGGTCGGCGCCCGCTGGGAGCAGCTCGTCGCGTCGTACTACATCAGCTTTCTCGCGCTGCTCATCGTCCTCGGGGTCTGCTATGCGGTGACCCGCTCGTCGGCCGGCGGCGTGCTCACCGGCATCCGCGAGGACGAGAACGCGGTCCGGTCGGTCGGGCTGAACCCGGCGAAGTTCAAGATATTCGCGTTCGTCCTCTCGGCGGCCGTCGGCGGCTTCGCCGCCGCCATGTGGATGCACACCGGCGTCGGCTACCCCGACGCCAACAGCGTCTTCGGCCCCGGTCGAATCGACAAGAGCATCGAGGTCATCATCGTCGCCATTCTCGGCGGGATGGGCACCATCGTCGGCGCCCTCGTCGGCGCCCTCCTTCTGGGAATCACCGAGACGGTGGTCTCCTCGCTCGACGTCACCATCCCCATCATCGGCATCACCGTCGCCGACACCGCCCCACTCCCGACGTTCGCGCTCGGCATCCTGGTGCTGGTGTTCATGCCGGAGGGCGTCGTCCCGAAGGCGATAAAGACGGGTCGGAGGTACCTGGCACGGCGCCGCGGGGAGGCGCCACCCGACAGCGGCGGCATCTCGGCCGCCAAGAGCACCATCTCGAGCTACCGCGAGGAAATCGAGAACGTGCTGGAACGTGATACCCAATGAGCTCCGAAACCGAACGACCGGCCGACTTCGAAGAGCAGACGTACGGCCCCGGCGACGGCATCCTCGTCGCAAAGAACCTCCGCAAGGAGTTCGGCGGACTGGTCGCCGTCGACGACCTCTCGTTTGCGGTCAAAGAACAGGAGATACTGGGCTTCATCGGCCCGAACGGCGCCGGCAAGTCGACGACGTTCAACTGCGTCACCGGAACCTACGCGCCGACCGGCGGCACCGTCTACTTCAAGGGCGAGGACGTGACCGGCATCTCCGCCTACGACATGGTCAAAGAGGGGATGTCACGGACGTTCCAGGAGTTCGCGCCGCTGGAGGACCGGGCCGTGGTCAAGAACATCGAACTGGCGCTCGTCCCGGACGAGCTGTTCACGCTCTCGGGGCTGGGCGGCGAGACCGAGCGGCTGGCCCGGGAAATCTGTCGCCGGGTCGGCCTGGGCGACGTGATGGACCAGACGCCCTCGGAACTACCCCACGCCGGTATGCTGAAGCTGGAGCTGGGCCGGGCCATCGCCACCCAGCCGGACGTAATGTTGGTCGATGAGCCGTTCGCCGGCCTCGCGGCCGACGAGGTTCAGGAGCTGACCGAGGTCATGGAGTCGCTGCGCCAGCACGGCATGACGCTCATCGTCGTCGACCACAACATGCGCGGGCTGCTGAACCTCATCGACCGCGCGTTCGTCATCCAGTTCGGCTCGAAGATCGCACAGGGGTCGCCGGACGAGATCAAGAACGACCCCGAGGTGCAGGAGGCGTACCTCGGAGGTGACGAGATATGAGCACGGAACCCGACGCAGACACCGACACGGACGCCGACGCAGAGGAGGGGTTCAACTTCGGGTCGGGGAGCGAGACGACCGAGAGCGACGAGGTGGTGCTGAAGTCGGAGAACCTCCAGGTCTCCTACGGGAAAGTCACCGCGCTCCGCGGCATCGACATGACCGTCACGGAGGGCGAAATCGTCTCGCTCATCGGCCCGAACGGCGCCGGCAAGACCACCTTCTGCAACACCGCCTCCGGCTTCCTGGGCTACGACGGGAGCGTCCGCTACCGTGACCAGGAGGTCGCCTCGGTCGGCCAGACCGAACTCGTCGACCAGGGGATGATTCACTGCACCGAGGAGCGGGACCTCTTCGGCTACATGAACGTCGAGGAGAACCTCGAGTTGGGCGGCTACCTGCAGGACGACGAGGTCATCGACGAGCGGAAGGAGTTCGTCTACGACCTGTTCCCGCGGCTGGACGAGCGCCGCGACCAGAACGCCCGCTCGATGTCCGGCGGCGAACAGCAGATGCTCGCCATCGGCCGGGCGCTGATGGGCGACCCGGACCTGCTGGTCCTCGACGAGCCGACGCTGGGGCTGGCGCCGGTCATCCTGCAGGACATCGCGGAGGCGCTGGACCCCATCATCGAGCGGGGGGTCACGGTGCTACTGACCGAGCAGAACGTCACCTTCGCCCTCGAACACGCCGACCGCATCTACCTGCTGGAGAACGGCGAAGCAGTGCGGGAGGGCACCCCCGAGGAACTGAAGGGCGACGACTACATCCGCGAGTCGTACCTCGGCGGCTAGAACCGGAGCGCCGCCGTCGCGATCTCTTCCCGCACGCTTCGGCCGGTGAGCCGCGCGTAGCCGGCGACGGCGAGACAGCCAACCGCCGCCGCCCCGAGGCCGAGCAGGCCGCCCTCGATGCCGAAGCCGGCGCCGTGAACCGCGGGGTCGCCGGTGACCTCCGTCCGGATTAGCCGGACCGGTATCTCGAGGCCGCTCACCGGCAGGCCGAGCAACACCCCCGAGAGGTTCCAGGTGACATGGAGGCCGATCGGAAACGACAGCGACCCAGTGTACACGTACGCGAGGCCGAGCAGGAGGCCCGCGAGCGTCACCGTCGCAAGCGAGCGGGGGCTGGCGGCGGGGTTGGCGCCGTGGAGCAGTCCGAAGCCGACGCTGGAGACGACGAGGGCGGCGGCGACCGACGCCCGACGGCCGAGGAAGACGGTGAGCCCCTCGGCGAGGTTCGTCAGGACGTAGCCGCGCAACAGCAGTTCCTCGTAGGCGCCGATGACAACCATGGTGACGACGACGAGCGCCAGCCAGGCCGCAAGCGGGTACCCCGGTGGCGCGGCGGGGTCGACGCTGGCCTCGTAGACGCCGAGGGCGGCGCCGACGGCGTAGGCCCCACAGACCAGCACGACGCCGAGGCCGGCGCCGACGAGCGGGTCGAGTCGCGGGCGGGCACCGCCGCGGAGACCAAGGTCGGCGAGGAGCCGTCGGTCGAGGTGCCGGCCCGCAAGCAGGGTGCCGGCCAACAGTGCCGCCGCCCCGACGACCAGGTTGGCGACGACGATCAGCAGTCCGAAGGCGAGCAGTCGCCACGGCGTCCGGAGACGCCCCGCCTCTGTCCGCAGCCACGAGCGGATGGTAGCGCGCATGCCGGCGGTTCGGCCGCGCGCGGCAAGAACGTGTCCGTCGAAAGCTTTTATCAAGTCCGTCCGCAGGTGTGATATAATGGACACCGACACCGCCCTGGCTCTTGTCGCCGCGCTGGTGCTTCTCGGCGCCTTCACTCCGGGGAGCGCCGTCGCCAGCCACGGCGACGACAGCACGGAGTTCAGGGTCACCCCGGACAACCGAGACACGGAGGCGAGCGACGTCCGGTACACCCACGAGGTGACGCTGACCGACAACTTCGGCGACGGTCAGTCCGGCATCGAGGAGCCGACCTCCATCGAGTTCTCCACCACCGGGGTTGACGTCGGGGGCTGTGCGGCCGCGGCGCCTCTCACCTCGGGGTCATACACCCTCCGGGTCGGTAGCGAGGAGTTCAGCCCCGACGAGGAATCCTTCGACGGCGGCACCGCTTCGTTCAGCATCGAGGACCCCGAACCGGACTACCGGGTCGGCGAGACGCTGGTGCTCGAACTCGAGGACTGCGTCACGAACCCCTCGGCGGAGGGCTGGTACCAGACGGACGTCGTGGTGGAGGGCAAGGCGTTCGGTTCCGACGAGCAGGTGCGACTGGAGGCGACGTCGCACTACTTCGCCATCTGTGACGGCTGCGAGAACGACTCCGACGCCCGGAGCGAACTCGGCCCGCCGCCGTCGGAACCGACGGCAACACCGACGCCGACCCCGACGGCGACACCGACGCCCACACCGACGCCGACCCCCGAACCGACGCCCGAACCGACGGCGATCCTCGACGACGAACCGACCCCCACTGCGGGCGACGACCCGACGCCCGAACCGACGCCGACCCCCGACGACGACCCGACCGCCTCGCTGACACCGACGACGACTCCCGGCGACCGAGAGACGGTCTTCGGGACCGACCCGATGGTCATCGTCGGCGTCGTGGCGGCCGTCTCCATCGGCATCGCGGTCTTCGGCGCGACCCGACTCTGAGCCGTTTCCGGCAGTCTTTTAGGCCATCCTAAAATACGTTCGAGCGAGATGACCGATATCTGCGTTATCGTCCCGACAGTCCGGGAACCCGAGTGCGTCCGTGCCTACGTCGAGAACGCGCGCAACCACGGCTTCGACACCGACAGGCTGCGGTTCCTGCTCGTCACCGAGGAGTTCTGTGACGTCGCCGGCATGGAGGCGATGCTCGAGGACCTGGGCGTCGATGGCGAGGTGTTCGACGGGCCGCGCCGAGAGGCGTGGTTCGAGGCCCGCGGCCTCGCCGAGTACGCCGACCTCATTCCCGCGGCCAGCCACGCCGAGACCAGTTTCGGCCTGCTGTACCTATGGGCCGGCGAGTTCGAGTACGGCTTCCTCATCGACGATGACACCCTGCCCCACGAGGAGTACGACTTCTTCGGCCGGCACCTCCGGAACCTCGCCTTCGAGGGCGAGATGGAGGCCGTCGCCTCCGACGAGAACTGGGTGAATGTACTGTACCAGAACGCCGACGAGCACGGGCTGTACCCCCGGGGGTACCCGTACAGCGCAATGGACGAGACCGTCGAGACCGAACCCGTCGAGGTCGACGACATCGTCGCCTCACAGGGCCTGTGGACGAACGTCCCCGACCTCGACGCCGTCCGCATCCTGATGGACGGCGACCTGGAGGGACAGGCCCAAACCCGCACCTCGGCGGCGGACTTCGATGGCGACTTCGTCGCCGCCCGCGGCAACTACCTCACCGTCTGCTCGATGAACCTCGCGTTCCGCCGGGAGGTGGTTCCCGCGTTCTACCAGCTCCCGATGGACGACAACGAGTGGGACGTCGGCCGGTTCGACGACATCTGGTCGGGCGTGTTCCTCAAGCGGGCCTGCGACGTCCTCGGCAAGCGCATCTACAACGGCGCGCCGCTGTGCGAGCACAACAAGGCGCCGCGCTCGACGTTCTCGGACCTGCACAACGAGGTGGCCGGCCTCGAGCTGAACGAGCACCTCTGGGAGCTGATAGACGGCGTCGGCGCCGACGCGGACAGCTACGCGGGCGTGTTCGAGGCCATGGGCGAGACGCTCGCCGACGGCGGGTTCGAGGCGTACACGAACGGCGCCTTCCTCAACCACGTCGGCGAGGCGATGCTGGAGTGGCTGGACTGCCTGGCGGCCATCGAGACCGGCGACCGCGCCGTCCCGGAGGCGGAGGTGACGGCGGATTGACCTCTCGACGACGCTTCCTAGCGGTCTCTGCGGCCGCCGGCACGGTCGGACTGGCCGGCTGTAACGGCGCCCTCACGGGCGACGGCAACGGCGACGGCGGCGACGGCCCGGGACAGATCGGCTCCGGGCGGGCCGGCCGGGACGCCCCCGGCGGCACCCCCATGTCGGAGATGCCCGACCTCGAGGGCGAGCTTACCGTCTACTCCGGCCGCTCGGAGGTGCTCGTCGGCGAGCTCGTCGGCTACATCGATTCGCTGTACGACGACCTGAACCTGAGCGTCCGGTACGGGTCGGCCAACGACATGGTCACCCAGATTCGGAGCGAGGGCGACACCAGCCCCGCCGACGCCTTCTACTCGGTCAACGCGGGGGCACTTGGCCTGCTCGCGGAGTCGGGTCGGACCACCCCGCTGCCGGCGGACGTCGCCGGCCTCGTCCGCGAGGAGTTCCGCGACGACGACGACCGCTGGACCGGCACCTCCGGACGGGCCCGCTCCGTTCCGTTCAACACCGAGGCGTTCTCCGAGGGCGAAATTCCCGACGACGTCATGGCATTCCCCGGGGAGGACCGCTTCGACGGCGAGATGGGATGGGCGCCCGGCTACGGCTCCTTCCAGGCGTTCGTCACCGCGATGCGGCTGCTCGAGGGCGAGGCGGCCACCCGGGAGTGGCTCGAGGGGATGGTTGATTTGGGCGTCCGCCGCTACCCCGACGAGTTCCAGATCTGTCAGGCCGTCGCCGACGGCGACCTGTCGGCGGGCTTTACAAACCACTACTACGTCCAGCGGGTCCTCGACAGGCGGTCGGAAGCGCCGCTGTCGACGGCGTTCACGCGGGACGACGCCGGCGCCATCTTCAACGTCGCCGGCGCCGCGGTCGTCGACACCACGAGCGACGAGGAGATGGCGGCCAACTTCGTCCGGCACCTGCTGTCGGCGGAGGCCCAGGACTACTTCGCCCGGACCACCTTCGAGTACCCCTTGATTCCGGAGGTCGAGCCCATCGGCGCGCTGCCGACCATCAACGAGCTGAACCCGCCCGAGGGCGTCGACCTCACGGAGCTGTCGGACCTGGAACCGACCATCGACCTGATGCGCGAGGCGGGCGTCGACATCTGAGATGCGCATCGGCGAGGCGGTCTCGCGGCTCCGGGCCCGGTGGCCGACGGTCGCCGTCGCCGCCCTCGCCGGCGGCGCCGCCTTCCTCGTTGCCGTCGTCGTGTTTCCGTACCACTCGGTCAACCACGACGAGGGCGTCTACCTCCAGCAGGCCGCTCTGCTGCTGGAGGGGCAACTCCAGCTGTACCCGCCCGTCGAGGGCGCCTTCAGGCCGTGGTTCTTCGTCGACGACGGCGCGGCGCTGTACCCGAAGTACGGCCCGGTGCCGGCGGCCGTCTTCGCCCTCGGGATGGCGCTGGGGGAGCCGCGGCTCTCGCTTGCGGCCGTCGCCGCCGGAAACGTCGCCCTCGTGGTCGCCGTCGGGCGGCGCGCCTTCGACCGGCCAACGGGGCTGGCCGCCGGCGGCCTGCTGGTCGCCGCCCCAATGTTCCTCGTCACCTCGTCGGTCTTCCTGCCGTACGCGCCGACGTTCCTGGCGAACCTCGGGTTCGCTTACGCGTACATCCGGACCTGCCGGGAGCGGTCGGTCCGGTGGGGCGCCGTCGCCGGCCTCGCAAGCGGCGTCGCCTTCTTCGCCCGCCCCTACACCGCGGTGCTTTTCGCCGCCCCCTTTGCGGTCCACTCGCTTTGGATGCTCTGGACCCGTCGTCGCCGCGCGCTCGGCCAGTACGCCGCGCTGGTCGGCGCCGGACTGGCGCTCGTCGGCGTCACGCTCGGGTACAACGCGCTCGTGACCGGCGACCCGCTTTTGTTCCCTTACGAGGCGTTCGCCCCGCTCGACGGCCTCGGCTTCGGCGAGCGCCGCATCCTCGCGTACTCGATGACGTACACTCCGGCCCGGGCGTTGGAGGCCAACGGCTACCTGCTGTGGTACCTGGCGACCCGCTGGGGGCCGCTGGGCGCCCTCGGGACGGCGCTCGCGGTCGCCGGCCTCGCGCTGGCCCGCGCCGCGCCCGACCGGGCGGCGGAGACGTGGCTCTCGGACCGGCAGTTGCGGGCGGTCCTGGCCGGCGTCGCCGTCTCCGTCGCCGTCGGCAACCTCTACTTCTGGGGCAACGCGAACCTGCTGGCGACGCCGTCGGACCCGACGGACGGACTCGTCGCGTCCTTCGGACCGTTCTACCACTTCGACGTCCTGCTACCGCTGTCGGTGTTCGGCGGCCACGCGGTCGCCCGCGCCGTCGGAGCACTCCGGTCGCGAGAGGGGCTCACCGCCCGCCAGCGCCGTGCAATCGCGCTCGCGGCCCTGCTCGTCGCCGCGCCCGTCGCCGGGGCGGCCACGGCGGCGACGCTCGGCCCAGCTCTTGAGCGAAACGCCGCCTACACCGAGGGGTACGAGCAAGCCTACGAGCCGTTCGAGCCCCGGCCCCCGGAGGATGCCGTCGTGCTGTTGCCGACGCCGTACGGGGCGTGGCTCAACCACCCCTTCCAGTACCTCCGGAACGACCCCGGCTTCGACGATCGGACGGTGTACGCCGCAGACCGGGACGCGGCGACGACGTGGGGCGTTCTCGACTCCGTCGAGGGGCGGACGCCGTACCGCTACCGGTACCGCGGCGAGTGGACGCCGGACCCCGCCGAGACGGTCGACCCGACGCTCCGGTCGGCCGAGCGGCTCCGGACCGGGGAACTCGCGGCGACGACGACGGTGGGCGCGCCGGCGGGCGCGACGAGCGCCACCGTCGTCCTTGAGGCCGACGGCGCGACCGCCCGGACGAGTCGGCCCGTCGACGGCGAGTCGGTGGCCGTCGACTGGCGCCTGACCGGCGGGGAGTTGGCGGCCGCCGGCGAAAGCGTCCCCGTCGACGGCCCGACGGGGGCGACGCTGTCGGTCGTCGTCGTCGGCCGGCAGGGTGGGACCGTCGTTTACGAGATCGAACTGCTCGTCCGGCCGGACGGCGGCGGCGTCGAGGTGCTGTGGCCGCCGGAGCGGCGGGTCTGTCTCGCCTCGACCGACTGCGACGACGCCTACGTTCCCGGCGGCGACTACCCGACGTTTGTCGTCGTCGAGACGGAACGGAACTGACGGGGCAGTCTCGCAGGTCTGAGCCGGTTAGCCTCCGAGGAACTGCCGGACGGTCCGATCGAACCGCTCCGGCCGCTCGCAGGCTGGCCAGTGGCCGCACCCCTCGAACGGCCCCAGGTCGCCGCCCATCCTGCCGGCGGCCCGCTCGGACCACGAGGCCGGTAGCAGGGGGTCATCGGTACCGTAGACGAACGGCGTCGGCGCCGACAGTGCCGACGGCCGGTTCAGGTAGCAGGTCCACAGGCCGTCGTGGCGGAACTCCCCGGGCTGCCGGCTGGCCATCGCCCGCCCCGACCGGCCGTCGGTCATCGACACGTGCACCGACCGCCGCTGCCTGGTCGTCCGCATCTACTGTCGGCCGCCGCCGCGGACCGATACCGCCGTCCGTCCCGGCGAGGCGCCGGGGCTACCTGTTACAGTAAGAGAGTCCCGGCGTCGACGGCGCTTTGCGCCGTCTGCCCGTTGCGTCTCCGACGCCACGCTGTTTACGCCGAGGAGGATGTCATCCGCTGTCCTCGTAGATGTCGTCGCCCGCGTCGGCGTCCGGCTCGCGGTCCTCGGCCTCGACGGTTTCGGCGGCGTCGTACATGTCCTCGTGGGCCTCGCCGTCGGGGCCGTTGCCGGGCTCGGTCGGTGCCTTTTCATCGACCGGCGACTCCGGGGCCTCGAGGCGGTCGACCGTCGACCCGAGGCGATCCTCGTCGTCGCGGCGGACGTCGAAATCCTCGAGGTCGAACGACTCGGCGGTAACCTCCTCGTTGTCGGCCACCGCGCCCACAACCGCCCGCTTGATTTCCCGGGCGGTCTCGTACTCCGTCTCGGAGAGGCGGTCGAAGGCGTCGCCCAGCGACTCCGTCTCGTTGGGCAAATCGAGGGTCGCGTCGCCGTAGTAAGCCGCGAGGTCCTCGCGCCGGACCGGGTAGGCGTGTTCGTCCATCTCGGCGTCGACTTCCCGGAGGATGCGCTCGACCGACTCCGCGTGGGACCGCTGACGCCCCGCGGAGGGGTCCTGTGGGTCCGTCATACAACGTGCGTTGGGGCGGCTCATACAAAAGCTCTCAGACAGCCGCCGCGTCGAACCCGGTCGTTCGCGGCTCGATGCGGGGCTCTCCCCTCCACTCGAGGGAAAGGGCCGGTGGCCGCGGCGTCGCTCCGAGTCCTACTCGTCGCCGTCCGTCTCCTCGGAGTCGGTCGCCGCGTCCGGGACATCGGTCCCGCGCTTCTCGGGGTCCAGTTCTTCCTCGGTGGGTCCGGCGGTCGGCTCTGCGGGGTCGCTGGGGTCCTCCGTGGCCGTCTTCCACGTCCCTCCGCGGTCGCTGGTCCGTTTGTCGGTCGTTCTGTGGTCGCCTTCGCGGTCGCTGTCCTCGATGGTGTCCTGGGGGGCGAACTCATCGGGTTCGGTCGTCTCCGGCGTGAGTTCGTCGCCCGGCTCTGCCGCGTCGGTCTCCGGACCGTCGGCCGTGCCAGCAGGGGTTCCGATGTCCGCGGCCTCCTGCTCGACGTCGGGCGGCGTTCCCGACCGTCCCGACCCGGTGACCGCCTCGGACTCCAGGTCGTCGACGACCTCTTGGGGCGCCCCCTGGGCGCCCGGTTGGGGCTCGCGGTCCGTCCCGGCTATCGTCGGATCGGGGGACGCCGCGGAGACGAAGTGCAGCACCGCCTCCTTGGCCGCCATCGGCGAGTCGTACTCGTCGTCCTCCAGTCGGTCGAAGACCGATCCCAGCGATTCTGTCTCGTTGGGAAGTTCGAGGACCGTCTCCCCATACTGTGCCGACAGCTCCTCCGAGTTGACGGGGTAGGCGTGCTCCTCGAGCGCCGGGTCCACCGTGTCGAGAATCTCCTCGACCGCCTCGACGTGTTCGTGCTTCCGCTCGTTCGAGGATTTCTGTGGGTCGCCCATTCTATCGTTCACCGAGGGAGAATTATCGCTGGAGCGAAAAAAGTCGTCCGGACGACCCGGCCGGTCACCGCTCGACGACCAGGAGCGCCACGCGCTCCTCGACGAGCGCCTTGAGGTCGGCGTCGGTCGCCGCGAGTTCGGCCTCGCCGACGTCGAAGAACTCCCGGACCCGGCGCTCGTCGTACGCCCCGAGCGTCTCCGCCGGCGTCAGTAGGTCCTCGAGTTGCGCGGCGGCGGCCGCCTCCTCGCCGCCGTCGACCAGCACCACCGTTGGCGTCTCGCCGGCGCCGACCCCCATCTCGAGGGCGCGGTTTATTTGCCGCCGGCCGGCAGCGTACAGCAGTATCTCGACGCTCCGCTCGCGGGCGATCCCGTCGCCGCGGGCCCGCTCGCGGTCGGCCAGCTCAACGGCCCGCTCGAGGTGCCCCCGGGAGACCGCGTAGCGGGCGTCGAACGCCTGGACGGTGGCGTCGTGCTCGTCTGCGACCGCCCCCAGGCGCTCGACGAAGGCCTCAACGTCCGGAAAGCGGTCGCCGCCGGCCTCGGCGATGCCCTCGACCAGTTCCATCAGAAGTCACCCAGGTCGGCCTGGCCCTGGCCGTCGTCGGCGGCCGCCTCCTCGCCGTCGTCCGGCGCCGCCGCCGTGTCGGCCGTGACGCCGTCCATCTCGGGGTCGCGGTGGCCCGCCGCTTCCAAGATGTTCTCGGCCGTCTTCTCGCGGCCCCGGAGCGCCCCGAGGACGACCGACTTCTCTGCCTCCCGGAGGTCCGCCCGGGTCTCGATGCCGGCGTCGAACAGCCGGCGGGCGCGCTTACGGCCGACGCCGCGGACGCCCGCCAGGTCGATGAGTTCCTCGCCGACGCCGTGCTGGACGCGCTTGCGCGCCTCACGGATGGCCGCCACGCTTGCGAGGTCGAGTTCGCCGGCCAGCGACTCGGCGGCGCCGAGTAGCCACTCGGCGGTGTCGACCTTCCCGCGGATGTCGCCCGGGCCGACGCCGTAGGCCTCGGTGATGTCGGCCTCCTCGGCCTCGCTGGCCCAGTCCTCCAGCATCCGGGCGGTCTTCAGCGCCGACAGCCAGTCCTCGAAGCGGTCCTCCTCGAACTCGCTGGGGAGTTCGCCGCAGAACTCCGCCTCGCGCTCGTAGGCCTCCATGGTGTACTCCTCCTGGTCGCCCGAGCGCAGGTACAGCTCGTACATGTCGGGCGTCCGGCAGACCAGGTGGTACAGCCCGAGCGGCGTCGGGTCGGCGGTCGCCTCCAGGCCGTCGATTATCTCGGCGGCGCTCATCGGGTCGAGGTAGAGCCGCGAGACGGTGTGGCCGAGGGTGGTCGCCTCCAGGCGGTCGCCGCGCTCGACGAAGTCGTTGCGCTCGAGGTACGCGAGCGTCGTGTCGACGACCCGCTCGAGGTTGTCCGTGCCGCCGCCGTCGCGGTACTGTGTGGCGTACAGGGTCCGGTCGAGGAACGCCAGGAGTGCCTCCCGGGAGTCGGCGAAGCCGGAGGCGACCGTCGCCAGGACGTGGGTCCGCATCGACGGCTCCCGCGCCAGTTTCGACTCGACGGGCTCCGGGTCGGCCCACACGTACCGGTCCAGCAGTTCGTCGAGTTCGTCGTGGCTATTGGCGAGCAGCAGCGCCTCGCCGTAGGGGTCCCGGCCCGGCCGGCCGGCCCGACCCATCATCTGGTGGACCTCCAGTACCGACAGCGGCTGCATCCCGCCGGCCTCCCCGGAGTAGCGCCGCCAGTCGCGGACCACCACCCGTCGGGAGGGGGTGTTGACGCCCGCCGCCAGCGTCGGCGTCGCCGCCACCACCTTGATGAGGCGGTCCCGGAAGGCGTCCTCGACGATGGAGCGGTGTTCGCTGGCCAGGCCCGCGTGGTGGAAGGCGGCGCCGCGCTCGACGCAGTCGCCCAGGTCGTCGCTGGTTTCGGTGTCGGAGACGTCGCGCAACTCGGCGGCCAGCTCGGCGAGTTTCTCCCGCTCCTCGCGGTCCAGCCGGCCCCCGGTGGTGCTGGCCAGCCGCTTTGCGGCGCCCTCGGCGTTCCGCCGGGAGTTGACGAACACCAGCGTCGAGCCGTCGTCGGCCAGCGTGTTCCGGACGATGGCCGCGGTCGGCTTCTCGCTGGACTCGACCCGCAGTTCGTCCTGGGAGCCGTCCCCGAAGTGCAGTGCCTGTCCGTAGTGGACCCCCTTGCGGAGTTCGATGGGCCGCCACGTCGAGTCGACCAGTTCGGCGTCGAGCCACTCGGCGACGTCGCCGGCGTTGCCCACCGTCGCCGACAGCGCCACCACCTGGAGGTTCGGGTTGACGCGGCGGAGCTTCGCCAGCGTCACCTCCAGCGTCGGTCCCCGGCCGGGGTCGTCGACGAGGTGGACCTCGTCGGCGACCACGCAGTCGAGGTCGTCGATCCAGGGCGCGCCGTTGCGCACGAGCGAATCGACCTTCTCGCTGGTGGCGACGATGACGTCCCGGTCGGCCAGCCACTCGCCGGAGTCCTCGTAGTCGCCGGTGGCGACGCCGACCGAGACGCCGTGCTCCTCGAAGGCGGCGAACTCCTCGCGCTTCTCGCTGGCCAGCGCCCGCAGCGGGACGATGTACAGCGCCTTGCCGCCGCGCTCGACGGCCGACAGCATCGCCAGTTGGGCGACGAGCGTCTTGCCGCTTGCGGTCGGCACGGAGGCGACCAGGCTCTCGCCGGCCGTCACCCCGGCCTCGACGGCTTTGGCCTGTGGCGGGTACAGCGACTCGATGCCATCCTCGCGGAGGTGGTCGGCGAACCACGCGGGGACACCGGAGGCGTCGGCGACATCCATTACCGGCAGGTAGTGCGTCGTCCGATTTAAACTGTCGCTCCCGGGCGCCTCGTCGTTCGTTCTCGATTTCAGGTTTATGTCGCGGTAGCACAAACCACGAGGCATGACAGGTGGGGATGGCTCCATCGGCGTGCTCCACGTCGACGACGACCCCGACATGACCGAGGTGGCCGCGAGGTTCCTCGAGCGGGAGGACCCGCGGCTGGCGGTCGCGACCGAGTCGAAGCCGTCGACCGCGCTCGACCGGCTCGCCGACGAGACGTTCGACTGCGTCGTTTCGGACTACGATATGCCGCGGATGGACGGCCTGGAGTTCTTCGAGGCGGTCCGCGGACGACACCCCGACGTCCCGTTCGTCCTCTTTACCGGAAAGGGAAGCGAGGCGGTCGCCGGCGAGGCGGTGTCGGCCGGGGTGACCGACTACCTCCAGAAGGAGTCCAGCACCGAACAGTACCGGCTGCTGGCCAACCGGATCACGAACGCCGTCGACCAGTCCCGGACGGAGGCGCGGCTCGACGAGGAGCGCCGGCGGTTCC
>PXSL01000105.1 GCA_003022815.1 Halobacteriales archaeon SW_5_68_122 | reverse complement strand
ACCGCCGGCGCCACCTACGTCGCCCGGACCGCCGCGGTCAACCCCAACCAGGCCCAGGAAATCCTCGTCGAGGCCATCCGGCACGACGGCTTCGCCCACATCGACTTCCTGACTCAGTGTCCGACCTGGAATAAGGACGCAAAGCAGTACGTCCCCTACATCGACGTCCAGCAAAACGACGACTACGGGTTCGACATCTCGGACCGCCATGAAGCCTCCGAGATGATGCAACGGACCGAGCGGTCGCTGTACGAGGGCGAGGTGCTGACGGGCCGGTTCTACCACGAGACGGACCGACCCTCCTACGGCGAGGAGAAGCGCGAGGTCGGCGAGATGCCCGACGAGCCGCTGGCCGAGCAGTACCACGACGACGATCATGAGTGGGAGCGCAGCTACGACCTGCTCGACGCCCATAAGTAGTCCCGGTTCGTCTTTCTCCCGGCGCCCGCTACCTACCGGCATATCCATCGGGCCATCCGGAGCTTTACCCGGCGGCGGCCGTACCTACTGATGATGCGACTCCACTGGCACCGCCGGGACCTCGCTCGAGCACGCCGGGGCACCGCGCGTCGCGTTCATGCTGGACGCTCTCGACTCGCTGCGCGAGGCCTACCGCGAGCGCGGGTCGGAGCTGTTCGTCCGCCACGGCGACCCCGCCGAGGTCCTGACCGACCTCGCGGCGATCCACGACGCGGAATACGTCTCGTGGAACCGCGACTACTCGGGGCTGGCCCGAAAGCGTGACGAGCGGGTGTCGGCGGCGCTGAACGACGCCGGCGTCACTCCACAGAAATTTCACGACGCCATCTGTCACGAGCCGGGCTCGATAACCACCAACGCCGGCGAGCCGTACTCGGTGTACACATACTTCTGGAAGAAGTGGCGCGACCGCGAGAAGGACGACCCCCGGGCGGTGCCGGACCTGGCGGTGGCCGACGACGACGAGCCGCTGCCCGACATTGAGGAGTTGGGCTTCGAGCCGCCGGAGGCGTCGGTTCCGCCCGCGAGCACCGAGGCGGCCCGCGAGCGGCTCGAGAGGTTCCTCGAGTCCGACGTCTTCGCGTACGACGAGCGCCGCGACTACCCCGAAGATGGGTGTCCCTCGCGGCTGTCGGCGCACCTGAAGTTCGGCACCATCGGCGTCCGGGAGGTCGACGAGCGGGTCCGGGCGGTCCGCGACGAGTCGACGGGCGACGACCGCGAATCAGTCGTCGAGTTCCGCTCCCAGCTCGCCTGGCGGGAGTTCTACACCCACGTCCTCCGGTTCAACCCGGAGGTGGTGACGGAGAACTACAAGCAGTACGAACACGACATCGAGTGGGAGGACGACGACGAACTGCTCGAGGCCTGGAAGCGCGGCGAGACCGGCTACCCCATCGTCGACGCCGGGATGCGACAACTACGGGAGGAGGCGTACATGCACAACCGCGTGCGGATGATCGTCGCCTCGTTTCTGACGAAGGACCTGCTTTTGGACTGGCGGCACGGCTACGACCACTTCCGGGAGATGCTGGTCGACCACGACACCGCGAACGACAACGGCGGCTGGCAGTGGGCGGCCTCGACGGGGACCGACGCCCAGCCGTACTTCCGCATCTTCAACCCCATGACTCAGGGCGAGCGCTACGACCCCGATGCCGAGTACAGCGACGCAACGCCGCGCCGGAGTACCCGGACCCCATCGTCGACCACTCCGAGCGCCGCGAGCAGGCCCTGGCGATGTTCGAGCGGGCGAGAGGCGAGGCCGACAGCGAGGCCGACTGACCGGAGGGAGGGAGGCCTCGAGGCGGAGCGGCGACCGCAGGGAGCCGCGGAGCGAAGGGAAGGAGGCCTCGGAAGAGGAGAGCGGGAGGAGCGACGCGGGGAGCGACGACACGCGAGAGGCGAGGCTGACAGCGAGGCCGACTGAGCAGCGAGGCCGACCGACCGAAGGGAAGGAGGCCTCGAGGCGGAGCGGCGAGCCCGTAGGCGAACCGCGGAGCACAGCAAGAGAGGCCTCCTACCTGAACTACCCGTGTGTTGTTCCCGTATTGGGTACACCACAAGGATTAATGGCTCGCAGGCGTTTAGCTTCCCCGTGAGCAGAGACGAACGCGAAGACACTGGTCGATACGTCGAGACGGTCACTCTCGATGACGTGTTTGCCGTTTTTGAGACGGTAGAAGGGCCGGTAGTGACCTCCGGGGACGTCGCCGAAGCGCTCGATTGTTCCCGAGAGACCGCGCGTCGGAAGCTGCGCACGCTCGAAGAGCAGGGACGAGTCGCCGGACGGAAGACTGCTGGAAGAGTCGTATGGTGGGTAATCGACGAACAGGAGCCCACGCGTGGCGTCGATTCGGATGACTCCTTCTGGGAGTTCGAACCGGGTGCATCGGGTGAGTCGGGCGTCTCCGAGAACGTCGACAGAGTCCTGTACGGCGAGGAATCTAGATGAGCGGTACGGGCGCGGCACCGATATTCGTCGACACCGGTGGATTCTACGCACGAGCCGACGAAGACGATGAGCACCATGAGGACGCGATTCGCCTTTTCGGTCGTATCCGGTCCGGGGACGTAGCATACCAGCCGATTTACACGTCCCAGGCTGTTCTCTCCGAGTTTGCAACGTTGGCTCTCTACAAACTCGGGCACGAAACCGCCACCCGAGCATTATCCTCCATTCGAGAGTCGGAGAGCGTGAACGTCGTTCCCGTCGGAAAGCCTACTTTCAGGACCGCGGCAGAGCAGTTTGTGGACTACGATGACCAAGAGATTTCGTTCGTGGACCACACGAGCAGTGTCCTCGCCGACGAACGTGATATCGACCATATCTTCGCCTTCGACAGCGACTTCCGGACGCTGGGCTTCTCGCTCGTACCGGGCGATGTAGCTCCGCCCGACCGATAGTGGACCCGGGGCATGTCACCGTTTCGGCGAGGGCAAAGTATCGCTGTCTTGCGGTATGACCGTGTGGTGTGGTACCGCTCGACGGCGAAGCTTTAACAGCTATGCCGACGAGTTGTACAATTGGAGGTCGATATAAATGTCCGAACATTCCAATCCCGAGCTGCCGCCGCTCCCGTACGAATACGACGCGCTCGACCCGTCAATCTCCGAGCAGGTCGTGACGTGGCATCACGATACCCATCATCAGGGCTACGTCAACGGCCTGGACAGCGCCGAGGAAACGCTGGCGGCCAACCGCGCGGAGGGCGACTTCGACAGCTCGGCCGCCGCCATCCAAGACGTGACCCACAACGGGTGTGGCCACTACCTGCACACGCTGTTCTGGGAGAACATGTCCCCGAACGGCGGCGGCGAGCCGTCGGGCGCGCTCGCCGATGCCATCGAGGAGGACTTCGGCTCCTACGAGGGTTGGAAGGGCGAGTTCGAGGCCGCCGCGGGCGCCGCGGGCGGCTGGGCGCTCCTGGTGTACGACCCCGTCTCCGACCAGCTGCGCAACATGGGAGCACTCCTACTACTACGACTACGGTCCCGACCGCGGGAGCTTCGTCGACAACTTCTTCGACGTCGTCGACTGGGACAACGTCGCCGAGCAGTACGAGAAGGCGACGAGCCAGTAGCGACGAGCCGGTAGGACCGCGGTCACACCATCACGTTCTTTCGACGCTACCCATCGAGCCCCGGCCCATCCCGTCAGACCCTAAACCCGCGGCCGCATACCGCCGGCCATGCCACGACCGCGCGAGGAGTTCGAGGACCTGCGGCCGTTCGAGTTCCGCGAGCCCGAGGAGGTTCTCGAGGAGGAGTACCTCTACACCGTCTACGAGATAGCGCGACTGCTCCAGGGGGTCGACCCCGACAGGGAGATGGACGCCGAGACGGAGGCCATCCTGCTGGACTGGGCCATCCCCTGGATGCTCGACAACAGCGAGGCGTTCGTCTTTGCCGAACCGGACGCCGACGAGGAGCCGGGGTACTACGGCCTGAGATGAAGCTACTCGTCGCCGGCGCGAGCAAGGTGGACGCCGGCAAAACGACGTTCACCGCGGGGCTGGTCGAGCGGACCGGCGTGCGGGCGTTCAAGCCCCGGGCCGGTAACGACTACTGGTACGACCACGACGACTACCGGCGGGCCGTCGAGTCCGGCCGACTGTACGGCAAGGACGCCGAACGGCTGGCGGCGACCTCGCCGGGGGAGATCCGGCCGGAGGCCATCAACCCGGTCCACCGGCTATGGCTGCCGACGCCGGGCGGCGGGACGGGCCTGCTGGGCCGCGAGGAACGGGCCTTCGCGGTCGACCGGGTGACCGACCCCGAGGGCGGCGAGGGCTACGTCGTCAACGGAACGGTCGAGGTGCCGCCCGCCGCCCGGAACGGCCTGCCGCTGGCGAGTGCGGCGGCCGTCGAGTCGCTTCCGGAGCTGAACGACCTGATGGCGAACCACCACGCGCCGGCACTGTCGGCGCTCGGCGAGCGGGTCGCGGCCCGCGAGGCCGCGGTCGTGGAATCGTACTCGGACATCGCCCGGCCGCTGTCGGGGCTGGTCCCGGACGCTGTCGCGGTGGTCGAACCCTGCCGATGTCGGGTCTACGACGGCACCCGCTACGTGAAGGCCTGCGAGGTGGCCAGCGGCAGTGCCCACGAGGGCCGCCTCGAGGAGCGCGTCGAGTCGGTCGTCGGGTTGCTCGACCCGGCGGCGACAGTTCCGCTGCCGGCGCTGACTGGCGATGAACGGAGCGACCCTGGAACGGTCGCCGACGCCTACGCGGACGCCTACGAGGCGCTCTTGGCGGCGGTCTGATACTGACTGCTGTGAGTCATCACCGGATTGACCGCCCGACGGCGGGCGGCCGCACCGGTAAAAGCTGCAGTAATCACTGCAAGTGGGTGCCGTAGAACGGGGGAATACCGCCGTACAGACGCACGGGTTGCTCGCTCGCAACGGCGGGTCGCTAGCTGGTCAGGGTGCCCTCTGGGGCGCGAGGCGGCGACGGCACGCTCAGGGGTGGGAGCGGCCGTCGACCCGGCGGGGTTTCAGCCTGCCCGCCCGGGCCCGGCGAGGAACCGCCTCGCTTCGAGGTCGCAGGACCGGGGTGCGCCTGTACCCGTGTCGACTCCTCGGAGCGGTAAGTACGTTGACCCAACTCTCACCCCATTCTCGCTGCCTGCGCGGCGAGTTCGATGTGGTAGCGGGGGTTCGTCTCGACGGCCGGCCCGTGGCCAACGTACATCGCATCGAGCGACCCGTCGACGGTCTCCAGCAGGCGCTCAATGCTCTCGACGAGCGTCTCCCGGTTGCCCTCCGCGAGGTCGGTCCGGCCGAACCCGCCGTTGGCGAACACGAGGTCGCCGGCAAAGAGGACGCCCGCCCCGCGGGCGTACAGACAGACGTGGTCGTTCTTGTGGCCCGGCGTGTGCAGCGCCTCGCACTCGGCGTCGCCCAACCGGAGGTGGTCGCCGTCGTCGATTTCGTGGCCCACGAGCGGGTGCTCGGGGTCGAATCCCCACACGTCGACCTCGAAGGCGTCGACCACGGACTCGATGTTGCCGACGTGGTCGGGGTGGGTGTGGGTCAGGACGACGGCGTCGAGGCCGCCGGTCGCCTCCTCAATGCGCGCCGCGGCGTCGAAGCCGTCGCCGGCGTCAACTAGGACGGTCCGCTCGCCGTCAACGAGAAAGGCGTTGCTCGTCATCGACTGGACGCCCGCGGCGATGTTCCGAACGGTGGTCATCGTCCGCCGTTGGTCGCGGGCGGCTTTGGCTCTTTGGCCCCCGACTCCGAAATCGTAAACCCTCCGCCCGCCAACCGTCGGACGATAGATGACCCTCACGAAACGCATCATCCCCTGTATCGACGTCGACGTCGACGACGAGGGGAACGCGGCCGTCTACACGGGCGTCAACTTCGAGAACCTCGAGTACACCGGCAACCCGGTCGAACTCGCCGAGAAGTACAACCAGTCGGGCGCCGACGAGTTCGTCTTCCTCGACATCACGGCGTCGGCGGAGGGCCGAGAGCAAAGAAACGCTGCGGGCCGGTGGCGACAAGGTGTCGATAACGACGGGGGCACTGGAGCGGCCCGAACTCATCGAGGAGGGCGCGGCGGCGTTCGGCAGTCAGTGCATCGTCATCAGCGTTGACGCCCGCCGTCGCTTCGACGAGGCCGGCGAGCACTACGTCGATGTCGACGGCGAGAGCGCGTGGTTCGAGTGCACGAAGAAGGGCGGCCGCGAGGGGACGGAAATCGACGTCGTCGAGTGGGTCAACGAGGCCGAGGACCGCGGCGCCGGCGAACTGTTCGTCAACTCCATCGACCGCGACGGGACGAAGGAGGGCTACGACATCCCGCTCGTCCGGACGGTGTGTGAGGAAACGTCGACGCCGGTCATCGCCTCCTCCGGTTGCGGGAGCCCGGAGCACATGTACGAGGTGTTCGAAGAGGCCGGCGCCGACGCGGCGCTTGCGGCCTCCATCTTCCACTTCGGGGAGTACACCATCGAGGAAACCAAGGCCTACCTCGACGAGCAGGGCGTCCCCGTCCGACTGTGACCGTCCGACGGCGGCGCCTGCCAGAATCCGTCGGTATTTATCGCCGCGGCCCCTCGATTCGACAGTGACGTGGCGGTGTACCTGGTGCGGGCGGGAGTACGAATCCGACGACCCGCCGTGTGACACCTGTGGCCGCGAGCGGTTCGAACGGGTCGACGACGAGTCGGGGTCGGCCTTCGAGGCCGAGTCGTTCGTCTGGGTCTGTGAGAACTGCGGCCGCGAGCACGTCAAGAACCCGAAGATATGCTCGGGCTGTAGCCACCCAACGCTGGAGAAGCGGGCGGTCGGCGACGGGGACCTCGCCTCGGAGCTGTCGACGCCCGGCTACCTCGATGTCGGGTGGCCCTACCTGCTCGGGGCCGTTGCCGTCGTCGCGGTGGTAGCGCTGGCGCTGGTCGGCGTGATTCCGGTGCCGGGCCTCGGCGGCCCGCCGGCCCCGCCGGAGGCGCCCGGCAAGCCGGCGCAGGCCGCCGGCCTCGACCTCCGGACGGTCGAGAACGAACTCCGCGGGGAGTTCGCGGCCGAACGGGGCACGGAACGGGGCCGCGACGATGGCCTCTCGGCACTTGCGACTTACGCCGTCCGCCACGACGTCGCCGCCGAATACGACCCTGACTACGAGGGTGAACTCCCGCCGGCCAGGGAGTTCGACCCGGACTGCCGCACTGAACTGGGCGGCGACGTGGTCGAACTGTCCGTCGACCCGGCGAACTTCGACAGTGAGGCCGCCCTGGCGGCGGCAGTCGCCGACGACCTGCTGGGACGGTCGAGTTTCGAGACGCTCGTCACCCGGGAGGCCGGCGCCGAGGCCGTGGCCGTCCACGTGACGCCCGAGGATACGGTCGCGGTCGCTTATGTGGTCTGCTGACCGGCGGCGGTCGGAATGCTCCCGGTCATTCTGAACGCGGTGTGTGCCTCGCCGCTCGGGCGCCGCCGGGAACGATTCCGGCGTCCCGCTTCAGGCCGCGGCCTCGAAGGCCTCGCGGAAGGCGTCCGTCTTCGTCGTGATGCCGCCGGCGGCCTCCTCGAGGGCGTCCAGCGGGTCGATGCTGCCGTCGGTCTTGATGGTGACGATGGGGTCGGTCTGGCCGCCCGACTGCTCGGGGTTCATGTCGTAGGTGGCGGCGGCGACGCCGTCGACCTCGAGCAGGGCGCCCTTCAGGACATTCATGAACGTGTGGTCCTCGCCCTCTATCTCTATCGACAGTTCGGTTTCGAGGTTCTCGATGACGCGGAGGTCCATTGAGGGCACGTAGAGCCATCCGCCGTATGAGCGTTACGAACCGGCCCGGCACGCTTTTGACCGGGCGCGCCCCCGGCCCGGTATGGATGTCGACATCGGCTTCGAGTTCGAGGAACGGACGGCCGTGGTTACAGGCGGGTCCCGCGGCATCGGCCGGGCCATCGCCGAGGGGTTCGCCGAGGCCGGCGCCGACGTGGTGCCGTTGGCGCGGTCGGAGTCGGCCCTCGAGGACGTGGTCAGGGCGGTCAGAGAGCGGGGCGTCGAGAGCCGCCTCGAGACGATCGTCGTGAACAACGCGGGGGTCAACCCCGAGGCCGCCCTCGGACCGCCGGAGGCGGTGACCGACGAGGGGTTCGAGCAGGTGATGGCGGTCAACCTCCAGGGGGCCTTCGCCTGTGCCCGGGCGGCCGAGTCGGCACTGACGGCGTCGGAGGGCGTGCTCGTCAACGTCGCCTCCGTCGGCGGCCTCGTAGGACTGCCCCGTCAGCACCCCTACGTCGCCTCGAAGCATGGGCTGGTGGGTCTGACCAGGAGCCTCGCGCTGGACTGGGCGCCCGACGTGCGGGTGAACTGCTTGGCGCCCGGATACGTCGCGACCGGCCTGACGGCCGACCTCCGGGCCGACGAGGACCTCCGGGCGTCCATCGAGGACCGGACGCCGCTGGAGCGGTTCGCCGACCCGGGAGAGATAGCCGGCCCTGCGGTGTTTCTCGCCAGTGAGATGGCCTCCTATGCGACTGGAGCGACGCTGGCCGTTGACGGTGGCTGGACGGCGCGATGACGGCGCGTCGACCGAACCGGTCCCGGAGGGCCACATGGAGCTCTCCCCTCCAGCCGTCGGTTCGCGTACCTATGACCGACAGCATGATCCGTTGCCGCCGAC
Organism: Halobacteriales archaeon SW_5_68_122; assembly: GCA_003022815.1. Next base: position 1,198 of record PXSL01000105.1, on the reverse strand, counting down.
AGGGAGCACGTCTGCCGGTGCGAGTGGCCGCCGCTGCTGCCCCATATGCAGTCGTCGATGGGCATCGGCAGGGTGTCCGACGTGGCCGGGGAGGCGGAAAAACATCGGTTGGCCGTTCGTCGCCGACCACTTGGCACTGACCGACGGGATCGGCGCCCTGAGCCCGATCAGCTCCGGCCAGGACAGCGCGCTCCGCACTGTTGACCAGCTCAGGGACCGGCATGTCGACGGCGAGACAGTACGTAGCCCCACCCGGATAATTAGTAAAGATTCGGACAACTTTCGACGCCAACATTTAAGACAAAAAACCTCGAAATGATTCCAGTGTGTCCAATGACAACGGGTAACGCACGTGGACAGCCACCGCAGACAACTGTTATGGACGTGAACCGATGACGGACGACAGCTACGAGCAGACAGAGACGAATACCGAGTCCGGGACCGGACGACTGACGAAGCGGCGGCCGTTCCTGCAAGCGACGGGTGCCGGTGCGGCGGGCGTGGCGTTCGCTGGCTGTCTCGGCGACTCCGATAGCGGTGACGGCACCGTTCCCGACACCATCACTATCGGGGTCGAGGTGTCGACGAAGGACACGAAGGACCAGCCGAGCACCGCTCGCGACGTCTACAAGGAACTCACGACCGGGGAGAACGTGGAGGCGACGGTCGGCATCTTCGGCTCCGAGCAGTTGCTGGCAATTATGGACGACATCGCCCAGGCGGAGACAGTCCATCTGACGAGCGGCGCGGCCACACCGGAGGCGCCGGCGCTGCTCGCCGAGGACTACGAGACGTACAAACCGTGGTTCCGGGTCGGACCGACGAACTCGACGTTCCTCGACGACTCGCTCGTGACGTTCGCCAAGGAGCGCTTCGACTCGATGGGCTGGGAGAAGGTCGCCTTCATCGCCGAGGACTTCAAATGGACCGAGCCCGTGACGGAGGATATCAAACAGCGACTTATCAACGAGGCGAACGTCGAGGTCACCCGGGTCAGCCGCGTCTCCGAGAGCACCGAGGACTTCACCCCCATCTACGAGGAAATCGAGAACGACGGCGTGGACGGGGTTTACACGGCACTGGCACACATCGGGACGAAGGCGCTGGTCCAGTGGGCCAAACAGCAGCGGCCGTTCGGCTTCGGTGGCATCCACGTCCCGACGCAGTTGCCGTCCTACTACGCGGCGACGGAGGGTGC
>PXSL01000104.1 GCA_003022815.1 Halobacteriales archaeon SW_5_68_122 | reverse complement strand
TGCCCGTCCGCCGGCTTCGGTGACCAGCAGGTGGAAGACGAACGCGAGAAGGAACCCGCCGAAGGCGGCCAGTCCCGTCGTCCCGCCGTAGCGGAGCATTCGGATGCCGACGGCGTCATCCGGGAAGTACAACTCCGCATGGAGGTAGAGGGCGTGGCGGTACCAGAGGTACGCCACCAGGAAAGCGAGTCCGGCGACGCCGGAAAGAAGCAGGACGGCGGGCAGCGTCAGCGGGTGCATCGAACGACGGTGCCGGTCCCGGAAACAAATACCTCGCGCCGAAATCGAGCGGTGAGACGCCTGCGGGTCGGCAGTTTCAACCCGGTGTGCCCCGAACCTCGACGCATGACGACGCTGGGAATCTCCGGCGGGCGCGTCCTGCGCCCGGACATGACGGTGGTGGAGGCGGACGTGGTGGCCGACCGGGAGACGGGTCGCATCGTCGCCGTCGAGGACGGCGCCGATGCCGACGAGACGCTCGACGCCTCGGGGGGCCTCGTGGTGCCGGGGCTGGTCAACGCCCACTGCCACGTCGCAATGACGCTGCTGCGGGGATACGCCGACGACAAGCCGCTGGATTCGTGGCTCCGGGAGGACATCTGGCCGGTCGAGGCCGCTCTCGACCCGGCGGACGTCCGGGCCGGCGCCCGCCTCGGTCTCGTGGAGATGATACGCAACGGCGTGACCGCCGTCGGGGACATGTACTTCCACGTCCCCGAAGTGGTCGGCGCGGTCGAGGAGGCGGGCCTCCGGGCGCGCGTCGGCCACGGTATCGTCACCGTCGGCAAGGACGACGCCGACGCCCGCGCGGACTTCGAGGAGGGCCTGGCCGTCGCCCGGGAACTCGACGGCGCCACCGGCGGGCGGGTCCGGACCGCCCTGATGCCGCACTCGCTGACGACCGTCTCCGACGAACTGCTCAAGGAGTTCGTCCCCCGCGCCCGCGAGGCCGGCGTGCCGCTGCACTACCACGCCAACGAGACCGAGGACGAGGTCCGGCCCATCGTCGAGGAGCACGGCGTCCGGCCGCTGGAGCGCGCCGACGACCTCGGACTGCTGGAGTCGTCGGACTTCGTGGCTCACGCGGTCCACGTCGACGACGCCGAAATCGAGCTGCTCGCCGACCGGGACGTCGGCGTCGCCCACTGTCCGGCCTCGAACATGAAACTGGCCAGCGGCATTGCGCCCGTCGAGGCGCTACGGGAGGCGGGGGTCACGGTCGGCGTCGGAACGGACGGCGCCGCCTCGAACAATGACCTTGACGTTCTCGACGAGACGCGGGACGCGGCGATGGCCGGGAAACTGGCGGCCGAGGACGCGAGCGCTGTCCCGGCGGCGGCGGCCGTCCGGGCCGCCACCGAGGGCGGCGCCGACCTATTGGGATTCGACGCCGGCCGCGTCGAGACCGGCGCGCTCGCCGACCTCGCGGTCCTCGACCTCGAGGCGCCGCACCTCACGCCACAACACGATCTCGTCAGCCACCTCGCGTACGCCGCCCGCGGGTCTGACATCCGCCACACCGTCGTCGGCGGCGAGGTGCTGATGCGGGACCGGGAGGTACTCTCGACTGACGTCGGGGCGGTCCGGCGGGAGGCCGAGCGGCACGCGGGAGACGCAATCGACCGGGCCTTGGAGTAGCGTGTCGAACGACGAGAACTGTTCTTGAATCCTCTGAGTTCCTCTGAGGGATTCAGGTGGAGACGCGAACGGCGGTGAGCGACCTGAATGAGATACCCTCTTTATCGACCGGTCGCTCCTGTTGTCGGACGGAGATGCATTCGAAACGGCGAATCGCGACGGTCGCCCTGACAGCCCTGATGATGCTGTCGGTGGTCGGCCCCGCGCTCGCGGTGGCACAGGAGGACGCGGAGACAGAGACGGAGACGACCGACGACGGCGGTCAGCAGGGCCCGCCCCGGGATGACGGTGACGACGACAAAGAGACCGACGACGCCTAACACGGAAGCGAGCGGTTCGACGATCCGCGGCTGATTTTCCCATCTCTCCCGCCGAACAGCGTTGCGGTAGCGTTTTCCCGCTCTCGCCACTCGGTATAGCCATGAGCCACCCGACGATAACCGAACAGCTCGAGGCCCCGGAAGATGCCCGCAAGGCCGGACGCCGGAAGATGGCGTGGGCGCGACAGCACATGCCGATCATGCGGTCCATCGGCGAGGCGTTCGCCGCCGAAACGCCGCTGGCCGGCGAGACCGTGGCGATGGCGATGCACGTCGAGGCCAAGACCGCCGTGCTGACGGAGGCCCTGGCCGAGGCCGGCGCCGAGGTCGCCATCACCGGCTGTAACCCGCTGTCGACCCACGACGACGTCTCGGCGGCGCTGGACGCCGTCGAGGGCATCACCTCCTACGCGAAGCACGACGTCAACGATGACGACTACTACGCGGCCATCGAGGCGACCATCGGCCACGACCCGACAATCACGGTCGACGACGGCGGCGACCTGGTGATGGCCATCCACGAGGAGTATCCCGGACTCGTCGACTCCATCGTCGGCGGGTGCGAAGAGACGACCACCGGCGTCCACCGGCTGCCGATGAAGCGGCTGTTCGACAATGTCCACGGGACGGGCGAGGCGACGCTGTCGAACATCGCCATGACGACGAACCTCTCGTTCGCCTCCAAGACGGTTGTCGTCGCCGGCTACGGCTACTGCGGCCGCGGCGTCGCCAAGAAGGCCGAGGGCCAGAACGCCCACGTGGTCGTCACCGAGGTCGAGCCACGCCGGGCGCTGGAGGCCCACATGGAGGGCTACGAGGTCTGCACCATGGCTGAGGCCGCAGAGAAGGGCGACGTCTTCGTGACGACGACCGGCAACCGCGACGTCATCATCGCCGAGCACTTCGAGCGGATGTCCGACGGGGTCGTGCTGGCCAACGCCGGCCACTTCAACGTGGAGATAGACCTCGACGGGCTGGACGACCTCGCCGACTCCCGCCGGGAGGTCCGCGAGGGCGCTCGCCTCGCCGGTGGCGATGGGTCACCCCGTCGAAGTGATGGACCAGAGCTTCGGCGTCCAGGCGGTCTGCGTCCGCGAGATGGTCGAGAACAGCGGCAAGTACGGCCCCGGCGTCCACGAGGTGCCCGACGCCCTCGACCGGGAGGTCGCCGAGATCAAACTCGACGCCGAGGGCGTCGACATCGATGAGTTGAGCGACGACCAGCGGGAGTACATGGAGAGCTGGCAGCACGGAACCTAACCGCGGACCTCCATCTCGGCCCGCCCTCCGTCGGATGAAGCATCGCGAACGCGCCGGCCGACGAGGCCGACAACCGGTGGACGACCGCCTATCAGGACGCCTTCGTCGATGCGGGCGCGATGCGGTAAGCGGGCGACGCGGGGCCCGCTCCCCGGCGCAACGCTTTTGTCCCGGAGCGCCAATCGGTCGCGCATGGCACCTGAACCCGCCACGGACGATGTCGCTTCCGACCGCACTGCTACCGACGGGTTCGGCTTCTTCTCGCCGTAAAAAGGGGTGAACCCGGCCGCGGTCGGCCGCCGAAACCCCGTCGTCGAGTCGGAACCGCTAACAGCCAGCCACGCACACACCCGCCAATGAGACTGCCCGAAACGCAGGTCGTGCTGCTGGAGTCCGCGAGCGCGACCGAGACGAAGACGGTCGCACAGCTCGCCGACGAACTCGGCGAAGACCCCGCCGCGGTCACCCGGGCGGCGTTCGAACTCGAAGAGGAGGGCCTGGTCGACCTTGAGGAGCACGTCGCCGAGGAGTTCACCCTCACCGAGGAGGGCCGACGGTACCTTGAGGAGGGACTGCCCGAGCGCCGCCTCTGCGACGCGGCCCTGGAGGCCGGTGCCGACGAGAGCCCGGTCGCAATCGGTCGACTGGTTGGCGCCGCCGGCCTCAAGGGGCAGGGAGTCGACATCGCGCTGAACAACTTCGCCCGCAAGGGGTTCGGACGAATCGAGGACGGCGAGGTGGCCGTCGACGACGAGTACGACCCCGACAACGACCCCGAACCCGAGACGCTTTCGGCCGTCGCCGAGGAATCGGCCGGCTACCTCGATGCGGGCGTCCTCGACCGGCTGGCGTCCCGGGGACTGCTCGAGCGCTCCGAGACGACGGTCCGGTCGGTGACGCTGACCGACGACGGCGTCACCGCGCTGATGGGGGGGCTGGACGTCGCCGAGACGGTCGGCCAGGTGACGCCCGAACTGCTGACCTCCGGCGAGTGGAAAGACGTCGAGTTCGCCGAGTACAACGTCGAGGCCGACGCCGAGACGGTCCAGGGCGGCCGCGAGCACATCCTCCGACAGACCGCAAACCGAGTGAAGGACGTCCTCGTGGGAATGGGCTTTTCAGAGATGGAAGGCCCGCACGCCGACGCGGAGTTCTGGATAAACGACTGTCTGTTCATGCCACAGGACCACCCGGCCCGGACCCACTGGGACCAGTTCGCGCTGGACGTGCCGCCGATGGAGTCGGTCCCCGAGGACCTGCTGGAGCGCGTCGAGGACGCCCACCGCAACGGCGTCGGCGAGGACGGCGACGGCTACCACTCGCCGTGGACGCCCGAGGTGGCAAAACAGGTCGACCTGCGGGGCCACACCACCTCGCTGTCGATGCGGTACCTCTCCGGGGAGGCCGCCGGTGAGTTGGAACCGCCCCAGCGGTACTTCAGCGTCGAGAAGGTGTACCGAAACGACACGCTCGACCCGACGCACCTACTGGAGTTCTTCCAGATAGAGGGGTGGGTGATGGCCGAGGAGCTGTCCGTGCGGGACCTGATGGGCACGTTCACCGAGTTCTACGAGGCGTTCGGCATCACCGACCTGGAGTTCAAGCCCCACTACAACCC
>PXSL01000103.1:619-3999 GCA_003022815.1 Halobacteriales archaeon SW_5_68_122 | reverse complement strand
ACGCCGCCTCGCCGGTCGATTACAGCGTCCCCCAGACCAAGCGGCTCTCGGCGTCCGGCGCCCGCTTCTCGCCGTGGCGCTACACCGTCTACGTCCGGCAGATGAAAGTGGTCGGCCACGACGAGTTCGCCAGCGACGTCGCACAGGAGCCGTTCCCCGACGGGGTGTACCTCGATGTCGACGTCGAGCGCGTCTCCGCGCCCGACGGCCGCTAGTCCAGTTCCGTGAACCGGACGGCGTTCTCACCGATGCGAGCGTCCAGCGTCGAGCGCTCGTCGACCCGCGCCCAGTCGTAACTGTTCGACTGCCCATCGGTCGTCGTGACGCCCACCCGGAGGGCGCCGGCCGGCAGCCCCTTGCCCGAAACCCCGAAGGAGCCCTCCGGCGACAGCGTCTTCCGCTGGACGAGCACCTCCTCAAGGTCGTCAGTCGGCGGATCGGGTCCCGTCTCCGTCGCCGTGGCGTCGGCGGCAGTCGGCGTCCCGTCGGCGGTCGGCGTGGCGTCGGCGGCGCCCGCCGGAAGCGCGTAGAGCCGGACCGTCACCGTGAACTCCGTCTCCGCCGCGTTCGTGACGATGACCGCCCGGGAGGTCCGCCGCGGCGGCCGGTCGCCACAGCCGGCGAGCGACGACAGCGCGGCGGCGGCCCCACAGATGACCCGACGACGGGAGACGGACGCGTCCATGCGCCGCGTTGCTCCCCGAACGAAAAGAGCGTATCGTGTTGCGGCCGCGGCGGCAGTGACGGTAACACCGGCCGGAGGCGGCGGGGGACACTTAAGCCGACGCGACCGCTTGGGTGTCGTATGAGCACGGACCGACAGGAGCGTCTCGTCTCGTTGCGCCGGGAGCTACACCGCCACCCCGAACCAGCCTGGAAGGAGTTCCGCACGACCGCCCGCGTCGTCGGGGAACTGCGGCGAATCGGCGTCGACCAACTCCACGTCGGCCGGGAGGCCCTAGCCGACGGACGGCTCTCCGTGCCCGACGACGACGAACTCGACGAGTGGGCCGAGCGGGCCCGCGAGGCCGGCGTCGACCCCGACCTGCTGGAGAGGATGGCCGGCGGCTGGACCGGGTGTGTCGCCGTTCTCGAGCGGGGCGAGGGGCCGACCGTCGGCCTCCGGGTCGACATCGACGGCCTGCCGCGCGAGGAGTCGACCGACGGCGATCACTTCCCGGCCCGCGAGGGGTTCCGCTCGGAGACGCCTGCGATGCACGCCTGCGGCCACGACGCCCACACGACCATCGGAATCGGCGTCCTTGAGGCGGTAAAGAACAGCGAGTTCTCGGGGACGCTGAAGGTGTTCTTCCAGCCCGCCGAGGAGGTCATCGGCGGCGGCAAGCCAATGGCCGAATCGGACCACCTCGACGACGCCGAGTACCTCTATGCGGTCCACGTCGGCCTCGACTACCCGACCGGCGAGGTGGTCGCCGGCCTCGACGACATCCTCGCGGTAACGCAGTTCCACGCGACCTTCAAGGGCGAACCGGGCCACGCCGGCGCCCGCCCGGAGGAGGGTCGCAACGCCGTCCAGGCGATGGCCACCGCCGTGAGCGACCTCTACGGGATTCCGCGACACAGCGACGGCGCCTCGCGGGTCAACGCCGGCCGCGTCGGCGGCGGCACCGCCTCGAACATCATCCCCGAGGAGGCGTTCGTCCACGGTGAGGCCCGCGGCGAGACCACCGGGATACGGGAGTTCACCTTCGAACGGGTCCGGAAGGTCCTCGAGGGCGCCGCCCTCGCCCACGACTGTTCGGTCGATGTCGACGTTCAAGGGGAGGCGCCCTCGGCCGAGAGCGACGAGGAGCTGATCGATGTCGTCCACGACGCCGCGAAGGCTCACCCCGACGTCGACCGAGCGACCCGCCGGGGCAAACTGGGCGGCAGTGAGGACGCGACCTACCTCATGCAGCACGTCCAGGACAACGGCGGCCTGGCGACGTACGTCGGCGTCGGCACCGACCACCCCGGCGGCCACCACACCGCCACCTTCGACGTCGACGAGGCATCCATCGCGCTGGGCGTTGACGTGCTGAGCGAGGCCATCGTCGAGACGGCCGAGCGCCGACCGTAGCGCGTCGACCCGTGACGTTCCCATTCTCCGTCAGGTATTTATAAATATCTCCCGGATACATTTGCTCCTATGTCGTCAATAGGGGACGCGGTCACGTACCCGATGGAATCGGACGACTGGTTGAAAACCGTACTCATCGGGGGGGCCATGCTGCTGTTCAGCTTCCTCCTGATTCCGGCGTTCGTCGCTTACGGGTATATGATCCGGGCGATGCAGGCCAGCCTCGAGGGCGAACCGGAGCCGCCGAGTTTCGGCGACTGGGGCGGCCTCATCGTCGACGGGCTGAAGGTGTTCATCATCGGTGTCGTCTACTTTCTGGTGCCGCTGGCCGCGATGGTGCTCACCGTCGGCGGCGCGGCCCTGGCCGTATTCACCGGGAGCGAGGCGGGCGCGGCCGCCGGCGCCGGGACCCTGCTATTTGGCATGCTGGCGACGTTCGTGCTCGCTCTAGTGTTCGGCTACTTCGCGGCCGTCGGCCTCGTCAACTTCGCCCGCGAGGAGCGGTTCGGCGCCGCCTTCGACGTCGGCGTCGTCAAGAGCGTCGGTCTCGACGGCGACTTCGCGGTCCCGTGGCTGGTCTCCGTCGGCGTCTTCCTCGCCGTCAGTATCGTCACGAGCGTCCTCAACATCATCCCCGGCCTCGGGTTCGTGGTCGGCGTCTTCCTCAACTTCTACGCGCTCGTCGTCGCCGCCAACCTCTGGGCCGGCGGCTTCCGTGAGGCGACGGAGGGCGGCAGCACCGCCGGCCAGACCGGCATTGAGGAGACCCCGGCGTAGCTACAGTAGGTAGCGGCCCTCGTTCTCGCTCATGTCGACGAAGGAGTCGGCGGCCTCGACCAGCTCCTCGGCCGTCGAGGAGCCGAAGCCGAACACCTCCGTGCGGACGCCCTCGTGGCGGAGGTGTGTACAGAGCCGCTCGAAGTCGCCGTCGCCGCTGGCCAGCACCACCGTGTCGACCTTCGAGGCCAGCGTCACCGCGTCCAGACACATCCCCAGGTCCCAGTTGGCTTTCTGTGTGCCGTCGGCGAACGTCTTGATGTCCTTGATTTTCGTCTCGAAGCCGATGTCCCGCAGCGCCTCGAAGAAGTCCTCCTCGGCCGGCGAGTCCGCGCGGATGACGTAGGCGATGGCCCGCACCAGTTCGCGGTCCGCGACGGCGGCGTCCAGCAACTCGGTGTAGTCGAGATTCCGCGAGTAGAGACTGTGAGCCGTGTGGTAGAGGTTCTGCGAGTCGGCGATGACCGCGACCCGCTGGGTGTCGTGAATCGGCGGCATACCGGCCGTCGTTCGCGCTGGGGCA
>PXSL01000103.1:0-515 GCA_003022815.1 Halobacteriales archaeon SW_5_68_122 | reverse complement strand
TCCGGACCGGTCGACGCCCGACACGTTCGCGAATCCCTCGCCCGTGATGCGGAGGCGCTCGGCGGGGACCGCCTCGCCGCCCCCGTGTGTGACCACGAGCACCGTCCCGTCGTCCGTCTCGGCCTCGGAGAACTCGAAATCAGTCTGCGGCGGGCCGAGGCGCTCCGTCTCGACGAGCGCGCCCGCCGGGCCGGCGCCAGCCACGCCGCCAAGTAGGAATCCCCCGAGGAACAGCACGAGGAAGGCGACGTTGGCGAAGACGGCGAGCGGGGGCGAACCGTCGACGCCGTCGGGGGACTGCGACAGCGTGAGGCGGTGGGCGGCGAAGAGGCCGACGAGGAAGCCGACCGGGACAATGACTCCGACCAGTCGCCGTCCCAGGGGCATGTACGGGTTCCCGATACGGCTGAACGCCACCGACGCAACCAGCACGGGTAGGAGGGAGACGGCAGCGACGGCCCATGCGTAGTGGAACGCCGGCCGGCGGTCGTCCCCGCTGCTGGAGGTGTACGCGA
>PXSL01000102.1:12185-13238 GCA_003022815.1 Halobacteriales archaeon SW_5_68_122 | reverse complement strand
CGAGGACGACCGCCGACGGGGGTTCGGCCGCCTCCGCCAGCACGTCGAGTGCGTCGTCGTCGCCCTCCTCGAGCGTCCGAAACGCCGAGTCGAGGAGCCTCACGCGCCCGGCTCCAGCCTCGATGACCGCACGGACGTGTCCCGGAAGCGTCTCGACGGTCTCCGTCTCCTCGGCGGCGTCGGCCGCCTCGGCCGGTTCCTCGCCCGGGGCGGCCTCGCTCTCGTCGGCCGCGTCAGACCCGGCTTCGGCGTCGGCGTCGTCCGTGGCGGGGTCGACTTCGGTTTCGGCGTCGGAATCGTCGGTCGTCCCCTCGGGGGACTTCGGAGCGCCGTTGCCCGGCTCCTCGACGGTCCCGCTCCCGAGTTCGGCCCCCGTCGGCTGGGCCACCTCGCTGGGACTCTCCAGTTCCGCCACCCGGTCGTACGGGACCTTCTCGCGGAGCGCGGCCATCCCCTCCCGGCGCGCCAGGTCCTCGACGGAGCGGCCCTCGGAGGCGAAGGCGACGTAATCGACGTCGCCGACCTGTTCGAGCTCCTTGAGGATGAGTTCGCCGCCGCGGTCGCCGTCGAGGAACGCGGTCACCGTTCGGGACTCGGTGAGGTCCGCCACCGGGGTGGGCACGTCGGTGCCCTCGACGGCGACGGCATTTTTAATGCCGTACCGGAGCAGCGTCAGTACGTCGGCCCGGCCCTCGACGACCACAACGGCGTCCGAATCGGCGACGTTCGGGCCGGCGGGTAACCCCCGGTAGTCGGTAATGTCCTCAACGCGAACCGCCTCCCGGACCTCCTCGACGAGGTCGCGGCTGGTCCGCATCGAGTCGTCGAAGGCGTCCGCGAACAGTGTCTTGGCTCGCTCGACGACCTCACGGCGCTTTGCGGCGCGGACATCCTCGATGCGGCGGACCTCGATGGTCGACCGGCAGGGTCCCACCCGGTCGATGGTCTCTAGGGCCGCCCCGAGGATGGCGGTCTCGACCTGGTCGAGGCTGGTTGCGATGGTGATGCGACCGAACGACTGACCGTTCTCGGAGTCGACTTCGACGTCGATGC
>PXSL01000102.1:10513-12174 GCA_003022815.1 Halobacteriales archaeon SW_5_68_122 | reverse complement strand
CGTCGCCGGGCGGTGATGGTGATCGTGAGTCCATGAGTGTCCCCATGGGCGTTGTAAACACGTTCAGGAGCGCACATAAACCATGCGAACCGTTGCCGAGACCCATCGACTTTTGAGCCGGGGCGCTGACGCCCGCCCATGGGCATCGAGGAATACGACATCGACCCGACGGCATTCCTCGAGGACGTCGAGATGCGCGTCGGCGAGGTGACCGCGGCCGAACCGTTCCCCGAGGCACGGAAGGACGTCTACCGTCTGGAGGTGGACTTCGGCAAGGAGACGCTCGGTTCGGCGGCCGGCCTCACCGACAACTACGACCCCGACGAGCTGATAGGCCGGCAGGTCGTCGCCGTGGTGAACCTCGGGTCGGTCAACATCGCGGGCTTCGAGAGCAAGTGTCTCGTCACCGGCGTCGACGGCGCGGGGCGAGCTCCCGCGGGCGGTCGGGCGGAGTCCGACGACGCCGACGGCGGCGTCGTCCACCTCCAGCCGGAGCGGGAGGTGCCGAACGGAACGCGGGTGTACTGACCGATCGAAGAACATTCTCCTTCGACCGGGGCGGTTGTCGACCGTTCAGCAAGGCTTAGGCGCGTTCGGATAGAAAATACGTCCAGATATGGCCTCGAGACCCGAGAAGTATGCCTGGGCGGCGGCGATGGCGGTGCTCGTCGCGTTCGCGGTGCCGTGGTTCCTCTGGGGCGACGCCCGGACCGCGTTCGGACTGCCGCTGTGGCTCTGGTGGCACGTCGGGTGGATGGGGCTGGCGGCGGCCGTCTTCTGGCTGTTCACGAGGCGCGCGTGGGGCATCGGCATCACGGCCGGGATGCCGGCCGACGGCGGGGGTGACCGCCCGTGAGCGTCGCCCTCCAGGCGGGAATCGTCGTCGGCTACCTGCTCGTGGCGCTGGCCGTCGGCGTCCTCGCCTACCGCGTGACCGACCGCACCGCCGAGGACTACTACCTCGCCAGCCGGACGTTCGGCACCGTCGTCCTGCTTTTCACCGTGTTTGCGACGCTACTGTCGGCGTTTACGTTCTTCGGCGGCCCCAACATCGTCTACGCGTTCGGCCCCGAGTGGATTCTCGTGATGGGCCTGATGGACGGCGTCCTGTTCGCCGTGCTGTGGTACATCGTCGGCTACAAGCAGTGGCTCCTCGGCAGGCGCCACGGCTACGTGACGCTGGGGGAGATGCTCGGCGACCGGTTCGGGTCGCCGGCGCTACGGGCGCTCGTCGCCGGCGTCTCGCTGTTCTGGCTGTTCCCGTACGTAATACTCCAGCAGGTCGGCGCCGGCGGCGCCCTGTCGGCGCTGACCGACGGCGCCGTCCCGTTCTGGGCCGGCGCGACGCTCATCACCGGGTTCATGATAGTGTACGTGGTGCTGGCGGGGGTCCGCGGCATCGCCTGGACCGACACCCTTCAGGGCGCGTTCATGCTCGTGACCGTGTGGGTGGCGGCGCTGTGGGTACTCGTGGCCGTCGACGGCGGCCTCGCAACCATCAACGCCGGCCTCCGGGCGGAAGAGGCGTCCGGCTTCTTCGCGCTCGGCGGCGGGTGGTATACCCCCCAGCGGATGCTCACCTTCGCCGTCTCCATCGCCTTCGGCGTCGCCATGTTCCCGCAGGTGAACCAGCGGTTCTTCACCGCCGACTCCGAGACGGT
>PXSL01000102.1:0-10462 GCA_003022815.1 Halobacteriales archaeon SW_5_68_122 | reverse complement strand
GAGGCGTACACGCCGCCGTGGTTCGCCGCCCTCGTCGTCGCCGGCGCGCTGGCCGCGATGATGTCCTCCTCGGACTCGATGCTGCTGTCGGGGTCGTCGTACTTCACCCGCGACATCTACCGGCCGCTGGTCGACAACGACATCTCCGAGCGCCGCGAGGACCTGCTCGGGCGCGTCGGCGTTGCCGTCTTCGCCATTGCCGCGCTGGTCGCCAGCCTCCGGTTCGGCCGCTCGCCCGGCGCCGTCGGCGAGGTGCTCGTCAACCTGGGCGACGTCGCCTTCGGCGGGTTCGCCCAGCTGACCCTGCCGGTCGTTCTCGCGCTGTACTGGTCGGGGACGACCCGGGACGGCATGTTCGCCGGGGTTCTCGTGCCGACACTCGTCTACCTCCCGTTCCGCCTGGAGATTGCCGGCCCCTACGTCGTGGAGTTGCCCGCGGCCGGCGAGGTACCGCTTTTGGCGCCCGCCTACTTCGGATGGGGCGTCGCGCTGTACTGCATGCTCCTCGGCCTGCTCATGACGGTCGGCGTCTCCCTTGCGACCTCGCCCGCCGCAGCCGAGGACCGCTCGAAGTACTTCGGGACCAGCGCTGACTGATACGGGCTGTCGTCGTCCGGCCCCGGTCGGCGCCCCCGGCAGACCGTCCCCCACGGACGTGCAGCCACGACAGTCCGCACGGGGCGCACACTTCCCCGGACACCAGCTTCTTGACTTAGGACGCCCTCCTCGAAAGCGTGTCAGAACCCGACCGGTCCGGGACGAGCCCGGCGTGGCTGCGTTTGCTCGGCCTCGAGAACGTCCACCCGTGGGTGTTTCTCGCCCACGCCGTCTTCGCGGTCGGCGCGTTCGCCGTCGGAACGATAGGGTTGCTCGACGGGGCGGGTCTCGAGGCCGTTCCGATGCTTGGCGTCGGCGTCTTGATACTCCTGTTGGGCCGGTCGGCCGGCCGCCTCGCAGCACGACGATGAGCTCCTCAAGCCAAGACCCGGACGACGGTCGCATGGTCGGCATCTACCGCGAGGACTGGCTGCCGCTCATCGCGGCGATCGTCGTCGTCGTCATCGGGAACGTCATCACCTACCTCAACGGGTGGACCGTCCAGGCGGCCATCCTGTTCGCGCCGCTCGCCGCCGTCGCGTTCGGTGCCGCCAGGTACCTCCTCCACGGCAGTCCGTTCCCCGACGCCCTACAGAAGTAGCATGGCCCGACGCACCCGCGCAGTAGCGACGTTCGGAGCCGACGAGGGAGCCGTCGGGATACCGGCGGATGTCGCCTCGACGCTCGGGGTCGGGACCGGCGACTCGGTGCGGCTCTTCGACGGCGCCGGCGGGTCGGCGCTCCGGCGGGCGGCCGTTGACGACTCGCTCCAACGGGGGACCGTCCGACTCGACGCCGAGGCGAGCGACCGGCTGGACGTCGAGGACGGGTCGCCGGTGCTCCTCGAACCCGCCTCGCCGACGCCTGCGGAGGTGGTGCGGCTGGCGCCGGTCCCGCAGCTCTCGCTGTCCGGCGGCGAACCAACGGTTCGTGCGGCCGTCGGCAACCGGCCGCTGTCCGTCCACGACGAGCTTAACGTCTCGTTTCTCGACGGGTCGCTGTCGGTGCCGCTCCGGGTGACCGAGACGCGGCCGGACGACCCCGTCACCGTCGCCGACGGCACGACCATCGAACTGGAGGACGGCCCGGCGCCGACGGCGAACGCCCGGCGGGTCGGGCCGGTATCCCCCGAGGGGGTCGGCGGCTATGAGGAGACCGTCGCCGAACTGGACGCCGCGGTGGTCGGCCCGCTGACCGACGAGGATCGCCACGCGGCGCTCGGCGGGACTGGCCGGGCCGGCGTCCTCCTGGTCGGGGCGGCCGGCGTCGGCAAGACCCACCTGCTCGGCCACGCCGTCTGGCGGGCCTCGGCGACGGTCCACTCCGTCGACGCGCGGGCGCTCCCGCCGGGCGACCCCGACGCCGTCGACGACCGCCTCCGGCGGGCGGGCGCGGCCGTCTCCGGCTACGGTCCCGGAATCGTCCACGTCGACGGCCTCGACGCGTTCCTCGCCGAGTCCGCCGACAGCTCCGGGGCCGCCCGCCTGCGGGAGTGGCTCGCCGGCTTCGCCGACGAACCCGGGGTCGTGGTGGTCGGCGAGGCCAGAAACGCCGACGCGATTCCCGCCTCCTTTCTGCGCGGGAAACGGCTCGCCCGGACGGTCCGGGTCGACCGGCCGACCGATGAGGACCGCGCGGCCGTTCTCTCGGTCCTGACACGGAACACGCCGATCCACCCGACGGTAGACCTGGACGAAATCGGCCGACGGGCGTTCGGGTACGTCGCCGCTGACTTGCTGGCGCTGCGGTCGCGGGCAATCGAGGCCGCCACCGTCCGCTCCGACGCCGACCGCCCGAAGCTCACCGGGGCCGACATGGAGACGGCACTGGCCGAGACCGGTCCCCGGGAGCTGGCGGGCGACCGCCGCCGGGTCCCGTCGACCAGCTTCGACGACATCGGCGGCCTTGAGACGCCCAAGCGCGAACTCCGGCGGGCCGTCGAGTGGCAGATACGGTACCCCGAGCGGTTCGAATCGCTCGGTATCGACCCCGTGGCCGGCGTGCTGCTGTACGGGCCGCCGGGCACCGGCAAGACGATGCTGGCTCGGGCGGTGGCCTCCACGACCGACGCCAACTTCGTCTCCGTCAGCGGCCCGGAACTGATGAACAAGTACGTCGGCGAGAGCGAGCGGGCCGTCCGGTCGGTGTTCGAGCAGGCCCGCGCCAGCGCGCCGACGGTGGTCTTCTTCGACGAGATAGACGGTCTCGGAACGGCCCGGTCGACGGACGGCGACGGGTCGGCGCCCGAGCGGGTCGTCTCGCAGCTGCTCACCGAGATGGACGGCCTGACGGGCGGCGACGAGGTGACGGTCATCGGCGCGACCAACCGGCCGGACCGCCTCGACGACGCGCTCCTCCGGCCGGGCCGGTTCGACCGGCTGGTCGAGGTGCCGATTCCCGACCGGGCCGGACGCGAGGAGATACTCCGCGTCCACACCCGCGACCGGCCCGTCGAGGCGCCGGACTACGGGGAGCTGGCCGACCGGACGGAGGGCTACACCGGCAGCGACATCGCGGCAGTGGTCCGGCAGGCGGGGCTGTTGGCTCTCGAGGAGCACGTCGAGGAGGACGATTCGACCGCGGATGCGCCGGTCGTCGCCGTCCGGCACCTCAAGGCTGCCCTCGAGGCGGTCGACCCCTCGGTCTCTCCCGAGGAGCGGGCCTACTACGACTCGCTGGAGAACCGCCTCGGTCAGTCGAACGACCGCTTCTCGTGAAGCCGTAGCACCGACACGGTCACGCCGATGACGGCCAGAAACTCCAGGGTGAGCAGCGACCAGAAGGCGATGTTGAAACTCAGCCCGAAGTTTCGCAGTACCGGGAGCAGGAACAGCCCGACCACGCCGGCGCCCACCGACAGGACCATGCCGACGACGGCCCGTGCGTTCAGTTCCTCGACGGCCAGGTCTTCCTCACTCATGTCTTCTCACGGTTGGTACGTCCAAAAAAATCGCGACCGGTTAGCGTGCCGTTCTCAGTCCGCGGCGCTTTCCTCGCGGGACGGCGTCGGGGCCGAGCCCTCGCCGACGATGGCCCGACTCCGCAGCAGGATGAAGCCGAAGCCGACCTTCGCGGTGACGTCGAGCACCATGAACAGCAGGGTCTCGACGTACAGGCCGACCGCGCCGGCACCCTCGGTGCCGACGAGCCACACGATCGGGTACAGCGTCCACGTCACCAGGATGAGGTTCCTAAGTACGTTGAACGTCCCCTTGGCGTCCTCGTCGAGGTCGGCGGCCGCCTCGGAGAACACCGCGAACAGGAAGTACAGCAGGAGCACCATCGCGATGGTGCTGATGGTCCAGAACGCGTACCGCGCGACGCTCGTCTTCATCAGTGCCGCGGCCAGACCGGTGACGATCATGAAGCCGTCGAGGCCCACGAGCGCACCGATGTCGCGGTTGCTGGCACCGGCCAGCAGGCCAATGTCGAGCAGCAGCAGCGGCGTGGTGAACAGCCAGTCGGCGTACCGGGCCCAGTAAATTTCGAGCACACCGTCGTTCGCCGCCGCGAAGCTGTTGTAGGCACTATCGACCGGTACCTGGGTCAATCCGAATCCGAAGAACATCGACAGGTACGACGCCGCTGCGATGCCTGGAATCAGCGTCGTGATGATGTAGAACTCCTTCTTGCGCGGGTCATCTTCGCCCCAGCCCATCGCGAGGAACACGACCGTTCCGATGAGCATGAGCACTGTCCCGAGGGCAAGCCAGATGCCCTCGCCCTCTACGCCCAATTCTGCCATCTGTAGTGGCAACATACACGACGAAATAATTGCCAAGGGACAAAGAGGGTGCTACCCAAACTATTGGGTAGACGCGCGACCGAGGCATTTTGCCGCTGAGGCTCGCTCGCGCCCGGACCACCAGTAAATTGAACTGTGAACAGCCCCACCGCCCACACATGACGAACGACGGGCCGACAGACGAGGAAGAGATAACGGTGGAGACCGAAGAGTCGGTCGAGACCAGCGAGGCCGAGACCAGCGAGGCCGTTCTGGACGTCGAATCCGTCGAGGACCGCGAACAGAGCCTCGAGGAGCTCCAGGAGACGGTCGAAGAGCAGAACGAGCGCATCGAGGAACTGGAGGGGCTACTCCTCGACCTGTCGACGCGGGTCGCCGACGGGGACGGGACCGGCGTCTGTCCCGACTGCAACGGTCCGGTCGTGAAGAAGAACCCGCTGTTCCGGCGCGCACGCGTGGAATGCACCCAGTGCGGCCGGACCTTCCACGAGTACTGATACTGACTGCTGTGCGTCAGTACCGGAGCGACCGTCCGACTGCGGGCGGTCGTCCCGGCAAACGGCCACAGCAATCAGCATGAGTCAGTCGTCGTCGGCGGCCGCCGGCCGGCCGTGGCGCACCTCGTCGCCGAGCAGTTCCATGAACGCGGCCAGCCACTCGGGGTGGTCGGGCCACGCCTGCCCGGTGACGAGGTTGCCGTCCCGGACGACCCCGTCGACCCACGAACAGCCCGCGGCCTCGCACTCGGGCCGGCAGGCGGGGTAGGAGGTCATCTCGTAGCCGTCGAGGACGTCCGCCGCCGCGAGTATCTGCGGCCCGTGACACAGCGCCGCGACGGGCTTGTCGGCCTCGAAGAAGTGCTGGACGGCCTCGATGACCGGCTCGTGGGTCCGGAGGTACTCCGGCGCGCGCCCGCCCGGCACGCACAGCGCGTCGTACCCGGTCGGGTCCACCTCGGCCATCGTGGCGTTCAACTCGAAGTCGTGGCCCCTCGCCTCCATGTACGTCTGGTCGCCCCGGAAGTCGTGGACGGCCGTTTTTATCGTGTCGCCGGCCTCCTTCTCCGGACAGACCGCGTCAACGTCGTGGCCCACCGTCTGGAGGGCCTGGAACGGTACCATTATCTCGTAGTCCTCGCCGAAGTCGCCGACTATCATCAGGATGTCCTTGCTCATAGCTAACACCATTCACAGCTACGAGCGAGATCGAAATAAAACCGCGGGGGAGCTATTGGCGACCCGTCAGGTCCGCGCTCGGTGCGTAGCTTTACGATGGGTCGGCCCGTCCAATGATACCATGACGGCCTACACCGTCGAGGTCCCCGAGGCGGAGGAACTGGGCATCCGTGTCACGTGCACCGAGCACGACGTGACCGAGGAGTTCCGGCCCGACTACCGGCGCGTCGAGTTCTACTGCGAGCGGTGCGGGTACGAGGTGACCGTCGACGTGCGCGCGGCCGACGACTGGCGGGACCTCGGCGAGATGTGTTGAACGGCGTCAGCCGTCAGGTCGCCGGCCGCTTCGTGGAGTCCGCTAGGCCCCCCGACGACACCATACACCTCTCCGGAGCGTCGCTAACGGGAGCGTGACACGAGCGGAGGACAGTAGTTGAGGGCGACCAGACGCCCCTGATTGTCGGCTACGGTGAGTGCGGGGACGCTCCCGGTCGACCGCGAGGGAATCCAGTTCCGCGCGGTCGAGGCCGATGCCGCCAGCGACGGGTGGCGCTCGGTCGACCGTGCCGTCCTGATTGGCGGCCGCCTCGTCTTCAGCGATCAGTCCAATGGCGGGCCGATGGTCCTCCAGCTCCGACGCGCTGACGACGGGAACGTCACGGCGTGCCGGTAGCGGGTACAGACGGCACGTCGGTCCCGAAGAACGACGGAGGAAGCGGAGAGTGAGACTGGTGTCCATTCAGGTCCATAATCTGAAAAACGCGAGAGCAATTATATTATCTGGGGATAGGTTTATTGTGCTATGTCCGTTAGATGGAGTCATGAGCGATCAGAAACCGGGTGTTAGAGCATGGAAAGAACACACAACGGCGTTCGACCGTGTTCAATCAGTCGGCACTACAGTCTCCAAACCACGTCCAGCATCATACATTGCGGATGAGGCCCACGTCGCGGAGAATACAGCACGAGACCATCTTGAACGACTCGTCAACCTGAACGTACTGCTAAAAACGGAACGCGATGATGGCACACTCTACTTCCCCGACCCACTCCATGTACGAATCCAAACAGTTCGGGACCTTCTCGAAGAGCACAACCGCGACGGATTAATCGACCTGAAAGTCGAGCTACAGTCCCAACTTGAAGACTGGGAAACTGATTACAGCGTGGACTCCCCCGACGAACTCCGTTCCCGTGCCGCAGAGACGGATACCGCATCGCGGACGCGGGATTTCAAGAAAACCGCAAGTAACTGGGAACTCGCACTCTATCGTCTCTCAGTCCTCGAGGATGCGATCGAAAACTACGAAACGTACACCGACGATTTCCGGGTATCCGCGTAGCGCCACCGAATGGCTGACTCATACAGTTCAGCCGAAGCTTCTCATCGAGCACTTCGTGCAATCTGGCAAGCGCTCGAACGGCATCCAATAGTTACTGCCGTACAGGGTTTCCCGGATGGCAATTTTACGGAGATACGGGCAGACCTAGCGGTCGAGCGATGGGGAATCGAACGCGGAAGTGCAACGTTGACTGTTCACTGGTTTGCAGGAGAGACACCGGATGCATGCCCCGAGTTCGAGTTTCACTACAGTGACGAGGAAACCGACTTCGGATGGCACCACCACGAGCAAGAGCATGTTGACGGGCGAGGACACTTTCAGGAACGCACTGGCAACGCCGGATACACGTACGAATCACATACGTTCCACGCTCGAAACCCAGCGCAACTCTCTTGGGAAATCATGTCGGCGCTTTCTTCGAGACTGTCTTCTGAGTAACGTTTGATACGTATCAGTCGTCACGGTCCCCGGGCTAAATGTATCTTGCTTACGTCTGCCGGTATAGTTACAGCCGGCAGTATGGAAACGACCATAGCAATACGTATTAACGAAAGCCCACGAAAGCACGGCGACAAATATCGGCAATGCACGTATCAACGGTAGCGAAACTGGTGCTTTATTCAAACATTAGCCCGTTGTGCCCGGTATGCAGACCCACATCGTTCCGGTCGGGTTCGACTACGACCGGCTCATCGCGCCGCTGGTCCGCGACCAGCTCGACGTCGACCGGGTGGTCCTGCTGGAGGGCGCCGTCGGTAGCGAGGCCAACGTCGAGTACTCCCGGAACCTCGCGGAGAAGCTCGAGCAGGACTACCGAAACCTGCTGGGCGCCGACACCGAGCGAGTCGTCGTCAAGGACGTGTACGACTACGACGCGGCCTTCGAGCAGGCGTTCGGGCTCATCAACGCCGAGCTCGACCGGACCGACGACGGCGAGAGCGGGGTGTGGGTCAACGTCTCGGCGATGCCGCGGACCGTCTCGTTTGCCTTTGCGACGGCCGCCCACTCCATCATGGTCGAGCGCGAGGACGACCGCCGGCGCATCCACACCTACTACACCGTCCCGGAGAAATACCTGGAGACGGAGCTGGCCGAGCAGCTGCGGGAGGCCCGGGAACTGCTGGTCGAACTGCTGGACGGCACCCGGGACGCCGACGGCGAGGGGGCTGTCATGACGACGGAACTCGAGCGGGTCGAGGGCCGCCTCGAGGCCATCGACGACCTGCTGGCGGAGTTCGACGAGCGCGGCACCACCATCGGCGCCAAGCAGTTCGGCGACAGCCACGTCATCGAGCTGCCGGTGGCGTCATTCTCGAACGTCAAGCCGTTCGAGGAACTCATCCTCTTCACGCTGGGCGAGCACGGCGAGTTCGAGTCCGTCTCCGAGCTTGCAGGGACGCTGGCCCGCGAGCTGGGCGAGGAGTACACCGACTCGTTCCGCTCGAAGGTCATCTACAACGTCGACCGCCTCGGGCCGGGGGGGAAGGGGTACATCGAACAGGAGTCCCACGGCAAGTCCTACCGGACGCGGCTTTCGCGCATCGGTGAACTGTGGGTCCGCTCGCACGCGGACCAGTCCGAGCTGTAGGCGTGAACGCGCGAACGAAAATAGCGATTCGAGGCTCGAGTCCCGCTCCTACCGGGGTTCGACGGTGAACCGGACGGTGCCGACGCCCGGGAGCGGAAACTCACGGACGCGGTCGGCGTCGCGGGCGAGACGTGCCGCCAGCGCCCGGCCGGAGCGTCGCGCGACCACGACGGCCCCGACGGCGCCGAGCGCGTACAGCGGATAGCTGAGGGCGGCGAAGATCCCCACCAGCAGTAGGGGAAACAGCAGCAGTCCCACAACGGGAAGGCTGTCCGTGGGCGTTACGGGTTCGGAGTTGGGATACGTGAACATTGTTTTTAGAGGGTTCGCAGTCGGCCGTTGAGCGGTGCTCTTCTACTCGTTTTTGAATAGTGGCTCCGGACGTAAATACCCTAAGAAATCGGATAGGAACTGAGAAGCGCTAGCACGGAACGACGAGCGATTTCGGTCGTTCACGGTTTGAAATGAGATGTAAGGAGTAACACGGTAGTCGTTCAGGATATATACGAAAAATTATACTAACGGCTCACGGTGGACGCTCGCGCCGGGACCGCTGTTTCTCGACGCGGGTCAGCATGGCGAAGTACACTGAGACGATGAGTAGGACGAACGCGCCGGTGCCGGCGACGCCGAGGGCATCGGCGCCGAGGCCGACCTGTGCGTCGTCCTGCAGCGGGATGATAGTGTGGTGGGGGTCGCCCAGCACCGGGATGAAGTAGTCGACGGTGGCGTTGACAGCGTACCATAGCGTTGCGAGGCCGATTGCCCGGGGCCGGAACTCGCCGATGCGGTGCAGGAGAAACGCCTGCAGGACCATCGCGGCGTGGCTCCAGATGAGGAACTGCCGCATGGCGAGGCCGAGATAGCCGAAGCTCTCGTAGAACGCCAGGTGGACGTACACGGTCCACCCGCCGAGGATGATGTTCCCGTAGAAGGCCAGGGCGGTGAGCCACTCCTGCTGGCGGTCCAGTTTCCAGGCGGCCAAAGCGAGCGCGATGAACAGCGTTGCCAGCGGGCTGTCGGGGACGAACGCCCACATCTCGACGGGCGTGCGGGAGAACTGAAGTCGGTAGTAGTAGAAGCCGAAGGCGGTGCCGGCGAGGTTGACGGCGATGATCAGCCACGCGAGGTTCAGTCCCAGGTTCTCCAGCCGTTCCGGTAGCGGCGCGACGTACCACGGCAGGTCATCGCGCGGAACGTCCGACTCGACGAGCGGACGTCCACGGTCGATGACGTCTCCGGCCCGGTCGACGACATTCCCGGCCCGACCTCGGAGGTCCATGGCGATCACACCGGCCCGGCGCACCAAAACACCCACGCCGACGGACGAGAACAGCCGGAAACCGGGGGGGCGAACGACACGGGTTAAGTGCGTTCGCCCCGTGTGTATGTACATGAGTGAAACGAACATCGAGGAACTCCGTCGCGGAACGGACCTCGTGAAGCGCGGTTTCGCCAAGATGCAGAAGGGCGGCGTCATCATGGACGTCGTCTCCCGCGAGCAGGCCCGCATCGCCGAGGACGCTGGCGCGGTGGCGGTGATGCACCTCGAGTCAGTCCCGGCGGACATCCGCAAGCGCGGCGGCGTCGCCCGGATGGCCGACCCCGGCGGCCTCGAGGCGGTCATCGACGAGATGTCGATTCCCGCGATGGGCAAGTGCCGCATCGGCCATACCGCCGAGGCCCAGGTCCTCGAGGCGACCGGCGCCGACATGATCGACGAGTCGGAGGTGCTGACGCAGGCCGACGAGCGGTACCACATCGACAAGCGCGAGTTCACGTCGCCGTTCGTCTGCGGCGCCCGCAACCTCGGGGAGGCGCTGCGACGCATCGACGAGGGCGCGGCGATGATTCGCACCAAGGGCGAGGCCGGCACCGGCGACGTCAACCAGGCGGTCACCCACCAGCGGAACATCCAGCGCGGCATTCGGAAGCTCTCCGGCATGGACTACGAGGAGCGCGACGAGTGGGCCCGCGAGCACGAGGCCCCCCGTCAGCTGGTCCACGAGACGGC
>PXSL01000101.1:5979-6575 GCA_003022815.1 Halobacteriales archaeon SW_5_68_122 | reverse complement strand
ATCATCACGAGGAAGTGTGGTGGGGCGGGCATTTCCGGTGTGACAACGCCCGGTGTGGGTTCGAGGGCGACCGCGACTACGTCGGGGCGCTGAACGTGGCTCGCGTGTTCTTCAGCGAGACGGACGAGCTAGACCACGGTTTCACGTCCTCCTATATGGGGGATTCTGAAATCGTGCTAGCTAGCCGTTCCGCTGGCACGCGACTCACGTTCGGCCGTGGCGTTGTCGCCTACGAACCCGAGCAGGCAGCGGCGACCGCTGGTGGTGGGTCGGCTGTCATAGCGCCCGCCGTCGCCGTGCCCGAGTCGAATGCGGATGGTAGCAATGGACGTGGCCCAGTCGTCCAGCAGTGTACCCGTTTCTTGCGGTGTACTACTGAAAGCTACTGAAAATTGGAACGGTCGCCGGACCGCCGGATGTGCGCCTCCAGTTCCGCCCGCTGTCGCTCCAGGGGTGGCGTCGGGTCCTCGTAGACGTTGTCGAAGACGTCGCCGGGATCCGGCGTCGATTGTTCGGCCTCCTCGCGGGCGTCGTCGAACTCCTCGTCCGCGGCCGCCCGGGCCGACTCCCGGACCGACCCGCAGACCGACTCGGGC
>PXSL01000101.1:0-5900 GCA_003022815.1 Halobacteriales archaeon SW_5_68_122 | reverse complement strand
CGTTGCCGTCGACGCGGAGCCCCTCGATGCCGTAGGCCTCGGCCTTGACCGCGATGGTCTCGCTCGCGGTCTGTTCGGTCTCCGGGGTCGATATCGCCCACCCGTTGTTCTCACAGAAGAACACCACGGGCGACTCGAACACGCCGGCGAAGTTCAGCCCCTCGTGGAAGTCGCCCTCGGAGGTGGCGCCGTCGCCGAAACAACAGACCACGGCCTCGTCGGTGTCCCGGTAGTCCGCGGCCATCCCCAGCCCCGTCGCGTGGGGAATCTGGGAGGCGATGGGCACCGCCTGCGGAAGCACCGGGACGTCGTGGCCGGAGCCGAACTCGGGGTAGCCGCGGCGGAGCCGGAGCAGGTCCGCCATCGGCACTCCCTGGGCCAGTTGCATCGCGTTCGACCGGTAGGTCGGCACCAGCCAGTCGTCGTCGGTCATCGCCAGCGCCGCCCCCACCTGGGAGGCCTCCTGGCCCCGGTACGGCGGATAGCCGCTCATCCACCCTTGTCGCTGGAGGGCAAACGCACGCTCGTCGAACACGCGGGCCCGGACCATCTCCCGGAGCAGCAATCGGGCGTGGTCGGCGTCGACCGACACCGGGTCTCGTTCGCCGATAACGCGATGCATGGTCTCCCTCCGTGACCCGGGGTCAAAGCCGTACCGGACGGACAAATCAAAAAGCCTCGACTCCGTAGAAAGCGTATGGTTTCGGCCTTCGAAGCGGTCGGACTGCTCATCCTCGTCGGCCTGAACACGTTCCTGGCCGCGGTCTGTACCCGGATGTTCCGCGTCCGGCTGGAGACCCGCTGGGGCGGCGTCCTCTACACGCTGCTGTTGACGCCGGTCGTGCTGGTGGTCGTGACGCTACTGCTCGGGCAGGCGCTCGGTCCGGACCTCGGCAGCGCCGCGACCGTCGTCGGGGTGACCGTACTGGTGCCGCTGACGCTCGGCATCGCCTTCGATTATTTCTGGATGCCGTCGCCCGACGAGGTCGAGGTGCCCGACACCATTTAGAGCAGCCGCTCGACGGCGTCCTCGGCGGCGGCGACGACCGCCTCGGGCGGCCGGGTGGCGTCGATGCGGACGAACCGGGCGCCCGCCCGCTCGGCGCCCGTCTCCGGCGGCACGTCGAAGTACAGCGTCGCGTCCGGCGCCCGGGTGAACGGCTCGTGGACGCCCCGGACGTACTCCACCGGCCGCCGGACGACGCCGTCCAGCGTCGCTCCCTGGTAGGCGTACCGCGAGTCCGAGTAGCGGTCGGAGACGACTACTTTCCCAGACTCCAGGGCCGGCCGGACGACCCGCGAGAGGTGGTCGGCGTGGTCGGCGGTGTAGAGAAACAGCTCCGCTAGCGGGTCGGCCCCGTCGTCCCCGATGGACCGCTGGACGGCCTCGCCGTACCACGAGTCGGTCGGCTCTCGGGTGAACACCGCCTCCGGGAGGGTGTCCTGCAGGGCCTCCGCGACGGTGGTCTTGCCGCTGCCGTCGATGCCCTCCAGCGTGATGAGCATACCGGGTGTCTCGGGAGCGGCGCATATGAGTGGCCGGGTCCGGCGGTCGACACCAACAGGGTTTGGGTTAATCAGTTCGGAGCAGAAGGGAATCGGCGGGCGTCGACGGAGGGCCTTACCGGGCCGCGTGCGGGCCGTTCCGCCCGGAATGTTTCGCCTCTAGGACGGCGCCGGCGGCAAGGTCACGGGCGAGCGACTCGGTGGAGGCGGCCTCGTCGTCGGCCGGTTCGAAGCCGGCAGAGACGACCGACCCGGCGGGCGGGCGGACGGCGACGGTGGCTTGGAGGCCGTCGGCGTTGCCCGATATCTCGCCGCCGACGACGAACTCGTCCGACAGGAGTTCCCGAGTCGAGGCGGCGACGTTCACAAGCTCGCGGCGGAGCGCCCGGCGGCGCTCGGTCGACGGTTCCGCCTCGGCCGGGCCGGCGTGTGGCGAGTTTCCGTGCATGTGACTTGATTCGTTTACAGCACAACTCGTTAAAAACTCGTCGGCTCCGGTGAGAACCGTACTCAAACGGAGGCTTACGTGAAACACGGGCGCAAAGCCCCGTCTTTTAGAGCGGGGATACGCGCCGCAAGCTTGATTCCATAACCCACCGACCACAGCATGGCCGGGGTTCGACCGGAGCGGTTAAGCGTCCGGCTGACTATAGTATACATGGATGCCAAAGAGTACTCGTCATGCGGTCTACGAACTCTACTATCACGTAGTATTCGTACCGAAGTACCGACAGCCGGTACTGACGGGCAAGGCAGACGCACTCGAAAGCATCTTCGCCGAAATCTGCGATGACAAGGACATCGAACTGGTCGAAACCAATATCATGGACGACCACGTTCACCTGTTCGTCGGCAGTCCCCCACGAAACGCCCCTTCGTTGCTGGTCAACTGGCTCAAGGGTATCTCCGCCCGGTGGTACAATGACCGGCACGACGACCGTATCAAGTGGACGCGCTCGTACTACATCGGGACCGCTGGCAGTGTCTCGAAAGACGCTATCGAACAGTACATCGAGGAGCAACACTCGTGAAGCGCGTCAACACGTTCCGGGTTGTTCCACGTTCCGACGCGGACGCGGAGTGTCTTCGGCGACTGTTGGACGCTTCTGCTTCCCTGTGGAACGAAGTCAACTACGGGCGGAGACAGTTTTTCACCGACCCAAACATCGACCAGCCCATCTGGGAAGCCGACGACCACTACGGCCGGTACAAAGGCGTCGTCGGCTCCGCAACCGCCCAACAGGTGATTCGCAAAAACGACCAAGTGTGGCGGTCGTTCTTCACGCTGAAAGAAGCTGGGGAAGCGAACGGACTCCCCGGCTACTGGGGCAACGAACAAGAGGGCAGAGAATTGCGGACGTACATCCGCGACGACCAATACACGCTCCGGTGGGCGTCGGGCACCCGCGAACAGTCCATCCTTGATGTCCCGGTCGGCAAACAACTCAAAGAGGAATACGACATCGGCCACCGCGAACGGCTCCGTCTCGATGTGCAAGGTGAGCCGAAGTGGGACGGCGACCCCGGCCAACTCGAACTGTACTACGACAACGTGAGCGGTCAGTCATCGTCGCGTGCAGTACGACCACCGGAACGCAACTCCTCTACGGCGGACGCGACCTGTTCGAGCGGTTCCGCGAAACCACCCACGAAATCGCCGACCACCGTTCGCGTGTGAAGCGAGAAGAAGGCCAGTACACATCGAAGCGAGTTCGGCGACTGTACCGGAAGCGAACGAACCGGCGGGACCATGCTCAGGACGCACTCGCCCGCGACCTGATGGAACGCCTTTACGCCGAAGGCGTTTCGACGGTGTACGTCGGCGCGCTCAAAGGCGTGCTCGACAACCACTGGTCAGTGCAGGTGAACGCCAAGACGCACAACTTCTGGGCGTTCCGCGCGTTCATCGACCGACTGGCATATACCGCCGCCGAGTACGGTATCTCGGTCGAAGTGAAGCCAGAAGCGAACACGACGCGGGAGTGTCCCGAGTGTGGCGAACGAGAGGACACCGTTCGCTCGGGCGACGACTTCTGGTGTCCGTGTGGCTACGAGGGGCATGCGGACCTCGATGCATCGGCGAAGTTCCTCGCACAGCAAACGAACGACGAAGTAGGGCCGATGGCACGGCCCGTGCGCCTCAAGTGGGACGACCACAACTGGTCAGAGTTGCCACGCTCTTGTCCCAACGAGGCTCGCACGCACCAGCAAAAGACTTCCGTGGCTCAGTCGGCGTAGGCCGGCCGAACCCCCACCGGAGGAATCCTCGCCATTCAGGACGGGGAGGATGTCAAAGCAGTGGTGTGCTCTCCCCGTAGACCGCGAGGACGACTGCCGTCGTGTGGGCGTCGTCGGCCGCCTCCGCGGTCACGGTCCGCCGGCCCGTCTCCTCGAAGGCCCACTCGCGGAGGTCGCGGCCGGCCTCGAGGCCGGCCGTCAGGCGCGCCGCGACGGC
This sequence comes from Halobacteriales archaeon SW_5_68_122, assembly GCA_003022815.1. Next base: position 1,939 of record PXSL01000101.1, on the reverse strand, counting down.
GTCGGGGTCGGTGCCGGCCGCCTCGTACAGCAGGCCCGGGCCATCGGCCTCGCGGGCCCATCCCAGCGAGGCGACGGCTGGCCCCGTCTCGTCGGGCGCCACCGTGGCCCGCCCCTCGACGACGGTGAGGCGCTCGCCGGCCGGCCCCAGGTCGGGCGCCTCGCCGACGGCCTCGACTGCCGCCCCCGCGGGCACGACCGACGACACCGGGACGAGGTTGTAGTCGTGGACGTTCGCCTCCGCGAGGGCGGCGTCGTAGGAGGCCATCGCCGTCGGCCCGGTCGCGGCCCCCCAAATGACCCTGATGAGTCCCATACTGATGGTCGGCGACCGAGACATAACGGCGTTTCGGAGTTGAAGACTGTTCATGCCGATTCCTGTGACCATTTGGCCGGTATGACCGTCTGCGGTCGGGCGGTCGATCCGGTACTGACTTACAGCAGTCACTATCAGTCGTTCTCCTTCCGGACGAAGCCCTCTATCTCCGCCGTCAGCACGGTCTCGCCTGACCCGTTCGTACAGACCACGTCGGCAATCACCGCGTAACGGTCCGCCCGCTCTTCGACGGTCTCGTGGGTCCACTCGCAGGTGACCGTCTCGCCCGTGTGGACCGGGCGGCGGAACTCGAAGCGCATCTCGTGGGCGAGCATTTCGAGGTCGCCGCCGATTTTCGTCGGCAGCGTGGCGGTCAACAGCCCGTGGACCAGCAGTCGACCCGACTCATCGGGGTCGGTGTGCCGCGGCTGGTCGTCCCCGGAGAGCGCCGCGAACTGGCGGACCTCAGCCTCGGTGAACGCCCGCTCGAGCATATAGGTGTTGCCCTCGACTGGCCCGGACATGCGTGTCGTTTCGGCGGGCACCCGCTTATACTACCGACCGTAATTACGTGAAAATCGGTTCGGGACGTTCGACAGTAGTCGCTCGATGAAAGCCGTTTCACGGCACCGAGGGTCGAGACGGGCACAGCTGGCAGAGTTGTTCGCCTGGCGGCTAGCTCCCGGCAGACTCCTTCTCGAGGCCGGCGGCCTCGATGTCCTCGCCGCCGACCGACGAGCGCAGCGCGTCCATCCCGTCGTCGCGCTCGATGCCGAAATCGTCGGCGTACAGCGCCCGGACCCGCTCGTACTCCTCGTCGGTCAGCGGCGGGACCTCGCTTGCGGCCGCCCACTCGTCGATGTCCCCGCGGGTCCGGAACGTCGGCGTGACCGTCGCCACCTCGTCGTGGTACAGCAGCCACTGGAGGCTGGCCTGGCCCATCGTGCGTTCACCCTCTCGCTCTCGCGGCTCTTCGCCGCTCGAACGGTCCGCGGAGCCCTGCTCCGCGCGTTCCAAGAACCGCAGCGCCTCCAGTTTCTCCCAGCCGGACTCGTACCACTCGTCGGGCCGGTACGCGCGGTGGTCGCCCTCGCCGAGTTCCGTCTCGGGGGTGACCTGCTCGTTCAGCAGGCCCGAGGAGTGCGGCACCCGCGGGATGAGGCTCGTCGTCGAGCCGGTCCGCTCGATGGTCTCGAGGAAGTGGTTGCCGACCTCCTGCTCCAGCAGGTTCCACACCAGCTGGACGGAGTCGAACTCCTCCTCGATTGCGAGGTCGCCCTCCGCGAGCCAGCCGATGGAGGGCCCCAGCGCCAGCCCGACGGCGTCGGCGCGGCCCTCCTCGCGGACCTCGTCGAGGAACTCCAGAACGTCGGCGTCCATCTCCTCGACGTTGGCGTTGTGCAACTGGAGGACGTCGACCCGCTCGAGACCGAGTCGGTCCAGCGACTTCTCGAAGGCCTCCTCGAGGTACTCGCGGTTCATCTCCTTGGGGAGTTCGCCGTGGCCCGCCTGCGGGTTGTTGTAGAAGTCGTAGCCGAGTTTCGTCGCGACGGTGACCTCCTCGCGCATCCCGCCGAGGGCCTCCCCGACCAGCTCCTCCGAGCGGCCGTGGCCGTACACGTCG
>PXSL01000100.1:3663-5728 GCA_003022815.1 Halobacteriales archaeon SW_5_68_122 | reverse complement strand
GTATGTGGGCGTGTGCCATCGAGGACTGTTCGTACGACGCCGAGGCGGTCGAGGAGCTATTGGTCCACCAGGCGACGGCCCACGAGCGCCACCAGTGTGCGGTCTGCAGTACCCTCGTCCCCGACGGCTACTTCGCCATTCGGCACGCCTTCTCCGAACACTCGCGGGTCGACTACCTGCGGCACTACGACGCCGGTGCCGACGACGTTCGCATCCGCGAAACGGTGATGGAAGCCGTCGAATCGGCCACCGATGTCGAGGCAGTGGTCGAACGACTGGACGACGAGATGGAACTTTAGGAAGCGAGAACGGCCGTCGGTTCCGTACTGTTCCTCGCTAGTCTCGTGAGCGAGCGGAGTAAGCGAACGAGACGTCGAAGAGCGTTCAGCGCTCTTCGGAATCTCGCGGGTCGCTCCCGCTCCCCGCTCGATTAACTTCGAGGAGCGGTTCGCTTCGCTCACCGCTCCTCGCTAGTCTCGTGAGCGAACGGAGTAAGCGAACGAGATGTCCAAGAGCGCCTAGCGCTCTTCGGAATCCAGCACCCGAATCTGGACCTGTGCCTTCTCGCCCTTGAACGGCCCGGCGATGAGTTCGACGATGTCGCCCTCGGCGATGCCCTCGACGTCCGGCTTCGGGCTGAGGAAGTGCTCCACCTCGGCGATGGACGTGGGCTTTTCCGACACCAGTCCCCTGGCGTGGGGGATGTCCTCGAGGGTCCGCTCGATGGCGGCCGGGCCGTCGGCCTCGACCATCACATAACTGGTCAGCGAGTCGGGCGCCAGGGCGGCGTGAATATCGGCCTCCTCGCGGCTGATTATCATGTCGGCGACGGTCCGCTCCTGGCTCGCGGTGGTCTTGACGTTGAAGATGGTCATCAGGGTCCCCCCGGAACGAACGACATGACAGCGAATATCGTGAACCCGAGAAGGCCGACCAGCAGGATGCCGAGCCCTGCGATGGTCGACACCTTCGAGAACTCGTCCCACGACGGCGTGCTCGCGAGTTTTAGCACGCGAACGTAGGACGTCAGGTCTTTCGGCGTGTTCATATTCCCCAGTTCCGCCTCGGGGGTTTTCTACCTGTTGGTTGCGCCGAGCGGCGCGCTCGACGGCGAAACGCGGCGCCTCGTTACTCGACGTAGTCGATGTCGTCGCCGGAGGCGGCCGCGGCGGCGGCGCGCTCCTCCTCGACCTCGCTTTTGCCGTAGATCTGGGGGCTGTCGACGCCGGTGACGACGATCATCGTCTCCATCTTGCCGTCGAACTCCTTGTCAACCGAGGCGCCCCAGATGATGCGAGCGTCGGGGTCAATGCGGTCGTAAATCTCCTCGACGACGCCCTCGGCCTCGTCGATGGACATATCCGGGCCGCCGACGACGTTCACGAGGGCGCTGGAGGCGCCGTCGAACTCCACGTCGAGAAGCGGCGACCGCAGCGCGGACCGGATGGAGTCCTGGGCCTTGTTCTCCGAATCGGACTCCCCGAGGCCGATCATGGCGACGCCGCCGTTCTCCATCAGGACGCGGTCGCAGATCTTGAAGGCGTCCTGCAGCGGCATGTTGGGCGCGTAGTCGAGCAGCCGGTCGTTCGGAATGACGATGACGGTGTCGGCAACCGCACGCAACCGCTCGAGGCCGGCGTCAGCGTTGGCCCGGCGGCGCTCGCCCTCGGCGGTGAACGGGATGGTGACGATGGCTATCGTCAGGGCGCCGGCGTCCTGGGCGGCCTGTGCGACGACCGGCGCGCTGCCGGTGCCGGTTCCGCCGCCGAGGCCGGCGGTGATGAACACCATGTCGGAGTCGTCGATCTCTCCGGAGATGTCGTCGATGTTCTCCTGGGCGGCCTCCTCGCCGATCTTCGGCACGGAGCCGGCGCCGCGGCCGCCGGTTCGCTGGCGGCCGATGAGGATCTTGGTGTCGGCCTTGACCTCATTTGCAAGATGCTGGGCGTCAGTGTTGGCGGCGACGAGTTTCGCCCCGTGGATGCCGGCCGCGGACATCCGGGTGATGGTGTTGCCGCCGGCGCCGCCGCAGCCGACCACCGAGATGTTCGTCTCGAGGTCCTTC
>PXSL01000100.1:0-3528 GCA_003022815.1 Halobacteriales archaeon SW_5_68_122 | reverse complement strand
TCGAGATGTAAACCATAGGCCGCGATATAAAAACGGGAAGCCGTCAGAACGGGAAATGCCGCTCGCGCGCGCTCCGGACCTCGCCAGGCGTGACCGTCTCGCCGTCGACCTCGACCGACCGGCCATCGGCGAGGCGGCCGAACGCCGGTCCCTCCTCGACGCCGGCCTCGCGGGCGAGAGCGGGGTCGAACGCCTCCCGGACGGCGTGGACCTCCCCATCGCGAATCTCGATGGTGTCGTACTTCGACTCCAGCACCGCCGCCAGCGCCTCTACGAGGGCCCGCCGGTCGTCGGCATCCGCCAGCGCCACGGGTCCGGCGACGAGCGACCCCCCTTCTGCCGTCTCGTAGGCGACAGCCTGTTCGTCGACGGCCTCGAGAACGGCCGCCCGATCGACGCCGTTGGCCGCCTCCAGCAGCTCCGCCGGCAGTTCGGCGACGACGAACTCGTCGTCGTACCCCTCGGCGGCCGCGCCGAGCCGGAGGCCCTCGTCGACTGGCGCCAGTTCGCGCTCAACCCGTTCGACCAGTTCCAGCGGTACCCCGGTCGTCTCCCGGAGCCACGTCTCCGAGACCGTCTCGAAGCCCAACTCCTCGATGACCGATTCCAGTCGGGAGCGGTCGCCGTCGACGAGGGCGAACTCGGTGCCGCTGCGGTCGAACCGCGGCGCGTAGTGGCCGCCGCCGAAGCCGACGACAGTGCGGTAGTCCGTCGGGTCGACGCCCCGCAACGCGAGAATCGAGCGGGCGACCGCCTCGGCGCCCGCCGGGTCGGTCCACTCGTTCTCGTCGCTGCCCAACTCGACGAACAGCGACGGGCACCCGACGGCGCTCGGGCCATGGTGAGTGCATTCGATGCCGGAGTCGTAGTCCTCGGGAGCGTGCTCCTCGAAGGACCGCCGGACCGCCCGGAGGGCGTTCGGCGCGGCGCGGGCGAGCGACCCCTCCCCGCCGCCGTACTCCGCCGGCCCGAAGTTGCCCGTCGCATGGGCCGTCAGGAGCGGCCCCGTCTCCCCGGAGTGCCTGGAGGCGAAGACCAGCAGATCCGGCTCGTCGAAAGCCGCCGCGGCGCCGTCAAGGCGCAGATGGAGGTCGTCGAACGTCCGGAGTTCGGCGCCGTCGGTCCGGTGGTAGATGCCCCCGCCCTCGGCGTCCGACCGGCTCTCCTCTTCGTGTTCTGTCCAGTCGGCCAGGTTCAGCAGGTGGTCGCCGACGTGTTCGGAGGCGGAGTCGGCACGGGAGACGACGATGGCGAGCATAACCCCCATTCGGCGCCCGGGCGAGTAAAGTGAGGCGGTCCGCCGTCCGCGCCCGGTACTCTGTGTCCTCCACTTTGGCTCCGCCCGGGATTCGCTATCGCGGCATCCGGTTTATCGGCCGCTCGGGAACTCTTATGCCGGCGCGAGAACGAGAACGGGCATGCAGGTTTTCGGCCTCATCGGCAACCCGGTCGGCCACTCGGTGTCGCCGCCAATGCACGAGGCGGCCTACGAGGAACTGGGCCTGGAGGCCCGCTACGTGACGTTCGAGCCGGCCCCCGAGGACCTCAAGGCCGCAGTCGAGGGCGCGAACGCGCTCGGCGTCCGGGGGCTGAACGTCACCATTCCGTTCAAGGAGTCGGTCCCCCCGCTGGTCGAGACGGACCCGCTGGCCGAACGCATCGGCGCGGTCAACACCGTCGACTTCGGGGGTACCCCGACGGGCCACAACACCGACGCCGCGGGCGTCACGCGCGCGCTCGAGTACCACGACGTGTCGCTGTCGGGGACGGCAGTGGTCGTCGGCGCCGGCGGCGCGGGCCGGGCGGCGGCGTTCGCGCTGGCCGACGAGGGGGCCTCCGTCCGCATCGCAAACCGGACCGTCCCCCGCGCGGAGGCCCTCGCCGGGGAGGTGTCGGACGCCAGTGCTCATCCACTTGAGGGACTGGGAGAACTGCTCGCGGACGCGGACCTGCTAGTCAACGCCACGAGCGTCGGGATGGAGTCCGACGAGACGCCGGTCCCGAAGGCGGCGCTCCATGCGGACCTGGCGGTACTCGATGCGGTGTACGCGCCGCTGGAGACCCGACTGCTCCGGGAGGCGGCCGACGTGGGCGCGACGACGGTCGACGGCGCGTGGATGCTGCTGTTCCAGGGGGTCGAGGCGTTCGAACTCTGGACCGAACGGTCGGCGCCGGTAGCGGCGATGAACCGCGCGCTCCGGGCGGCGCTGTGACAGTTCCCTCCAGCCGGCAAACGGCTTTAAGTACGTGCCGCTATTCCGTTTAAACATATGGTGTTCAAACTCATTCGGACGGTTCTGGGCATCGAGAGTTCCGATTCGTCCGGCGGAACCGACGTGACGGTCGAGCGGGAGTCAGACGCCGCCGCGGCGGACACCGATGCCGCGGCCTCGACAGGTTCGATGACCGACGAGTCCAAGGAGGGCGCCGCCGAGCCGGCGGAGGCCGCGGGGAGTGCCTCGACGAGCATCGAGTCGGATACGGAACCGGAACCGAGTGACAAGTCCCAGGAGGACGCCGCCGTGGCGGGGACGGATGCCGCGGCCTCGACGGGTTCGATGACTGAGGAACCGCCAGAGCCGGACGCCGCGGCGGAACCGGCGGAAGCCGCCGGCCCCACCTCGGGGGCAGACTCTCTCGACCCTGGAGACGACTCCGAGTCCGTCGAGAATGTCAGCGGCATCGGCCCGGCCTACGCCGACCGGCTCTCGGAGGCCGGCATCGAGACGGTTGACCAGTTGCTCGCGGCCGACCCCGAGGAGTTGGCCGCCGACACCGACCTCTCCGCGAAGCGCATCGACCGCTGGCAGGAGCGCGCCGAGGAGCTGTAGACCGCAAGACGGTTATCGGACGGTCGCCTTTGAATGGTAATGCGAGTGGTCACAGAGCGGAGCGCCTTCCGCGAGACATGCAGTATCACGTGAACGGCCGTCTCGTCGACCGCGAGGACGCGACGGTGCACGTCGACGATCGCGGCTTCCGCTACGGAGACGGGGCCTTCGAGACCTGCCGTGCCTACGGCGGCGAGGGGTTCGCGTGGGACCGCCACCGCGGCCGGCTCAAACGGACCTGCGAAACGCTCGGGATGGCCGACGCCGTGCCCGACGACACCGCACTGCGGGTCGCAGAGACGCTCGACGGGAACGACCTCGAGGACGCCTACGTCAGAATCTCGGTCACTCGCGGCGTCCAGCCGGGGAAACTGACCCCCCGAGAGTCGGTAGACCCGACGGTAGTCGTTTACGTTGAGCCGCTCCCTCGGGGGGGCATCGAGGGCGAACCGGTCTGGGACGGCCCGGCGGTGGTGCAGTCGGTGAAGACGCGCCGGGTGCCCGACGCCGCGCTCCCGGCCGACGCCAAGACGCACAACTACCTCAACAGCATTCTCGCGCGGCTGGAGCTCCGGCGGGCCGCGAACGAGGGCTACCGGCCCGACGAGGCGCTGATGCGGGACGTCGACGGCTACGTGGCCGAGGGGGCCTCGAGCAACCTCTTCTTCGTCGACGACGGGGTCCTGAAGACGCCGGC
>PXSL01000099.1 GCA_003022815.1 Halobacteriales archaeon SW_5_68_122 | reverse complement strand
CTCGCCGACGTCGAAGAACTCCCGGACCCGGCGCTCGTCGTACGCCCCGAGCGTCTCCGCCGGCGTCAGCAGGTCCTCGAGTTGCGCCGCGGCGGCCGCCCCGTCGCCGCCGTCGATCAGCACCACCGCCGGCGTCTCGCCGGCGTCGACCCCCATCTCGAGGGCGCGGTTTATCTGCCGCCGCCCGGCGGCGTACAGCAGTATTTCGACGCTCCGCTCGCGGGCGATGGCCTCCCCGCGGGCCCGCTCGCGGTCGGCCAGCTCGACGGCCCGCTCGAGGTGCCCCCGGGAGACCACGTAGCGGGCGTCGAACGCCTGGACGGTGGCGTCGTGCTCGTCTGCGACCGCCCCCAGGCGCTCGACGAATGCTTCGACGTCCGGAAAGCGGTCGCCGCCCACCTCGACGACGCCCTCGACCAGTTCCATCAGAAGTCACCGATGCTGGACTGGTCGTCGCCGTCGGCGACCGCCTCCTCGGCGTCGTCCGGTTGGGCGTCGACGTCGGGCGTGACGCCGTCCATCTCGGGGTCCCGGTGGCCCGCCGCTTCCAGGACGTTCTCGGCGGTCTTCTCGCGTCCCCGGAGCGCGCCGAGGACGACCGACTTGTCGGCCTCCCGGAGGTCCGCCCGGGTCTCGATGCCGGCGTCGAACAGCCGGCGGGCGCGCTTGCGGCCGACGCCCCGGACGCCTGCCAGGTCGATGAGTTCCTCGCCGACGCCGTGCTGGACGCGCTTGCGCGCCTCGCGGATGGCTGCCACGCTCGCGAGGTCGAGTTCGCCGGCCAGCGACTCGGCGGCGCCGAGCAGCCACTCGGCGGTGTCGACCTTCCCGCGGATGTCCCCCGGGCCGACGCCGTAGGCCTCCGTTATCTCGTCTTCGTCCGTCTCGCTGGCCCAGTCCTCCAGCATCCGGGCGGTCTTCAGCGCCGACAGCCAGTCCTCGAAGCGCTCCTCCTCGAACTCGCTGGGGAGTTCGCCGCAGAACTCCGACTCGCGCTCGTAGGCCTCCATGGTGTACTCCTCGTGGTCGCCCGAGCGCAGGTACAGCTCGTACATATCGGGCGTCCGGCAGACCAGGTGGTACAGCCCCAGTGGCGTCGGGTCGGCGGTCGCCTCCAGCCCGTCGATTATCTCGGCGGCACTCATCGGGTCGAGGTAGAGCCGGGAGACGGTGTGGCCGAGGGTGGTCGCCTCCAGGCGGTCGCCCCGCTCGACGAAGTCGTTGCGCTCGAGGTACTCGAGCGTCGTGTCGACGACCCGCTCGAGGTTGTCCGTCCCGCCGCCGTCGCGGTACTGGGTGGCGTACAGCGTCCGGTCGAGGAACTCCAGGAGTGCTTCCCGGGAGTCGGCGAAGCCGGAGGCCACCGTCGCCAGAACGTGGGTCCGCATCGACGGCTCCCGCGCCAGTTTCGACTCGACGGGCTCCGGGTCGGCCCACACGTATCGGTCCAGCAGTTCGTCGAGTTCGTCGTGGCTGTTGGCGAGCAGTAGCGCCTCGCCGTAGGGGTCCCGGCCCGGCCGGCCGGCCCGGCCCATCATCTGGTGGACCTCCAGCACCGACAGCGGCTGCATTCCGCCGGCCTCCCCGGAGTAGCGCCGCCAGTCGCGGACCACCACTCGCCGGGAGGGCGTGTTGACGCCCGCCGCCAGCGTCGGCGTCGCCGTCACGACCTTGATCAGCCGGTCGCGGAAGGCGTCCTCGACGACCGAGCGGTGCTCGCTGGCCAGGCCCGCGTGGTGAAAGGCGGCGCCGCGCTCGACGCAGTCCGCGAGGTCCTCGCTGGTCTCGGTGTCGGAGACGTCCCGCAGTTCGGCGGCCAGTTCGGCCAGCCGTTGTCGCTCCTCGCGGTCCAGTTGGCCCTTCGTCGTGTTTGCGAGCCGCTTTGCGGCGCCCTCGGCGTTCCGCCGGGAGTTGACGAACACCAGCGTGGAGCCGCCGTCGGCCAGCGTGTCCCGGACGATGGCCGCGGTCGGCTTCTCGCTCGACTGCACCCGCAGCTCCCGCTGGGAGCCGTCCCCGAAGTGTAGCGCCTGCCCGTAGTGGACCCCCTTCCGGAGTTCGATTGGCCGCCACGTCGAGTCGACCAGTTCGGCGTCGAGCCACCCGGCGACGTCGCCGGCGTTGCCCACCGTCGCCGACAGCGCCACCACCTGGAGGTTGGGGTTGACCCGGCGGAGCTTCGCCAGCGTCACCTCAAGCGTCGGGCCCCGGCCGGGGTCGTCGACGAGGTGGACCTCGTCGGCGACCACGCAGTCGAGGTCGTCTATCCACGGCGCGCCGTTGCGCACCAGCGAGTCGACCTTCTCGCTGGTGGCGAGCGCTTCTCGCTGGCCAGCGCCCGCAGCGGGACGATGTACAGCGCCTTGCCGCCGCGGTCGACGGCCGACAGCATCGCCAGCTGGGCGATGAGCGTCTTACCGCTGGCCGTCGGGATGGAGGCGACCAGGCTCTCGCCGTTGGTCACGCCGGCCTCGACGGCCTCGGCTTGCGGCGGGTACAGCGACTCGATTCCCTCCGACCGGAGGTCCTCGGCGAACCACGAGGGCACGCCCGAGGCGTCGGCGACATTCATTACCGGCGGCTAGTGCGTCGTCGGGTTTAAACTGTCGCGTTGGCGGCCCAAGAGGTATTCCGCTCGCCGTCGAAGCTGGGGGAGTGTCCGGACAGCGACTGTACGACTGGTGGAGCCGCAACCCCTGGGCGCTCCGGCTGTTGTACGCCGTTGCCTTCCTCGGCCGGGAGTCGACGTTCCGGCGGCGCGGCGTCGAGGCTCTGGAACTGGAGCCCGGCGAGACGGTGCTGGAACTGGGCTGTGGCCCGGGCAACTCCCTCGGACGGCTCCGGGAGGCCGTCGGCCCGGAGGGCCGGGTCGTCGGCGTCGACTACAGCGAGGGGATGGTCAAGCGCGCCGCCCGGCAAATCGACGCCGAGGGCTGGCAGAACGTCGGTGCGGTCCGGGGCGACGCCACCCGTCTCGGCGTCGAATCGGTCCGGTTCGACGCCGTCTACGCCTCGATGTCACTGACTGCGATGCCGGACCCGGTCGCGGCCGTGGAGACGGCCGCCCGCTGTCTCCGTCTGGACGGCCGACTCGCCGTGCTGGACGCCCGCCCGTTCCAGTCGCTACCGCTTCGACTCCTCAACCCGCTCGTGGTGCCGGTGTCGCGGGCCGCGACCAACTGGGACCACGCGACCGACGTGCCCGCCGCCATCGAGTCACGCTTCGAGGGTTCAAGCGTCGACGCCTACAGCGACGGGACGGTGTACGTCGCCGTTGGGCGGCGGCCGTCGACCGACGACCCCTCGGCGGACTGACCCCATTATTGGAGCTCGTCGACAAGTGCAGTGACAGCTGTATCGGCTAGCTCGGCATCAAGACGGCCTTGCCAGAAATCGATATCGTCACGGCTGACTGATTGAACGCCCCAAGGGACGATTCTGCCGTCGTCCGGCATTCCACCGCGGATCCAGCTCTCCTTAGGAATCTCAATGAGGTCATCCAACCATGATTTAGTGGTCAGTGTTAGCGCGATATACTGCTCGCCATGGAACGGACGATCCTCGTGATTCGAGAGAATCAGCCACGGGCGGGCCTCTTCCTCTCCCTTGAATGGATCGTCGCCGTACACGACATCCCCCCCGTTCGAAGATCGGTTGGGATGTGTCACTCACTGGTCGTCCTCAGTACTGACGCTTGGATGCGCCTTCTCGGGCGCGTGCTCACGCCAAGCATCCTCGTCCTCCGCTCCGAGTTGTTCGTTAAAGAGGGCAGTCGCCCGCTCGTACCCGCTGTATCCCTCGAGTCGTTCTTCGTCGTCCGTCACTGCCCAGTACGTCGCCTTGTGCTCGACAAGCTCACGCTCCTTCAATCGGGAGAGCGCCGTGCTAACTGCCCCCTCGTCAAGACTGATCTGGGACGCGATCTCGCGGGCCTTGAACGCACGCTCGTCATTTGCCACGAGGAAGCCGAGGACCTGATCGGGGACGGAGAGATCCGCGAGTTCGTCCTCACTCGCGCTTTCGAACGTTTCTCTGTCGATAGACATCTTGAGAGTATGTAGAACGCCTAGCGTAAAGAGTGTTAGTAGTGAAAGCTACGAAAGATAAGAACTCTAAGTGGGTGGACTAAACGAAGAAGCTCAGGATTCTGTAGACTAATAAAGCGAATAATCGTTAAGTGGGCATTCATCCTCTACATCTCGGACGGCGCGTCCGACGAGAGTCAGATATGTTGCGAATTCCGTTGCTACATCAGTCGTCCACTGCTACGCGAACTTCCCTTTGGCCTTCGACCAGTCCCACGGGCGGTGCCGGAGCGTCGGGTCGGATCCGTCCGGAATCGCGTCGTACGCCCGGAGGAGCGCCCGGATACCGTCGGCGCCGCCGAAGTCCCCCCGGTACCACAGGAACACCCGCGGAACCCGGGCGACGCCGGCCCCGGGGTCGTACGTGACGGTCTCCTCGAGATACGCCTCGGTCGCCAGGTCGAGCTGGTCGTCGACGCCGTTAGGCTCGTAGGCTCGAATGGCCGGACAGCTCGCGGCCCCGCAGTTGCACGCGAAGTGGATTCGCGGGTCGCAGTCGACGGCGTAGCGGCGCTCGAAGCGCCGCGGTACCCGCGGGAGGTAGCCGAGGCCGTACTTCGAGCGGCCGCCCCGGAGGATGCCCTGCTCGATTTCGTCAAGGCCGAGGCCCGTCCCGGCGACGGTGACCGCCTCTGCGCGGAAGAACCGCAAGAAGCGTAGCGGGCTCTCGTACAGTTCCGGGCGGCGCTCCAGGAGGAGTTGCGTGCCGGCGTTGTAGAGGTTCAGCCAGAAAGCCAGCGCCCGCCGACGGTCGTTTCGGATTGCCGCCAGGTCGCCGTGGTCGTAGGCGGCGAGCCGCGAGCGATAGGGGTCAGGGTCCGCGCCGACCTTCGTGGCGACGAGCAGGTTGGCGGCGGTTTCGGTTGGCGACCCCTCGTCGGGGCGCTCCTCCGTGGCGGCGTCGGCCATGCCGTCGGGTCGGGCGGCTCGCAAAAAAGGCTGCCGCGGGTGGGCGGGTAGTGTTTAGTTACGAGGAAGCAGCGCACTTGGGCGGTGATGACGGCGCTTCCGAACGCCCCCTCCCGTTCGAGTTCCCACCCGACGCCGGCTGACCAGCCGGCGCTCGCGTAACTAAATACGGCCGGTGAGCGCGCTCGTCGGTCGCCTGCATTCCCGACTGTCGTGCCCGGACCATGGGACGCTCAGGCCGTCAGACCACGCCC
>PXSL01000098.1:1193-9422 GCA_003022815.1 Halobacteriales archaeon SW_5_68_122 | reverse complement strand
GGGCGGCGACGGGACCGTCGAGTCGCTGTCGCTCGGCCAGTCCGACGTGACCCTCCGGAGCGTGGTGCTGGACACCGACGAGGTGCGGACCTTCGACCGCGACGACGGCACCGAGGGCCGGGTGTCGAACCTGACAGTCGGCGACGAGACGGGCCGGGTCCGCGTGACGCTGTGGGACGAGCGGGCCGACCGGGCAACGGAGCTTGAGACCGGCCAGAGCGTCGAGATCGTCAACGGCTACGTCCGCGAGCGAGAGGGCGCCCTGGAGCTGCACGTCGGATCGCAGGGCGCGCTCGACGAACTGGAGGAGTCCGTCGAGTTCGTCCCGAACGCGACCGATGTCGCCGACGTCGAGCTGAGCGAGACCGTCGACGTCGCCGGCGTCATCCGGTCGGCCGATCCCAAGCGGACCTTCGACCGCGACGACGGCAGCGAGGGGCAGGTTCGGAACGTCCGGATCCAGGACAAGACCGACGACATCCGGGTCGCACTGTGGGGGCCGAAAGCCGACCTCGACATCGGGCCCGGCGACGAGGTGTTCTGTGCCGACGTCGAGATACAGGAGGGCTGGCAGGACGACCTCGAGGCGTCGGCCGGATGGCAGTCCGCGGTCGTCGTCCTCGACGGCGCCGAACCGGACCGGGGCGGCGACTCGGCGGGACTCGACCAGTTCGCCGACGGGACGGCGCCGGACCCGGGGAGCGACAACGGGGGCGATAGCGGAGGCGACGAGGCGGGAAGCAACGCGGACCGCGAGACGTTCACCGGGACGGTCGTCCAGCCGGGCGACCCGGTCATTCTGGACGACGGCGAGGAGACGCTCCACGTCGAGACGAACGCCGACGTCCACCTCGGCCAGGAGGTGACCGTCCGGGGGCGCCGGGACGGCGAGACGTTCGTCGCCGAGGAGCTGCGTTGACGGTCGCGGCGACGCCCGGCCGCCGTAGGCTCGTTGAGGCCGAGGGCCTGCGATACAATTAAGACTGCCTCGCCCGCGTTGTGGGGTATGAGCGTCGAGCTACCGTTCGCCCCGGTGGACACCGTCATCCGCCGGAACGCAGGCCAGTTACGGGTCAGCGCCGAAGCCGCCGAAGAGCTCGCGCGCCGGATCCAGGGCCGGGGCGCGGAGCTGGCGGCGGCGGCGGCCGAGGAGGCGACGGCGGACGGACGGAAGACGCTGATGGCCGAGGACTTCGGGGCACCGGTCGTCGACAAGGATTTACTGGAGTTGCCAGTCGCGCCCGTCGACCGCATCGCGCGACTCGACATCGGCGACCGGTATCGCGTCTCGATGGACGCCCGTATTGCGCTGGCGGGCGAACTGGAGTCCTACGCCGACACCGTCGCCGCGGCGGCGACCATCCTCGCCAGACACGCCGACCGCCGAACCATCAAATCCGAGGACGTCGAGGCGTACTACGAACTCGAACCGTACTTCGAGTAATGCTACCCACGACTGAAGTCGTGGGCTTTCCCCCACAATGGGGTTTCGGCCCACGCCTTGGCAACTCGCAGGCGGGTTGTACAACCAGCCACGGTCCCATGGTGAGGCGACTCCCCCTGCTCCAACACGGAGTGGTTGGGGGGCTGGCTCACACCGTCCTCAGAGCGCGGAGCGCTCTGATGTGCTCGAAGATCGTGGAACGATTTTTGAACATTTTAATTGCCGGTGAGCCTCGGGCGCGTCACCCCGAAAGTGAGCAGGGGATTTCTCACCCGCCGTGTGGCGGTCAGTACCGGATGTATCCTGCCTTAGTGGACAGGTTCGGAACGTCCCTCCTGTCATCGGTGGGAGTGGCATCCGTCGGCGGCTCCCGGCTTCAGGGCCGGATTACTGCGTCGAAGGAAATCGAAGATTTCCTAACCATCGGAAAGCGGAGCTTTCCGAGAGCCCGTCTGAGAAGTCCGTTGTGGAGTCCCCAGACTACCTCAATAGATGGGGTCACGGGTTCTAAGCGTACCGATTTCAAAACCCAAGCCGGCCAAAGCGCGGTGGTCGGCGGCGACCACGACACCGGCACCCGGCACCCGGAGACGGCCGACCGCCTCCGGGCCATCCGCCGCGGCCTCTCGAAGCGCCACGGCGTCGAGTACCGGGAGGGCCGCCTCGCGGCCGTCGAAACACTGGAGGCCGTCCACGACCCCGAGTACGTCGAGGCGGTCCGGGAGTTCTGCGAGGCCGGCGGCGGCGTCTGGGACGCCGACACCGTCGCGGTCGAGGCAACCTGGGAGGCCGCCCGCGCCTCGGCCGGACTGGCCTGCTGGGCCGCCGAGGCGGCGCTGGACGGCGCCGACGGCCGCGACACGCCGTTCTCGGTCGGCCGCCCGCCCGGCCACCACGCCGAGACCGACGAGGCGATGGGGTTCTGCTTTTTCAACAACACCGCTGTCGCCGCCGGCGCGGCGCTCGAACGCGAGAGCGTCGACCGGGTCGCCGTCTTCGACTGGGACGTCCACCACGGCAACGGCACCCAGGAGATATTCTATGACCGCGAGGATCTGTTCTACGGCTCCATCCACGAACGAGGCCTGTTCCCGGGGACGGGCGAGGTGCTGGAAACCGGCGGGCCCGATGCGCGGAAGACGAACCTCAACGTGCCGTTCGACGGCGGGGCCGGCGACGCCGAGTACGCCGCGGTAGTCAACGAGTTGCTCGCGCCCGCCCTGGGGCGGTTCGACCCCGACCTGCTGGTGCTCAGCGCGGGGTTCGACGCTCATCGCCACGACCCCATCTCCCGGATGCGTGTTTCGACGGAGGGGTACGGCTACCTCACCAACCGGGTTCGCGAGGCCGCCGACGACTGCGGCGCGGCACTGGCGTTCGTCCTCGAGGGGGGCTACGGCCTGGACGCGTTAGCCGACTCCGTCGGGATGGTCCACGAGGTGTTCGACGGCCGCGACCCGCTGGTGCCTGGCGCCGGACTGAATGCCGACGCCGAGAGCGTCATCGACGACGTCCGCGACGCCCACGACCTGTAACCGACAAGCTTTCCTCCGCCGCGGCCGACTCGTCGCCGACATGACGGATCTCGATGACCAGTTCGCCGCCCTGCTGTCGGTCGGGATGGGCCTGTTCACCGTCTCGCTTCTCCTCGACGGCGGGGTGGCGACGTACACCGGCCTCCTGGTGGGGCTCGGCCTCGTCGCGGCGGCCGGACTGCTCCGGTACCGCGAGACCGCGGCGTAAGCCCGACTACGGCCTCGGCTCGAAGTAGCGGGCCAGCTCGGCGCCGAACTCCTCTGCCAGCGCCGCCACCTCCTCGCCGACGAGCACCTCGTGGCCCTCCTCAAGAGCGGACTCGACGTGAGGGCCCAGCGAGACGCCGAACAGGTCGGCCTCGAGGCGTTCGGCCGGCGTCCGGGCCTCGCGGGGGCGCTCGACGATGTAGTGGCCGTCCGCGTCGATGAACGGCCCAGCCACCTCGGGGTCGTCGGCGTATGACTCGAGGAAGCCCTCGGCGTGGTCTCTAACGCCGACGGGCGGCCCCCGGTGGCGCTCGACGGCCGGCAGTTCCGCGACGGCACACTCGACCAGTAGGACCGCGGTGTCGTCGGCGAAGCGGTCGCTCCGGAGCGGCGCGAACCCCGCCCGCTCCAGCAGCCCCTCGACGCCGGCCAGCGACTTCTCCAGCTGGGGGTACAGCTGGTCGTCGACGATGTCGGGCGCCTCGAACCGGACCGCGACGGGCATGGTCCCGCGGGCGGCGACGGCCTCCCGGACCGCCGCGGATGATAGCGGGGCCGGGTCGCGCGGCTCGAAGAGGTCGGTTCGCGGGTCGGCCAGCAAATCGCGGGCGTAGTGTATCAGGCGGCCGACGTTCCGGGCCGAACAGACCGCCGCGACGTTCCGCTCGGCGTCCGTCGGGTCGATGACGGCCAGCGGGTCCTCGAACGACTCGCGGCCGTGGCCCTCGGGGTCCAGCCGGACCGGGGGCGACCAGTCGGCGGCCGCCTCCAGCAGTGACCGAAAGCCGCCGTGCTCCAGGACGAGCAGTTCGGTCAGGTAGCCGGAGAACCCCTTCGTCCGGAGGTCGCTCCCGTAGGCGCCGACGCCGGCGAGGAACGCCTTTGCTAGTCGGACGTCGTCGACCAGCGGCTCGATGCGGCCCTCGAGGTAGGCGGTGTGGAACGGCGTCCGGTCGACCGCCGAGCGGATGTCCGTCGCCGACTCGACGGCGTAGCAGGGCACGCAGTCGACGTCGAAGCCGCGGAACTCGCCCTTGACGTAGGGGTGTTCGGCGAACTCCTCGTGGCCGTCCGGCAGCACCTCGTGGCCGATTGTCAGGCCGTACCGCTCAAGATCCTTCCGGGGGAGGTCGGGCGGGAACCGCACGAACAGGTCCACGTCGCGGTCGCCGGCGAGCCAGGTCCCGCGGGCCGTCGACCCGACGAGCCGGGTGTCGGCCTCGACCCGCAGGTCCCCGATGGCCGCCTCCGCGCGGCCGGTCAGGTCCTCGACGACCGACTCAAGAGCCGCTCGCTCGTCGTCGCCAGGGACGACCCGGTCGCGGACCTCGCCGAGGACCGACTCGAACGACATATCCGCGGTTGCGCCGTCGCCCCGTAAAACGTGTCGGTGCCGTCACGGGTAGTGTTCAGATAAGAGGTCATAGGGAGCCTGAAGACAGAGAAAGCCCTCGGCGCTCTTGACTCCCGCGGCTCGTTGCGCGCTTCAGGCGCGTTGCGCCCTGCAGTGTCCTCGCGCGGCAGTACCGCGCGAGCGGGCCGAGGGAGCCTGCGGCTCCCTCGCGGCTTACGTCGCCGAGGTTCGCCGAGACGAATCGCAGTACACACGAACGCGACGGGCCGCCGTAGCTCAGTTGGTAGAGCACCTGGTTGTTACCCAGGTTGTCCCAGGTTCGAGACCTGGCGGCGGCGCTTCTCGCGCGACCGAACGACCAGCGACAGCTGGGAGCGACCGGCGCGAGAAGCGACGGTCGGGGTCTCGAGCCGGCGAGTCGCAGCCGAACGAGCACTGCGAGTGAGGACTGTCTCGACTCGTTCGAGACCTGGCGGCGGCGCTTCTTCCCGCGACAACGCGCCCAGTTCCGACTGGGCGCGACTAACCAGCGACGGCCGCGACCCCAGCCGGCTAGCTCCCGCCGGGGGTCGCCGCGTCCGCGCCTTCGTCGTCGAGTTCCCTGACCAGCCCCAGCGCCCGGCCGACATCGGCCGGCGTTGGGGTGTCGATGCTCGACAGTTCCTCGAGCGCCCCGCTGGCGTTATCCCGTCGGTCTCGCGCCCGCTGGCGGTCGCCGTCGGCCGCCGCCTCCGCGGCGGCCCGCATGCTCTCGGCGGCGGTCACGGTGAGGTCCGCAACGGTCCGGAGCGTCCCGAAGGCGCTCTCGAGGCGGGGCCGGTCGACGGTGTCCGGGCGATTCATCCCCGCGAAGGCCCCGGCGGCCGTCTCGGCGGCCGCGACGTGGTCGACGATGGCGGCGTACCGCTCGCGTGCGCGCTCGAAGCGGGGTATCGCCGCCTCGTACTCGCCGTCGTTCCAGCGACCGATGCCCTCGTTGTACGCGCGGTCGTGGCCCAGCCCGAGGATGTGCCCGAGTTCGTGCTGGGTCGTCGTCAGCACGTCGCCGTAGGGGCGGCGCCGGGCGACCACCTCGGCGGTCAGCGGCCGCTCGATGCGGGTCCCCTCCCGGACCAGCGGCGCACAGCCGAGCACCTCCTCGGAGCTGTACTGCTGGCACCCGTCGAGGTCCTCGCGGCCGTCGAGGAACTCGATTTCGACGTCCGGCGGGTCGTCGCCGGTCCGCCGGAAGGTGACCTCGAAGCCGGCGTGCCGTGCGGCGCTGTCGCTCCAGAACGCCATCGCTTCGTCGGCCAGTGCCCCGAGGTCGTGGTCGCTGTCGCTCCGGTCGACGACCGCGACGGTCGCCTCGCCCGCGAGCGGGTGGCCGTCCGGGCCGGCCGCCTCCTCGACGGTCTCCTCGACGGTGGCACAGCCAGCCAGCGCGGCCCCGGTGCCCGCCAGTACCGTCCGGCGTCGCATCGCCTCCGTCTACCCGCTGGAGCCACCTATACTGTCCGGCCGTCGGCCGTCACCACGCCGCCCGCAGCACCGCCTCCAGTTCGTCGATGGTTGGGTCAAGTCCCGCCGGGCAGTTGGACATGAACCCATCGCCGGCCACGTCGGCGGCGACGTCGGGCAGGTCCGCCTCGCTCATGTCCGATATCTCCCGGAGCCGCGTCGGCAGCCCCAGGGCGTCCCGGACCTCGACGACCCGCTCAACGACGGCCTCGGCGGTGGTGTCGGCTTCCGCCGCATCGACGCCCAGCCCCTCGGCCAACAGGTCGCTGGCCGAAGGCGTGAATCAGCGACAGCGTCAGGCCGTCGGCCCGCGAACAGCCGTACTGGGCCAGAATCGTCCCGACGACGGCGTCGTGCATCGTCCCGTCGTCGCGGTCGCCGTCGCCGAGCGCCGGCAGGCCACGCGAGAGCAACCGTAGCGCCCGGACTGCCGTCCCGTCGGTTATCGGCGTCGCCGTTAAGGCGTAGGCCGTCTCGACTGCCTTGTCGAAGCCGTTCATCGCCGACCCGCACAGCACCTTGTGCGGCGTCGTCCGGAACAACTCGGGGTCGTACAGCAGCGTCGACGGCATCAACCGCTCGTCGTAAGCGCCGCCCCGGACCAACTCGGCGTCGCGGCGGGCCGTGATACCCGCGACCATCGAGAGGTCCGCACCGGCGAGCGTCGTCGGCACCGCCGCTACCGGCAGGAGGTCTCCTTCCGGGACGGCGACGCTACCCGTCTCGGCGAACGTCTCCCGGATTTCGTCGCCGGAGGCCTCGCCGGCGGCGATGGCCGTCGCTACCTTTGCGACGTCGAGGCTGCTGCCGCCGCCTAGCGCGACGGCCGCGTCGGCGTTCGCCTCCTCGAGTCGCTCGGCCGCCTCGATTGCGGTGCCGATGCGCTTGGCTGGCGTCGTCTCCGCGAAGACGCCGGCCAGTCGGTCGCTTAGTCCCTCGCGGACCGGGTCGACCACCTCGGGCGTCGTGCCCGTCGTCTCGCCGGCGATCACGAGCGCCCGTTCTGCCCCGATGCCGTCGAGTTCCGCTCCCAGGTCGGCGACGCACTCGCTGCCGTAGCGGATGGTCCCCGGACGGTAGTCGAACCTGAACACACCCGGACCTCGAGCGGCGACAGTTTGGGTCTTGGCGTGGATGTCTCCGGGTCGACGGCCGTAATCGTACGCCCCTGTTTCAGGTCGAACCGCTCGGAGAGGCTGTATCCCGCCCCGAATAACTAGTGTACACTTATGACGCTGTCCGAAAGCGTAGGTCCCGTGTGCTCTGTAAAATCATGGGGGTCAGCTCTCGTCGGGAGATGCCCGGTTGACGGTAGCAAATTAGCGCGTAGACGGCGCCCCGCGGCGAATCTCGACGACGAGGGGTACAGCAGCATGACGCACGCTCGTTAGACGGTTTTTTGAAGGACCCGATACACCCGATTGTTAATGGAATGTATCGGTCGATTTCGGATTTCACCGATGGCGGCTACCGCGTCGAGACCGCCCTTTGGTCGCCCGCTTCGAGCACTTTCGTGGGCCGACCCTACCTACCCGGTTCGGCTCCCAGATACAGCTTCAAGGCAATCCACACCTCGGGCGGCTGTTCGGTTGTACACCACGGGAACGACGCCGCAACGGCCTCTCAGATTTCGATTCGAGTTCATAGAGGGTGTACCAGGGGATCGCTCCCGTGGCTTCTGTCGGGCACCCCGAAGGAGTGCGATGCCTCGAAGAATGCAGGCGCATACGAGCATTTATGTGCGAAAACGCGGGTATCGAGGGGTGATACAGCATGGGTGAGTTCCATGGAAACCAGTACACAGGTCGGAGTACGACGATTACGAGTACGAGGATCTGATCTCAGAGTCCGCCAATTCGCTCAGGAGCTGGGTGAGCCGCCGACGACCAGGGATGCAGAGTCGGATGACCGGCTGCCATGTCTTGCGAGGATGTACGATTTGATCG
Organism: Halobacteriales archaeon SW_5_68_122; assembly: GCA_003022815.1. The sequence continues at coordinate 1,436 of PXSL01000098.1, read as the reverse complement.
ACGATGACTGGTCTACAGGCGGAGCAGGCCGAGTGCCTGGGGCTTGACCCCGAGTGAAGGCCGTCGAAAAGTTGACCAACCCGCGAATCGTACTGTGAGTACAGTCAGACACCCACAAAGACGGATTAAGACCTTAATCCAACACTGACTGAGCCAGTTTGGAAATGCGACACCTCTCGACACCCTGCTACGGCAGGTGAGACGGGTGTTGTCGGGCGGAGTGGAGCCGCCGACCCTCACGGA
>PXSL01000098.1:0-1034 GCA_003022815.1 Halobacteriales archaeon SW_5_68_122 | reverse complement strand
GGACGCTCACGATGCGGAAGTACGACGATCTCGGTGAGTTTGCGACGAGCACAGTGAAGAAGCACTTCGGATCATGGAAACAGGCCTGCGAAGCCGCTGGTATTGAAGTCGGGACGCGCCATGACGATGCGTGCCTGGGACCGAACGGGAACCAACTCGACAGCCGACACGAGTTAGCCGTCGCCAAGTGCCTTGACGGCCTCGATATTGAGTGCGACACGCACGTGCAAGTTGGATCGACACTCTGGGAGTGTGATTTCTACCTTCCGGACCCGAATCTGTGGGTCGAAGTGGATGGCTATGCCACCGGTAAGCGGCCGAACGAACGTGGCTTCGCACGGAAGCTCAGATACTACGCGTCCCACAGCATGGATTTCGTGGTGGTAGAGTCCCCCGAGGAGTTGCGGGAATCGATAGATACCAAGTGAATGTCGTTGACGTCCTCCCCGCCCTGAAGGGCGAGGACTCCTCCGTGGGGCGTCGGGGCGACCCCAATAACCCCCGGCTGTCAGCTTGCGGGTTCGTGGACGCTCCTTCGGCCCTTCGCGCAGGGTGTGGCGGGTTGGGTATCCGCTCGGAGTGGCCCGCACCACCGAACGGTGGTGCGTGGCCCCCACGCCCGTCCAGGGTCGTGGGCCACGGGCCGCGCCATCGGCCCTTCTCGACCGTCGAAGCCACATGGTCGAGACCAACCAGGCGAGGACTGCTTTTTGGCTGCCGCCGCGATGCCGTCGCGGCGGCCTCGGATACGCCCCCTCGGGAACGGTATGATAGCCTTCGTCGTCCGGGCGGAACCCAATCCAACCGCCAGTTTTTGCCCTTGTTGGATGGCTTACTGTCCGACGCCAGGAGGCATAAGCGTTGGGAGAGCGGAGCGAACGTGTACGGCGCGTATCCCCGCCCTAACGGACGGGGCTTTGCGCCTGTCTTTCACATAAGAACCCGCAAACTAAATAGGGGGGAGCGGGTACTTGGTTATATAGGGCCCTTAGCTTAGTCTGGATATAGCACCCGGCTCATATTTCCGTGAGTAA
>PXSL01000097.1:3742-14781 GCA_003022815.1 Halobacteriales archaeon SW_5_68_122 | reverse complement strand
GAACAGGCCGCCGTTCTCGGGGACGAACGCGCCGAACTGCTCGACCCACCACTCCTGGACGGCGGGCGCCAGTCCCGCGAAGGCGTCGGCGTCGTCCAGCTCGACCGCCCAGGGGTCGTACTCGAACCCCCGGTCGGCCAACCGCTGGCGGGCGACGGTCTCGGCGTCCTCCGGCGTCCCCTCCTCCATCGAAGCGGGTTACGGACGCCACGGGCAAGACCGTTTGCCCCGCGGTCGGTCTCTCCGGGTGCCGAAACCGAAACCAATTTTTTGACTGACCGGTCAGTCAAGTGCGTGAACGGTCCCCCCGACGACCAAAGCGAGACGATGGCAGACGGCGACCGGGCGGTCGTCGTGGCGGTCATCGCCAGCACCTTCTTCGTCGGGTTCGGCGGCGGCGTCGTCTTCCCCATCCTGCCGAACCTGGGGGCGGTGCTCGGCATCTCGCCGTTTCTCGTCGGTCTCATCCTCAGCGCCAACCGCTTTACGCGCCTCGTGGCGAACGCGCCGGCGGGCACCCTCGTCGACCGGGCGGGCACCCGGACGCCGTTCGTCGTCGGCCTGACGGTCCAGGGCGTCGCCACCGCCGGCTACATCGTCGCCGTCAACTCCGGCGCCCCGGCGGCGTGGTTCATCGTCGCCCGGGTCGCCTGGGGAATCGGCAGCGCAATGGTGTTCGCAACGGCCTACACCATCGCCGCCGACATCAGCGACGGCGGCACCCGGGGGACGAACATGGGCCTCATCCGCGGGGGCGTCATCTTCGGCTTCCCGACGGGGCTGGTGGTTGGCGGCGTCGTCAGCGAGTTCTACGGCACCGTCGCGGCCTTCGTCGTTGCCACCGCCTTCGCGATGCTCGCGAGCCTGCTCGCCTACTTCCTCGTCCCGGAGACACACGTCGAAGGCGACCCCCGCGAGTCGGTCAAGCCGTGGGACGTCGATACCTCCCTGCCCGCCGTGACCGTCGGTCTGGTCAACTTCACCGTTCTCTTCGCGTACATCGGCGTCATCTTCGCCACGCTGGTCCTCTTCCTCGAGGTGAACGACCTCGGCGTCCTCGGACTGGACGCCCAGGGCTCCTCGGGGGCGTTCATGGCGGTGACGGTGCTCGCGGCGGCAGTGTCGATGTTCCTCGGCGGCTACGTCAGCGACCGGTACGGCGCCCGGATGCCCGTGCTCCTTTCGTTTCTTGCGGTCACGTTCGTCGGTCTCGTGCTCTTCGCGCTGGCGGAGACGGTCCCGACCCTGACGGTGGCCTGCCTGCTCGTCGGGGCTGGACAGGGCGGCACCAGCGGCCCGCTGACCGCGCTCCTTGCGGACCTGACGCCCGACGAACGGATGGGGCGCGCCATGAGCACGAACAACGTTTTCGGCGACGTCGGCGGCGGCTTCGGGCCGATGGTGTCGCTGCCGCTCGTCGACTCGGTGGGCTTCCTGCCCGTCTACGCCGCCTGCGCCGTGCTGCCGCTGGCCGCTGGCGGCCTCCTCATGGTCGGCATTTACCGCGAGACCGGCGAGCTGTCCCCCCGGGTCGAGCGGCCGGGCGGCACGGAGGGCCTCTCCGACTAGCTACATCCGGTCCCTCGCGATGACGAGTACGCAGACCGTGAGGCTGGCGAGCGCGAAGATGTAGAGGACCCGCCCGACGAACTCGGAGGCGCCCAGTCCGACGGCGATCGACCGACCGAGACGTCGCGGCCCGGACGGTGTCAGCGCCCGGCGCGTCTCGGTTCGTGTCACGCCCGCTCCGTCGCTCCCGGCCGACACAACGCTTTCCCTTCGGCCGTCGGCTCGTCCGTCGCTCCCGCGAACCGTTCGGCCGGTCGTCGCCGGTAGAATGTTTACCCGCCCGTTCAAACTGAGCCATTACATGACGCACGATGGGAGGCAGGCGCGGTGACCGACCGGCCGCTGAGTATCTGGGCCTGGGGGTACAAGGACCGCCTTCCGGATGACGACGAGCGCCGTGAGCTGGCCGACCGCATCGAGGGCATCCTCGGCTTCCCCGAGCGGCCGCTCATGGAGTACCCGTCACTCGAGGACGTCGAGATGCCGGCGCCCCGACTGTCGGTTCCGGGGTCGCTCTCGGGATTCGTGACCGACGACCGGCAGGCGCGGGCGAACCACACCTACGGGAAGGGCTACCGGGACCTCGTCCGGGGGTTCCACGGCGACTTCGCCGCGGCGCCGGACCTCGTGGCGACCCCGAGCGAGGAGTCCGAGGTCCGGGCCGTCGTCGAGTGGGCGACCGAGGAGGACGTAGCGGTCGTCCCGTACGGCGGCGGCACGAGCGTCGTCGGCGGCATCGAGTGCGACGGCGACGGGTATGTCGGCGTCGTCTCGCTCGATACGCGGGAGATGGACCGGGTGCTGGAGGTCGACGACCACTCCCGGAGCGCGCGGATACAGGCCGGCGCCACCGGCCCGGAGATACAGGAACAGCTCGCCGACCACGACTTGCAGTTGCGGCACTACCCGCAGTCCTACGAGTTCTCGACGTTCGGCGGGTGGGTAGCGACGCGGGCCGGCGGCCACTTCGCCACCCGGTATACCCACATCGACGACTTCGTGGAGTCGGTCCGGGCAGTCACGCCGGCCGGCACGCTCGAGACGCGCCGACTGCCGGCCTCCGGCGCCGGCCCCGACCCCAACCGCTTTCTGCTCGGTAGCGAAGGCGCCTTCGGCGTCATCACGGAGGGCTGGACGCGCGTCCAGCCGCGGCCGCCCCACCGCGCCCGGGCGACGGTCCGCTTCGACGACTACTGGGACGCCGTCGCGGCCACCCGCGAGATCGTCCAGGCGCGACTTTACCCCGCCAACTGCCGCCTGCTCGACAGCAATGAGGCGATGCTGAACGAACTCGCGTTCGACGGGAGCCACCTGCTCGTGCTCGGCTTCGAGTCCACCGACCACCCCGTTGACGACGACCTGGCGCGGGCGCTGGAGTTCGCCGAGGCCCGCGGCGGGCGCTGTCCCGACGGGCCGACCGTCGAGGACCGCAGTTCGGGCGACGCCGCGGGGGACCGCGAGGACACCGACGAGGGCTCCTGGCGGGACTCCTTCTTCGAGGGCCCGTACCTGTTCAACGCGCTGGTATCGATGGGCGTGCTGGTCGACACCTTCGAGACCGCCGTCACCTGGGAGAAATTCCCGGAGCTTCACGAGGCGCTCAGGGAGAACGTCGTCGGAGCGATGCGCGAGGAGTGCGGCGCCGGCTTCATGTCCTGCCGGTTCACCCACGTCTACGAGGACGGCCCGGCGCCGTACTACACCCTGCTGGCGCCGGCCGAGGTGGGGCGCGAGCTCGAGCAGTGGCGGGCGATAAAGCGGGCGGCCTCGGATACGCTGATGACCCACGGCGCGACCATCACCCACCACCACGCCGTCGGCCGGGTCCACCGCGAGCACTACCACGAGGAGGCCCCCGACGCCTACCTCGAGGCGCTACGGTCGATGAAGCGAACGCTGGACCCCGAGGGCGTGATGAACCCCGGCGCACTTCTGTAGCCCGTCGAACACCGAGTTCCGGTTCGGAACGGCTCTTCTGGACGCCGGTCCGACGTTCGTGCCGGGATGAGGTCGAGGCCCCTGGACCGCGCCCAAGGACATCGGGATTCTTTTCGGTCGGTCGTGAACGGCCGCCCATGAGTCGACTCGTCAGCGTCCTCGCTGGCGTCGACCGTGCCCGACGACAGCGCACCGCAAGAGTGAGGCCGCTCCGGGAGCAAGCGTCGGCGTGCTCACAGCAGTCGTCCACGTCGGCGATCCGGCGGACATCGGCAAGGGGTTCGACCCCGCGGTGGTGGCACACCTCCACGGCGGCGGCCTCCCCCGGTTCGTCGCCTACGAGGTCCGCCCCGACGGTGGCCTCGAGCGGGTGCCCGGCGCCTACGCCCCGGACCCCGACGAGGAGCCACCCCACCCGATCACGGACCTGCTCGTGGCGCTGTACCCCGAGGGCTCTACGGCTGGCCAGCGCCTCCGCGTCCTGTCGACGAAGGCCGAGACCAACGCGGGCGTCAGCCTGCGCGAACGGGTCTTCGCCAGCGACACCGCCCGCGAGACGCCCGGCTACGGCCGTCATTTCGAGGCCCGGAGCCAGCTCGAGGCCCACCCCTACGAGGCGGTCGTCGCCGTCGGGCTCCTGGCCGGCGTCGACGACCGGATGCGGGCGGCCATCGAGGCGAACCTCGAGCGCCTGGACGCCCCGACCCGACGGTTCGAGGCCGTCACCTAAGCCGGAGGCATCGGGTGCGGTCCCCGAAGCCTTCAACAGCCGTCCGGGAGACGTGCTCGCATGGTTCTTGGATTCCTCCGCTGGCACCCGCTGGCGTCGGCCGTCCTCGTCGGCGGTGCCGTCGCCGGCGCCGTCGGCCTCGCCGACTCCCGAATCGACCCCGATGATTGGCACCCCCCGGACCCCCCGGCCATGACCGGGCCGCTAAAACGGAACCGCGAACTCGTCAGCGCCGAGACGGTGGTGACCTGCTCGTCTGTGCGACCGACGCGGGCCTACAGTCGGGCGCCCCCCAACGGCGGTGTCTTCGGCGTCACGTCGGCGACGCCACGGGAGGGGGCGCTGTACCTCAAGTCGCTGTTCGGCCGGTACGACCCGTAGGCCCCGGTTCCAGTTTCACCCCGGTTCCGGAGGCTTATAGACGCGGCCGTCCGAACCGCCGGTATGGCGCGGCTCCCGGGCGTCGAGACGCCGGAGCGCGTAGTCTGTCACGTCGACATGGACTGCTTTTATGCGGCCTGCGAGCGCCTCCGGGAGCCAGAACTGGACGGCGAACCCGTAATCGTTGGGATGGGCTACGAGCACGGCGAGACCCACGGCGCCGTCGCCACCGCAAGTTACGAGGCCCGCGAGTACGGCATCGAGTCGGCGATGGCCATCTCGGAGGCGCTAGAACTGCTGCCGCGGCGGGCGACCGCCGACGATCCCGGGGACACGGGTCTGGGCGAGTTCGCGTGGGCCGACGCCGAGGCGTTCGGCCGGCGACTGAAGGCCGACATCGAGGCGGCCGCGGGCGTCGTTGCCTCCGTTGGGGTCGCACCGAACATGACGACGGCAAAGTTGGCCTCCGACGCCCATAAGCCCGACGGACTGGTGATCGTCGAACCCGACGAGGTGCGGTCGTTCCTCGACCCGAAGGACGTTGCGGAACTGCACGGCGTCGGGCCGGTGACCGCGCGGGAACTTCGGGAGATGGGACTGGAGACGGCCGGCGACGTTGCCGCCGCCGACGAGGTGACGCTGGTCGAGGCCTTCGGCGAGCGCGGCCGGGATATCTACGCCCAGGCCCGCGGTGAGGACGACCGGGCGGTCGAGCCGAAGAGCCGCCCGAAGAGCCTCTCCAGCGAGTCGGCGTTCGTCGAGGCGACGGCCGATCCCGCCGACAAGCGCGACCGGGTGCGGGCGCTGGCCGAGGAGGTGGCCGACCGCGCGGCCGCCAAGGACGCCCTCTACAAGACCATCGGCATCAAGGCCGTCGAACCACCATTCGACGTCAACACCCGCGCGCGGTCGCTGTCCGGCCCCGTCGAGGACCCGGACCTGCTGGAGGCCGTCGCGCTCGACCTGCTGTCGGAGTTCGAGGAGGTCACCATCAGGAAGCTCGGCGTCCGCGTCTCGAACCTCTCGTTTGCGGACCGCGACCAGGCCAGCCTCGACGCCTGGGAGGGCGCCGGCGGGGCCGACCGGGACGTGCGACGGCGGCGGGACGACCCGACCGGCGGCCAGACGGACCTCACCCGGTTCGACTGACGAACGCGGCCGCCGGCGCGGCGGCCGCGCGGGACCGGTCGGCGATGAGCCACAGGCCGAGGCCGGTCGCGTGCTGGAGGTCCGTCTCCGTGCCGGACCGGACCGGTTCGAGTTCGACCGGCGGGATGCCGGGCCCGTCGTCAGCGACGACGAAACGGACGCCGGCCGCCTTTCGCTCGACCCGGACCTCGACGCTGGGCGCGTCGCCGGCGTGCTTTAGCGCGTTCTCGACGGCCTCCTCGACGACCAGCGAGAGCAGATGAGAGTCGGTCCGCAACTCGCCGGCCCCGACGGTCGCGTTGACGGACGCCTCGGGGTACTCCTCGGCGAGTTGGTCGACGCACCGCTCGAAGAATGACTCGACATTGACGGTCGTCGTCGCCCCGTCCTCCTCGAGCAGACCGTCCAGTGCGACGGCCCGCTCGCTGATGCTCAGCAGGCTGTCCGCGGTCGAGACGATCTGCTCCGAGAGTGCCGCCGCCTCGCCGGTGAGCACCTCGAGGCGCTGCTGGCGGCGCGCCAGGCCGGTGACCTCGCGCACGGCGAGCGCCCGGCCGACCGTCTCGCCCCGCCAGTCCTCGACCGTTGAGGCCTTCACCTGAAAGGCCCGGCCCTGTCGCCTGAATCGGGTCGGTAGTTCCTCGAGGCCGTCGGCGCCGAACGACGCGAGCAGGTCGGACAGCGACGCCCCCACCGGGTCCGCACCGAGGTACGCCCGGGCCCTGGGGTTGGCCCGGGTCACCGTCCCGCTGCCGTCGACGACGAGTATCCCGTCGTCGAGTTCGTCGAACACCGCTCGCTCGCCGATTCTGGCGACGGCGGGGGTCTCCAGGAGGAACCGCTGGCCGAACACCGCGTAGCCCCACAGCAGGGCCTGGACGCCCAGTGTCGTCTGCGTCAGCGGGTAGCCGGTCGTCGGTACTCCGGCGAGTTCGCCGACGCTTGCCACGACAGTCACGAGCGTCCCGAGCAGAAACGCCATCGCCTGGCCGACGAACCGGTTGCGCCCCTCCAGCAGCGTCTTCAGAACGATGCTCAACCCGGTGAGGAAGACCAGATAGACGTAGACGCCGAGCGCGGCGCCAATCGGCTCGATGGAGACGCCGACGGTGGTCCCGGCCGGCGTGGTCGACTGCTCAAGGCCGCCGACCATCGGGCCCCATGGACCCCGAACCGGGTCGGCCGGAGCCACCTGTCACGGCCGGTGTACCGCAGGATGAACGCCATCCACAGCAGGACGACGAGGAGGCTCAGCGCCGTCGTTGCGCCCCAGACCCGCAGGCGGGCGACCCCCGGCGGCAGCGAGAGGCCGACCACCGTGAGCGCCACCCAGACCGCCGAGACGGCCTCCAGCAGACCAAACACGCCCGCGCCGGGGTCCGAACGGTTCCGCCACCCGACGATGGCCAGTCCACAGAGGAGGAACAGACTGCTCGCAAGGACGAGACGGGTGAGCATCGGGAGGACTCACTCCGTACCCTCCGCGCGCGGGCTCATATATCGGGTGACGGTTTCGAGACGTGAGACGTCCCCAGGGAATCGACGCGCCGGCGAGCGGAACCGCTTTCCTGCCGGCGGCCCAAGCGTCGGCCATGAACCATCTTGCCGTCGCCGGTGAGGAGGCGTGGCACCTCGCGCCCCACGCCCACGTCATCGTCCACGAGACCAGCGACGGCAACGAGTTCATCACCATCTACGACTGCGGGGCGGCCCAGAAGCCGCCGTCGGCACAGCTCATCGGCAACCTCGTCCGCGTCGACGCCGACCACGAACTGCTCGACCAGCCGACGGGTTACATAGCAAAACTCCGGGAGCCGTCCCGTCTCGTCCGGCAGGACGACGACCACTGGGTCATCCGGGGCGAGGCCTGACCCACAGTCTCATTGCCGGCCGCCGACAGCCCCCGGCATGGCCATCGACGAGACAGCACGCCTCGAGAACGCGACGGTCGGCGACGCCGACCTCCGGGAGTACGTCACGGTCCACGACGCCGAGGTCGGCGACGGGGTCCGGGTCTACGAGCGGACCTCCGTGAAGAAGGCCAAAATCGAGGGGCCGACCGATATCAACGCCAACGTCTACGTCGAGAACGCGGAGATAGCGCCGGAGGTCCAGGTCGGTCCCAACGCCGCCGTCGTCGGCGTCACCCACGACCTCGGCCAGTCCGGGATGACGTTCCGCGAGGACACCTTCAAGACGGTCGTTCTCGAGCGGGGGGCGTTCGTCGGCGCCGGTGCGGTCGTGCTGCCGGGCGTGACCGTCGGGGAGGACGCCGTCGTCGGTGCCGGGGTGACCGTCCGCGAGGACGTGCCCGCCGGGACCGTCCTGCGGGAGTCGCGGTGACGCGGCTACGCCCGCGGCCCCGCAAGACGCCCGTCTGACTGACAACTATGTGCGGCCCACGCCTGCCGTCCGGTAATGGGCGAGGATACGGAGACGATTCGCATCGGAGAGGTGAGTCGCGGCAAGGACGCCGGCGCTTCCGTCGAGTTGCCCGTCGTCGACGTCCTGACCGGGCGGTCGTTCGTCACTGGTAAGAGCGGATCCGGAAAGAGCATCCTCGGAGGGACCCCGGTGTACACCGAAACCGGTCGAAAGCCGATAGAGGAGGTCGAAGAGGGCGAGCGGGTGCTCTCCCTGAACGAACGGACGTACGAACAGGAGTTCCGCCCGGTACAGGCGACGCTCGAGCACAAAGCCGACGACCTCGTGCGTATCACGCTCGAAGACGGCACGGAACTCGTCGGCACGGAGGACCACAGTTTCCTCACGGTACAGGACCTCGAAATAGTTCCCGTCCGGGGAGAGAACGTCGAAGAGGGCACGTGGATGCCGCTTTCGAGGTCGCTACCGGAGCCGGAAACGTGTACGGAGATCGATCTCGGGGAGTACGTCACGGAGTCGGGCACGCTGGACATCCGTGACGGAGAGATACGAAGCGCATCACGCGTCGAGGACCGGTACTTCGAACTCGGTGCCGAGGAAGGCCGAATCGTCGGTCTCTATCTCGCCGAAGGATCGTTCGATACAAAAATGACGATACAGCTTTCTGCGACCGACGAACGGGTCAAGGAGTTCCTCGACGAGGCGGGATTCAACCTGTATGACCGGTTCTGCACTCTCGGTTTCAAACCACTCGCCGAGTTCCTGGCTGCCGAGTTTAGCCGCGGCGCCGCTGACAAGCGCAGACGGCGATGTCGAAGTCCCGTGAGCTGCTCGACGGCGTCGTCGAACTCCTGCGACAGTTCGGCGTCTCGGCGTCTCTTGAGGACAAGTACACCACCTACAACGACGAAACGAGGGAGTACACGCGATTGCGCGTTGACGCCTTCTCGATTCCGACGTTCGCCGAAACGGTCGATCTCCTCATCAACGACAAACACGAGGCTCTCGGGGCCCTCGTCGCGTCGCTCGAATCCGGCGAGAGTTACAACGCGAAGGACATGGTCCCCAACTTCGGTGACGTGCTGAATCGGGCAGCGAGCGATGGAGGCTGGAACGACCGCGACGGCGACGACCGTTCGAGAGCGGCCGCGCTCCACAATCATACTCGCAAACAGAAAGTCGGACGCGAGACGTATAACCGCGCGATGGAGGCGCTGGACGTTGGTGGTCGTGCGCGACAGTTCGGTCGCTCCGACGTCCAGTGGAAGCGGGTCGTCTCGGTCGAGTCACTGGACGAGACGCGCCAGGTGTACGACCTCGACGTCGAACTCAACGATAACTTCATCGCCGACGGCGTGTTCGTCCACAACTCCAACTCCGCGAGCGTCATCTGTGAGAAACTGCTCGACCAGGGGTACGGCCTGCTTATCGTCGACATCGACGGCGAGTACTACGGCCTGAAGGAGGAGTACGAAATCCTCCACGTCGGCGCCGACGAGGAGTGCGACCTGCGGGTGAACGTCGAACACGCCGAGAAGATAGCCGAACTCGCCTTGGAGCAGAACGTCCCCATCATCCTGGACGTCTCGAGCTTCCTCGACGAGTCGGAGGCCCGCGAACTGCTGACCGCGGTGACCAAACAGCTGTTCGCCAAGGAAAAGAAGCTGAAACAGCCGTTCCTGATGCTCATCGAGGAGGTCCACGAGTACATCCCCGAGGGCGGCGGCATCGACGAGTGCGGCCGAATGCTCATCAAGGTGGGCAAGCGTGGCCGCAAGCACGGCCTCGGCGTCGTCGGCATCAGCCAGCGGCCGGCCGACGTGAAGAAAGACTTCATCACCCAGTGTGACTGGATGGTCTGGCACCGGCTGACCTGGAACAACGACACCAAGGTGGTCGGCCGCATCCTCGGCGGCGAGTACGCCGACCACGTCGAGGAGATGGACGACGGCGAGTGCTTCCTCCAGGCCGACTACAACGACGACGTTCGGGTCGTCCAGTTCGAGCGCAAGCGGACGTTCGACGCCGGCGCGACGCCGGGACTCGAGGACTTCGAGCGGCCCGAACTGAAGAGCGTCAGCGGCGACCTGCTGGGCGAACTCGAGGAGATAACCGAGGCCCAACAACAGCGGGAGAACCGCATCGCTGACCTGGAGCGGGAACTCGAACGGAAGGAGGAGCGGATCGAGGACCTCGAACGGCAGCTGGCCGAGGCCGAGGACCTCAAGCGGATGGCCGACCGGTTCTCCCAGGCGATGATGGAGCAGGTGACCGGCCGGCCGCTGTCGGCGGCCTCGGTCGCAGGGACACAGGCCGAACTCGGCGACCCGGCGGCCGTCCGCCGGGACCCCGAACTACAGGCGTACCTCGAGGCGGTCCGCAACGGCGAGCGGGAGCCGATGCCGTCGCCGGTTCCGGACGCTGCCGAGGAGCACGCGGGCGGTGCCCCGGAGCGGTCGGAACTCGCGGACGACGAGCCGACGAGCGGACCCGTCGACGACCTGCTCGAGCAGGTGGCCGACACCAGAGCGGCCGAACTGGACGCGACGAGAGGGGACGACCCGCCCGGGCAGCCGGGGGCCCCGACGCCCGACACCGGCCCGGATGCGCCGAGCGAAGGTTCGCCGGCGTTCCGGGCCGACGAGTCGCTCGCCGACCGACTCCGGCGGGAGATAGCCGACCTGAGCGACACCGAGCGCGGGATGTTGCGCCATTACCGCGAGTACGGCCCGGCGACCCCCCGGGAGGTCCACGTCGCCGCCGGCGGGTCGGGCGACCGGACCGACGCCTACGCCGCAAACAGGAGCCTCCGGGAGCGCGGGCTGGTCGAACACGCCGCCCGCGGGCGACACGACTACGCGCTGCCGTCGCTCGTCGTCGAGGAGTC
>PXSL01000097.1:0-3706 GCA_003022815.1 Halobacteriales archaeon SW_5_68_122 | reverse complement strand
AGGTCGTCGCCGGTCGAGATGCCCGCGCCACAGAGGACGGGCACGTCGCCGACGGCCGCGGCGGCGTCGACGGAGTCGGTGACGACGTCGGGGTCGGCCTTCGAGACGGGGGTGCCGGTGCCGATGAGTTCGGGCGGTTCGACGGCGACGGCGTCCGGTTCCAGCGCGGCCGCGGCGGCTATCTGTCTTGGGTTGTTGCCGCAGACGGCCGTCTCGAGGCCGGCCCGCTCGGCCGCACGGAGGCTGCCGTCGATGTCGGCGAGTCTGCGGCGCCGCTCGGAGTGGTTCAATAGGGTGCCGGAAGCGCCGGTGTCGGCGGCGGCCTCGGCCAGCGTCGACCCGGTGTGGGAGCCGTGCTCGACGGGGGAGACGTCCTGTGCCCACGTCTCGACGCCGGTGTCGGCGACCGCCGCGAGGTGAGCGGCCTGCGGTGCCACGGCGATGCGGACGCCGGTATTATCGGCGACAGCGCGGGCCGCCTCGGCGACAGCCACCGGCTCACACGGGTACGCTTTCAGGTTGACGAGGACGAACATACCCGACGACGGTGGCCCGGGGCCCAAATAGCTACGCTTTCGGGATGGTCGGGTGAGTCCTCAGCGGACCGCCTCGAGGTCGCGGAAGGCGTCGGCGTCGGCCGTCAGCCACATAGACATCCGGGCGGCGCTGGACAGCCCCGGCGGGTAAACGGTCAGCCGGTCGGGGCCGTCCTCATAGCAGACCAGCGTCGACTCGAGGGCAGCTCTTCGGATAGTCCCGTCCGGCCGACCCGCCGCCGCGTCCTCGCCGGTGGTCGTCATTGTCGGATGGGGACGGTCGGCCGGCAAAACCGTTGCTAATGGTTGTCCGGAGTGCTCTATACCCATGGGGAGCGGTCATATCGGGGTCCGGCGGACGACGTCGAGTGTGTCGGCGGCCGTCTCCATGCCGTTGACGACGGGGTCGTGAAAGATAATCCGCCACTCGCTCGCGGGACGCCGCCTCGCCGCGGCGGTAGTAACCGACGAGCGCCGGTAGCGCCTCGACGCAGGCCTCGACTACCTCAAGGAACAGCTCTGTACGGCCGCGAACGGCACTATCGCGTCGTCCGTCATGTCAGAACGGAGCCGCCCGGCTCCAATCAGGGGTGATATGAGTCCCTCGTGCCGCTCAGTGTGTCACCGTTTCTCATGTCTACTGCGGGACCGACGCTTACAGGATGGCCGAGGCACAAGAACCCCACATGGAAGGTCGCCGCGTGTGGGTGTCGGTCGGCGGGGAGCCGCGCCTCGGCACCGTCGTCGAGCAGACGTTCACGCCGAAGAAGGGGTCGGAGCTACTGGCGGTCGAACTGGACGAACCGGCCGACGGAACGGAGCGGCTGGTCGTTAATCCCACCGTCGACAACGTGCTGTTTGAGGACTAATCCTTCCGCTTGACGACGTCGCCGAGCGTCGTGCCGCCCGTCGCGGAGTCGCTGGACCACTCGCTGTCGTCGCCGCCGCCGCCCGTCGACAGCGAAATGCCGAGTGCCTTCTCCAGTTTCCGCTGGACGGTGTCGCTCGGCAGGACGTCGCCCCGCTCCAGTTTCCGGATGAGGCTGGCCTTCTCGTTGAGCTGGTTGGCCAGTTCCTCCTGGGTCTGACCCTCGCTCTCGCGGGCGTCGCGGATGCGCTCGTCGTAGTCTTGGACCATCTCGTCCATCTCGTCGAACATGTCGCGGCGGCTACCGCTCCCGCCGCCGCCGGAGGTGCTCCCCGAGGACGACGATGAGGACGAGGACGACGACGAGGAAGACGTGGAGTACTTCGTCGATGTCGAGGACGTCTCCTGTGTCTGGACCTCGGTGCCGAAGTCGGCACAGTCGTCACAGACGTCCAGTTCCGCGCCCTCGATTTTGACCGTCTTCGGCGACCCCGTCTCGGTGCCGCACATCTCACACTGGACCATGGCTGTCCCTTGCCGTTGGGGCGCAAAAGGGTTTTCCCGCTATTCGACGGCCGCCATCGAGTAGTAGAACCGCTGGAGCGCGGTCAGGTGGCCGACGACGGCCAGGAACACGAGCAGCCAACCGACGGCCGTCAGCCCGTACAGCGGCGCCGGCAGGAAGGCGACAACGGCGGTAGTGGCACCGATTATCGCCAGCCGGTCGGCCCGGCCGACGACGCCGCCGTACACCCGCTCGAGGCCGACCGCCTGCGCCTGCGTCCCGAGGTAGGAGGTCATCAGGACGCCGGTAACCGCGAGCAGACCGAGCAGGTACTGGCCGGTCCCGCCCGCCAGTCCGGCCACGATGACGATGTCGGCGTACCGGTCGAGGACGTGGTCCAGCAGGTCGCCGGCCTTCGAGTCGGTGCCCTGCCGGCGGGCCAGCGCGCCGTCCATCAGGTCCATCCACCCGTTGAGGAAAACGAGGCCGGCGCCGACGAGGTACAGCGTCGGGTCGGCCTCGACCCCGGCGACTGCCCCCCCCGCGAGCGTGTAGACGGCGGCGGCGGCGACCGCGAATCCGAACGCCAGCACGCTGATGCCGTTCGGGGTCAGGCCAACCCGGTCGGCGGCCGCCACGAAGGGGTCGAGCACGCGCTCTGCCATCGGGCGGAGTCTGTCGAGCGTCATAGGTAGCTTGTGAAGTCCACCATCCCGGCGGCCGGGTCGCGGTCGCCGTCGAGGACCGCCGTTATATCAGCCGCCACCTCGTCGGGCGACCGGTCGGTCGTGTCTATCTCGTACACTGAATCGAGGCCGTGGGCCTCGACGGCCTCCGAGAGGACGATGTCGAGCGCCTCGGCCTCGGCGTTCTCGGCGGCCGTCGGCTCCGGTTCGCCCCGATCGAGCAGGCGCTCGCGGAGGCGGTCCGGCCGACACCGCAACACCACCACCCGGTCGACGTCGAGGCGGTGGGCGAGGTGGGACTCCACGAGCAGGTCCTCGCGGCCGTCGAGGCGCCCGCGGATGGCGTCGAGGTCCGCCAGCAGGCTCCCTCGCTCGTCGTCGGCACCCTCGTGGAGCCCCGCCTCGCGGACCAGGTCGTTGAGGTGGACGGCCTCGAGGTCAGTCCGGACCCGGTCGACGGCCGTCGTCTTGCCCGGTCGCGGACGATGACGCCCTCCCGCTTTGCGGCCTCGGCGACTTCGGTGCCGTTGCCCACCTCGCACAGGACGAAGTTGCCCGCGCCCCCGAACGTGTGACAGTCGAGGTGGTCAGCCATGTACTCGCGGGCCCAGCGGGCCGTCTCGACGGTGCGCTCGACGTGTTCGTCGTCGTCGAGGGCGGCGAGACCGGCCCGGCAGGCCAGTTCGGAGGCCGAGAAGGGCGTGTTGATGCGGGCGTAGGCGTCGGCCCACGCCTCAGGGACGATGGCGTAGCCGAGCCGCATTCCGGCCAGCCCGTAGACCTTCGAGAACGTCCGCAGGACGGCCACATCGTCGCGCTCCTCGACCAGCGCCGTCGCGGAGGGCCGTTCGGAGAACTCGCCGTAGGCCTCGTCGACCAGCACGAGCGTCTCCTCGCCGGTCCGCTCGGCGATGGTCTCGACGTCCGAGAGTGACACCTCGCTGCCGGCCGGGTTGTGCGGGCTCGTGAGGTAGACGACCCGCTGGCCGTCGTAGTGTGGCAGCACCGTCTCCGGCGTCTGGGCGAAGCCGGTCTCCTTCCGGACCGGGTACTCCTCGACGACGCCGTGGTGGTAGCGGGCGCTCATCGCGTAGTAGGCGAAGCCGGGAGC
>PXSL01000096.1 GCA_003022815.1 Halobacteriales archaeon SW_5_68_122 | reverse complement strand
GCCGAGACGTCGAACCCCATGAGGTTGTCTCCGGCGATTACGAGCAGGTCGTCGTCGACGCTCTCGCGGTCGACGAGTTGGCCCAGCGCCCCGACGACGCCGAACTTCTCGGATTCCTCGGAGGTGTCCTCGACCGAGAGTCTCGGCTTCTCAAAGTCGCTGTCGGCGATGTGGGCCTCGAACTCGTCGGCGAACCGCTCGTTGGTGGAGACGTACACCTCCTCGATGCGGTCGTCGTCCTCGAGTTCCCGGAAGATGCGGTCGATGACCGTGATCTCCCCGACGGGGAGCAGCATCTTCGGGCGGTTCTTCGTTATCGGCCACAGGCGCGTCGCGTATCCGCCAGCGAGGACGACGGCTTTCATCGTCTCGAACCACAGAACGGCCGGGCAAGTGTCTTTTGCTCCCCGTGTCCACAGGTTCTTATATGAGGACGGGCCCATCGGCGCCGTGCTCTGAGACGTGCCGGCGGGCCGTCCGGGCGGCGGTGCGGAACGCGGGTCGTCGAGCGCGCGGCGCCCACCGCGGTCGAACGTTCCGCCTGCTCGCCTATCCGCCCAGCTCCGCGTTCGTGATTCGCAACGACCCGCGGGTTCCGTCGAACTCGGTCTCGTACTCGAGTTCGATGGGTCGCTCCATGTGCGGGCCGTCGGTGACCAGCGTCTCGAACTCCCCGCCCTCGCCGAGGAGGTGGACGCCGTACTCGTCGTCGAGGGCCTCGAGGTCGGCGAGTGCCCCGGCGTCGAGCGTCCGACCGAGCCACGATTCGTCGAGTCCGTAGGCGGCCACCCGGACGATGGTTATCTCGAAGTCGGCCTCCAGCATCGCCGTCGCGAGTTCCCGCGGGTCCGCCTGCCACAGCGGGGCGAACAGTTCGGCGTCGAGCCGGTCGCACATCGCTTCGATGCGGGTCGCCTGGTAGCTGCTCTCGACGGCGCCGGCAGTGACGCCCCCGATGCCGTCTAGTTCGTCGGCGAGGCCGCCGAGGGCCTCCTCCAGCGGCTCCAGCTCGCGGTCGCCCCGTGCGCCGGAGTCCTCCTCCGAGTGGGCGTCCGCATCGAAGTTCTCGGGTTGGACGTTCACGAGAGGGATGCCGATGCTCTCGGCCGCCAGGCCGGCCAGTTTCGTCGCAGGCACGTGGTACATGAACGACTCGCCGGTCGGGTGGACGGTTACGAGCCGCTCGACCGGCCGGTCGGCCTCGAGGGCGCGGTACAGCGCCAACGAGGAGTCCTTTCCGCCGGAGAAAAGGCTCACCCATGGGTCCATGTCCGCGATAGCCAGTCAAGGGAAAAATGGCCGTCGGTTCGCCCGTTGGGGTTACTCGGGCAGTTCCTCGATGCCGGACCGGGAGCCGTTCATCCGCGAGGTGAACGCAACGCCGAGGAAGCTCACGAAGATGCCCGCGGCGACGTACACCGCCAGCCGGCCCCAGATGGAGAGGGTGAAGCCCGTGACGGAGACGGGACCGACCGTCACCGCTGGGACGGTCAGCGACGTGAAGACGTCGGCCCGCTCGAGGAAGTAGCCCGTGAACCCGCGCACGACCAGCCCGATGGCGACGACGCCGAACGGCAGGTTCATCAGCGCGCCCGAGACGCCCTCCTCGCCGAGCAGCGCGTCGATGAGGCGCCCGGTCGCCGCCGCCAGCGCGGCGGCGGCCACCCAGGGGACGCTGTTGTAGATGAACCGGAGACCGAGCAGGAGTTCACTCGTCGTGTCCATTCCGTTGGCGCTGATGGCGCCGGCGAAGACGCCGATGAGCGCCAGTCCCGCGCCGACGACGTACGTGACAAGCGACACCTGCCCGGAGTAGAAGGCGTCCCTGACCCGGCGGGGGAGCGTCGAGACGAAGTCGTCGATACCGAGTCCCTTGTACAGCAGGAAGGTGCCGATGACGGCGGCGATGGCCGATAGCGCGACCGTCACGCTGTCGGCCAGAAGCAACAACACCGGGAACGCAAGTAGGCCCGCCCCGATGGGGACGAGCACCGTCCCGCGCAACTCCTCGTCGCCGAGGAACTGCTTCAGCAGGTAGTACGTCGACTGGATGTCGTGGGACTGTCGGACGACCACCCGGTCGACGGCGTCGACCTGCACGCGGCTCTCGATGATGGGGACGAGCCGTTCGTCGTCGGCGGAGTCCGTGACGACGATGGCGGCCTTGGGGTCGTACTCCTCGATGAGTCGGTCCGTCTGCCGGGCGACGCTGCGGTCGCTGTTGACCCCGTCGCCGCCGCCGGAGACGACGGCGACAGTGGCCTCCTCGCCCTCGTCGTGGAGGTCGCGGGCGACCCGGAGCGTCTCCAGGAGGCAGTTGACCCGGCTGTCCTCGGGGTCGTCGACCCCGACGTCGGTGACGAGGGCCCGGACGGCCTCCCATCCGACCACCGGGCCGTCGGGCCCGAGGCTTCCCTCCCGGTCGACACAAACCACCAGCGTGCTCACGACGGAAGATCGTCCTCGAGCCGATAAAAGCTTTCAGGCGGACGACGGAAGTCGGCTACACCCGGAATCGAAACTCGCCGTCCCCGTCGGCGAACTGGCCGGCGACCCCGGCGCCGACGGCGTAGGCGACCCGCTCGGCGCCGCCCTGGAGCCGCTCGGCGACGCTCGCCGTCGGCTCTAGTTCGGTCGTCTCTACCTCCTCGCCGATCAGTTCCCGAACGCGGTTCTCGACGTCCTTGCGGGTCCCGAGGTCGTCGACCAGCCCCATCTCGGCGGCCTCCTCGCCAAGGAACACTCTCGCCTCGGTGTCCCGCAGGGTCGCCTCGTCCATGCCGCGGCCCTCGGCGGTGGTCTCGAGGAACTGCTCGTAGTAGTCGTCGATGAGCCCCTGCAGGTAGGCCCGCTCGTCCTCGTGGCCCTCTCCAGGAGCTCCGAAGCGGTCACCCGCGAGCCCCGGACGCCGATGGACCCGACGATGGAGCCCTCGCGGGCCCACAGCTCGTCACAGCCGCTTGCTATCCAGTAGCCGCCGCTGGCGCAGATGTCGCGGGTGTACGCGACCGTCGGCCCGTTGAACCGCTCGGCGGCCAGCCGAATGTCGTCGCTCGGCACGACCGCGCCGCCGGGCGTGTCCAGCCGGAGCAGCAGCGCTTCGGTATTCCCATCCTCGTCGGCCTGCTCGATGAGGTCCACGACGTCGTCGGCGTCCGGTGTCCCCGGCGCACCTGGCGGGAACCCACCGTCGTCCCGGATTATCGGTCCCTCGACGGCCACCTCGACGACGTTGTACCCCGGAAGGAGGTTCCGGGCGACGTTCCCGCCGATTCTGAGACCCACAATCACGGTCAGAACGACGAGAACCACGCCCAGCAGTTCGGCTGTCGAGTCCGGGAATAGCACGAACAGGATCCACCCGACGACAGCCGCCACGGCGGCCACGGCGAACCCTATCGCTGCCCGTGATAGATCGCTGGATTCCGTCATCGACCGGACACAGGGCCGGCCGACTGTTAAGTGTGGCCGCCCGGGAGAATCACGGTGGTTCCTCGGACATTCCAATCAGGAGCGCGCCGCCGGCGAGGCCGATGGCGGCGACGCCCGCCAGGAGGTCCGGCACCGGCGTGTTCATTACGCCGGCCAGGATGATGACGATGCTGCTGACGAGGAGAGCCACTGCGCCGAGCCCGAGTCTGCGCACGTCTGTGGCCATATCCGTGAGTTGGCAGTTTTGCTTCTTAAATCCAGCGGAATCAACGGATGTGAGCGGCGATGTCATACCACACCCTACTATTAGTGCTCTTTGATGAGTGGTCACACATCACGGCAGTGCCGAAAGGCGTATGGCACTCCTCGCGTCACATCCGGAGCATGGAGCGCGGTTTATTCGCACTGGAGACGGTTGCCGACTACCAGTTCGGCGCCGGCGCGGGCGCGGCACTATTCAAGGGGTCGGTTTCGATCCGGCGGACTAGTTCCGGCCGGCCACAGCAGATACACACCGACGGCCAGCGGGTGGTCTCCTACGGGACCGACGGCCGGTTCACGCTCGGGGCGGCCGGCGGCCGGCGCCTGCAGGCGGCGCTGGACCC
>PXSL01000095.1 GCA_003022815.1 Halobacteriales archaeon SW_5_68_122 | reverse complement strand
CACAACCTCCCGGCCGGGGGGCTGTCGAACCTCGACCGCGAGTTCGAGTGGGACACCCTCGTCTTCGGCGACGACGCGGATGCCAAGGACACCGTCGCCTGCCTGGCCGAGGGCATCGAGGGGCTCCGGGCCCTCGACGTCGGCGACCTGGCCAACGCCGCCGAGGTCGAGGCGGTCACGCCGCTTCTCATCAATATCGCCATGAAGAACGACGGCCTTCACGACCTGGGCGTCCGATTCGAGTAGCCGCCGCCGCGGTCGTCGTACCGCCGGCTGTAATTACGCGAGAATCGATTCGGGGTGTTCGACAGTAGTCGTTCGACAAAAATTACAGCCGGCAGTATCAGTCTACCAGTCCGTAGCCCCGCTGGAACAGGTAGACGTCGAAGAGGACGACGGTAAGCGTCAGGCCACACAGGACGGCAAGCGACGCCAGCGGGTCGACCTCCCGGTAGCCGAGAAAGCCGTAGCGAACGCCGCTGACCATGTACACCATGGGATTCAGGAGCGACAGCGTCCGGTACAGGGGGTCCAGGACGTCCAGCGAGTAGAAGACCGCGCCGAAGAAGACCAGCGGCCGGAGGATGAACTGGTTCATCACGGTGAGGTCGTCGAAGTCCTCGGCGAGCAGGCCGCCGATGACGCCCAGCGAGGCGAAAAGCGTCGGAACGACGAGCATGAACGCCGCCAGGTAGAACGGCTGTTCGATCGGAACCGACGTGAACAGTAGGCCGATGGCGACGATGATGAGTCCGACGACGAGGCCCCGGAGGGCCGCGGCCAGGACGTACGCCAGCACCATCGAGGAGTACGACAGCGGCGAGGTGAGCGTCTCGTGAATGTACTCGTTCCAGCGGCCGTGGAAGATGGAAAACGAGGAGTTCTCGAAGGCGTTGCCGATGGCGCCGAGCACCACTAGCCCCGGGAGGATGAAGAGGAGGTACGGCTCGCCGGCAATGTCCTCGATGCGGCTGCCGAGGATGACGCCGAACACCGCGAAGTACAGCACGTTCGTGATGGCGGGCGGGGCGAAGGTGTTGCGGGGTCGGCGGACGAACCGGAGTATCTCCCGCTTCAAGAGCGAGCGGAAGCCGACGCCGAGACGGCCGCCGGTCCGCGATTCGGTCCCGCGGTCGTGCTCCGTGCTGCCCGACAGTTCGCGGTCGGTCTCTGCGGCCACTACCCGACCACCTCGGGTTCCGGCGCTTCGGTCGTCTCCTCGCCGGTCATGTCGACGAAAACCTCCTCCAGCGACGCCCGCCGGACCTCAAGGTCGCGGACCTCGTGGCCGGCGTACTCCAGCTCCCGCAGGAGGTCGGGCGCGACCCGGCCGCCGCCGCCGGCCGTCACGACCAGCGTGTCGCCGTCCAGCCGTGACTCGATGATGCCCTCGACGTCGAGGGTCGGCGCGGTGGCGGGCGCCTCGGCCAGCGTCAGGTACACCTGGTCGGTGCCGCGGGACCGCAGCTCGTCGGGGGTCGCCACCTCGACGACCCGGCCGTCATCGGTGATGGCGACGCGGTCACACAGTCGTTCGGCCTCCTCGATGTAATGGGTCGTCAGCAGGACCGTCGTCCCCTCGGCGTTGAGCCGTTCGATGACGCTCCAGAGGTCCCGGCGCAGCTGCACGTCAACGCCGGCAGTCGGTTCGTCGAGGATGAGCAGTTCGGGGTCGGTGACCAGCGCCCGCGCCAGCAGGAAGCGGCGCTTCATGCCGCCGGAGAGCCAGTCGAAGCGGGTGTCCCGCTTGTCGTATATGCCGACGGTCTTCAGGGCCTCCTCGGCCCGCCGTTCGGCCTCCGCCTGCGGGATGCCGTGGTAGCCAGCCTTGTGCTCCAGCACCTCGTGGACGGGGAAAAAGCGGTCGACGTTGAACTCCTGGGGGGCGAGTCCGATGCGGTCGCGAGCCTCGCGGTACTCCTCTTCGACGTCGAAGCCGAACACCTCGGCCGTGCCGCCGTCCTTGCGGACGAGACCGACCAGCACGTTGATGAACGTGGTCTTGCCGGCCCCATTGGGACCGAGCAGGCCGAAGAACTCCCCGCGTTCGACCTCGAACGAGAGACCGTCGAGCGCCCGCACGTCGCCGTAGGACTTCGTGAGGTCGTCGGCGTGGATGGCGTGTTCCATGTCAGAAAGGGGGTGCTCGCCGCGGTTAAGACTGCTGAACCCGGGCGGCCCGCGGCACCGGTCTAAATCGTCAGAGATGTCGGGCGACGGGGCTATCGGGCAGAGTTGGTATGGACAGGAGACGCTTTCTCACGGCGGGGCTGGCACGCTGCTCGGGGCCGGCCTCTCGGCCGCAGGGGACGCGGAGTACCCCCGCGAGAAGCAGTTCGTCAAGTCGTTCGACGGCGTCGAGATTCCGGCGGTACTGTCCGTGCCCGAGGGCGGATCAACCTTCCTCCGGGACAGGGTGCCGGAGGGCTGGATCGTCGCCGCCGCCGACCGGCCCTACACTCGGATGGCGCCGCCGGGAACCGGGGAGAACGACATTGAGTTCACCGGGCGCATCGAAGACGGAACGCCGGGCTACATCGCCCGGGCGCCGTCAGGCGTCGACGAGACGGGCATTTACACGTTCGGGCCGGTCGAGGTGAGCGACGACGAGGAGTGGACGGTTCTCGAGGGGACCGACGCGACGGTCCTGCTCGTCGGCGCCGACACTTAGCGGCCGCCGATCTTCGACCGCGAGATGGCGACGCCGCCCGGCGTGATGAGAATTTGGTCGTCGTCCTTCTGGACGATGTCGCCGCCGACCTCCTCTGCGACCTGTCGCAGCTCGTCGGAGATGTGTTCCATCGTCCGGTCGGTCGTGCTGTGACGGGTGACGTCGGCGACCACGATGTCGCCGTCGTAGACGGCGTCCTTGATGTCGATGACGTCGGTCTGATCGCTGATGGAGGCGAACCGGATCTCCATCGCGGCCTCCGTCGCTCCGGTCCCGAGCTCGTCCGCGTCGAGTTCGACGTAGTCCTCGGCGCTGTGGGAGTTGCCGCCGAGGAGCTTGCTCATGATGCCCATGTCCCCGTCACCGGTTGCCGTGGTCATAGGTCTTACGTCCGACGGAGAGACGACGAACGGCGTCGCCACCGCGGGTCACCCTGACCCGGGGGCCGCGAGGCCCGGACTTTTTGCCCCCGAGGCACCCACCCCCGGTGTGACCTTCAGCATCTGCGTCCACGAGCCCTACACCGACGAGTCACCACCCGGCTGGCGGGGGTCGGCACGCTGTGTCCGTTCGCGGGCGAACACGGCGCCGTCGCGACCCAGAGCCTGGTCAACATCGAGCTGGGGCGGAAGGGCGTCGAGTACCTCGCGGACGGGCTGGCCGTCGAGGACGCCCTGGAGGCGCTTTTGAATGCCGACGACGGCGCCGAGAACCGGCAATTGCACGGCGTCGACGCCGACGGGTCGTTCGTTTTCTCCGGTGAGGAGTGCAAGCCGTGGTTCGGCGGCCACGACGGTAGCGACGCCGTCGCGGGACACTACACGGTCGCCGGGAACCTGCTGACCGGCGAGGAGGTTATCGAGGCGGTCGCTGACGCCTACGAGGAGCACGCGCCGCAACGCGGCGCGGAGAGCCAAGCGGGGACCGAAGGGGCCCGCGAGAGCGTCCCCCCGGCGGACGGCGAGCCGACGGACCCCGACGGCGACGGGGCCGCTCCGCTCCCCGACCGACTGGTCGAGGCGCTGGCGGCGGGCCACAAGGCGGGCGGCGACAAGCGCGAGGAGTTGACCGTCCAGAGCGCCGCCCTCGTCGTCGAGGACACCGAGGAGCGGGCCTTCGGCCGCGCCTATACCGATCTCCGGGTCGACGCCACCGAGACGCCCATCGCCGACCTCCGGGCGACCTACGAACTCGCGGTCGAGGGCCACGCCGACGCGATGGCGAAGTACGAGGCCTGGCGGATGAAGGGCGAGCGCGCTACGGGAGTCCGAACCCGCAAGCACCGCAACGAGCGAAGCGAGTGAGGAGCGCAGCGCGGTTCAGACGACCGTAGCGCCGAGGGCTTCGGGAGTTCTCGACGGGGGGCGAGCGGATAGCTTGAACAACGACTCCCGAAGCCCTCGCAGGCTGGACTCCCGGGATTCATTGCGGTCCTCGTCGCTCACTCCGTTCGCTCCTGCGGTCCTCGCGTCACCGGGAGAGCGTCGCTCTCCCGAGCTCGCGGCGCATAGCGCCGCGAACGTCCGGGTTCGTCCGGCCTGCTCGCCCTTCATCCGTCAGGGCGTTTTCGACCGTCTACGCGTGCGGGTCTCCGACCAGCCAAACTAGACGCGGAACTCATACAGATCGTCGCCGACGTGGTGGAGGCTCTCGACGACCTTCCCGGAGTCGCCGACCATGTCGTCGCCGTCGGTCTCGGCGCGGCCGACCGCCAGCGCCTTTTCGTGGGTCTCCTCGACGACTACCACGAGGTCGCCCGGTTCGATGTCGTCGGTGGCCTCGACGATGCCGGGGCGCATTACGTTGGCGCCGTCGGAGACGAAGGAGATGGCCCCCGAGTCGACGGTGACGACGTGGTTCCGGGGCGGGCACTCGTTGGCGCCGCGGACGGTCAGAAAGAGGTTGCCGTCGAAGGAGGCAACGAGCGGTTCGCCGTCGACCAGCACGACCTCGCGGTCGACATCGGTAAACTCGACGCGCTCGTAATCGTCGCCGTCGAGGTCGATACCGAGGTGGGCCTCCAGCGACGACGCCAGCTCGTCTATCTCGTCCGAGCGGAGGTGATGACGCGACTTGACGTCCATGACCCCCGGTTCGGTCCCTCGCCGATTAAACACCGCGGGTCGCGGGCGGCGTCCGTGCGCCGGCCGCGTCCGGAACTCGTCGCCGCTACGGTAGAACTTTCATGTGTCGCGGACACCAACAGCCCAACGTGTCAAGCGAATCGCGGGTGCTGTACGTCGACGCCGACCCGGCAACGGCGGAGGCGGTCCGGGAGTCGCTCGAGGCGGCCGGCTTCTCCGTCGAAACGGTCGCCAGCGCCGACGAAGGCACAGCGCGGCTCGAGGCGGCCGACACTCCGGGCTTCGAGTGCGTTGTCTCGGCACTGGAGCTACCCGACGCCGACGGCCTCGAGTTCCTCCGTTCGGTCCGCTCGGAGTACCCGTCGGTGCCGTTCGTCCTCTACCCCAACGCGGGCAGTGAGACGGTCGCAAGCGAAGCCATCTCCGCCGGCGTCACCGACTATATCCCGAGAGCGGACCGAACGGGCCACGAACGGCTGCTGGAGGCGGTTCGTGAGGCCGTCGAGACGGCCAACCGCGAACACTTCGGGTCGCTGTTCGAGCACCTGCCGACGGCGGTCGTCTACGGGGAGATACAGCCGGACGGCCCGGTCGTCGAACGGGTGAATCCGGCCTTCGAGGAGACGTTCGGCTACGGCACCGAGGAGATGATCGGCGAGAACCTCGACAAGCTGATTGTTCCCGAGGGCCACCGTGACGGCGCCGTCGAAATAAACGAGCGACTCCTGGCTGGCGAACGGATTCACACGGAGGTGCGGCGGCTGACGCCCGAAGGGGTCCGGGATTTCCGGCTCGACGTTCTCGGACCGGAGGGCACCCTCGAGGGATACGCCATCTACACCGACGTCACCGAGAGCAAGCGCCGACAGCGGGAGCTCAAGCGGCAGAACGAACGTCTCGAGAAGTTCGTCTCGGTGGTAAGCCACGATCTCCGCAGCCCACTTTCGGTCGCCAAGGGGAACCTCAAGCTGGCCAACGAGGAGTACGACGACCCGCGGCTAACGGATGCAGCCGACGCCGTCGACCGGATGAACGCGCTCATCGACGACCTGCTGACGCTGGCCCGCGAGGGCGAGCGGGTCAACGAGGTCGAGCCCGTCGACCTCGGGGGCGTCGCCGAGGACTGCTGGGAGGGCGTCCGCACCGAGGCGGCGACCCTGGAGACCGAGTCGGCCCCCGAAATCGAGGCCGACCGGAGCCGGGTCCGACAGGTGCTCTCGAACCTGCTCCGGAACGCTGTCGAGCACGGCTCGACAAACCCTCCTTCGCACGCTCAGGAGGACGCCGTGGAACACGGGTCCACGAGCAGTCGGCCGGAGGCTGACGACGCCGGAAGCGAGAACGCTTCCGAGCCCTCGGTCGCTAACGCTCCCGAGGACAGCGTGGAGCATAGCTCCACGAGCAATCGACCGGAGGCCGACGACGCCGTCGAACACGGCGGCCGGGACGTGACGGTCACGGTCGGTGACCTCGACCGGGGCTTCTACGTCGCCGACGACGGTCCTGGCATCCCCGAAGAGGAGCGCGACCGCGTCTTCGAGAGCGGGTACACGACCGCCAAAGAGGGAACCGGCTTCGGACTGTCCATCGTCGCCGAAATCGCCGAGGCCCACGGCTGGGAGGTTCGCGCGACCGAGAGTGCCGACGGCGGCGCGCGGTTCGAGGTGACCGGCGTCGAGTTCGCCGAGAGCTGACGCCGACATCGCGTCCGCCACGGCTAAGGCGACGGCCGCCCGCGTTCGGGTATGATAGACCTGCGGAGCGACACCGTCACGAGGCCCTCGGAGTCGATGCGGGCGGCCGCCGCCGGCGCCGAGGTGGGCGATGACGTCTACGGCGAGGACCCGACGATCAACGAACTCGAGGCCCGCTTTGCGGAAATCGTCGGCGAGGAGGCCGCGCTGTTCGTCCCCTCGGGGACGATGGGCAACCAGATAGCCGCCCGGGTTCACACCGAGCGGGGCCAAGAGGCGCTCGTTGAGCGCGGACGTCGCGGAGGGGTACGTCGCCGCCGACGGCCACCGGCCGGGGACCGGCCTGCTGTGTCTCGAGAACACCCACAACAGCCGCGGCGGGACCGCCATCGCCCCCGACCGCATCGACGCCGCCTGCGAGGCGGCTCACGACCGCGGCGTCGCGGTCCACCTCGACGGCGCGCGGCTGTTCAACGCGGCGGCGGCGCTGGACGTCCCGGCCGCGCGGCTGACCCGGGAGGTCGATTCCGTGACGTGCTGTCTCTCGAAGGGGCTCGGCGCGCCCGTGGGGTCGATGCTGGCCGGCGACGAGGCGTTCGTCGAGGAAGCCCGCCGGGTCCGGAAGCTGTTCGGCGGCGGGATGCGGCAGGCCGGCATCGTCGCGGCGCCGGGACTGCACGCCCTGGAGAACCGCGAGCGACTCGCCGAGGACCACGACAATGCCGAGCGACTGGCGGCCGGACTGGACGAGATCGACGGGCTACGCGCCGACGACCCCGAGACGAACATCGTGCTCGTGAAGACGGACGAACCCGCGGAGGCGTTCCTCGAACGGTGCGAGGAAAGCGGCGTGCTCGGGGTGCCGTTCGGCGAGGGCGTCGTCCGGTTCTGTACCCACCTCGACGTCGACCGTGAGGACGTCGAGACGGCACTCGAGCGGGTCGAATCCCGCTAGCGGCGGCCCTCGCGCATCCCCTCGGAGAAGCTCAGGAGCGTCCGCCGGATGAGCAGGAAGAACGCGAACACGATGAACAGCAGCACCGCGATCATGCCGACCAGCACGGGGTCGACGGGCCGCGGAACAAAGTTCATTGCGTTCGACCCGAAACGGACGTTCGATGAGCCTCCTGCCCTCCAGTCCGGACGTCTCCCCGGACAGCGACCCGAGGCTCGTCGGCCTCGACAGCGAGGAGGCCGACGAGCTGATGGCCGCACTCTCCTCGGAGACGGCCCGCCGCCTGCTGGCGGAACTCCACGAGGACCCGGCGCCGCCGGGCGAGCTGGCCGACCGCGTCGATACCTCGCTGCAGAACGCACAGTACCACCTCGAGAAACTCGAGAGCGCCGGCGCAATCGAAGACGTCGGCACCGCCTACTCGAAAAAGGGCCGGGAGATGACCGTCTACGGGCCCGCCGACAGCCCGCTCGTCATCTACGCTGGCGAGCAGGAGCGCGCCTCCGGCTTACGGGCGGCGCTCTCGCGGCTCTTCGGCGGCGTGCTCGCGCTCGCCGTCGCGTCGCTGGCCATCCAGGAGTTGTTCGGCCGGAGCATCTTCCGGGCGGCACGGGACGACGCCGGGCCACAGGGTGCCCCTCCGAGCGAGACGCCGACCGCGACGCCGGCCGCGGCGCCGACGTCCGGTGGCGACGACGGTGCGGAGACGTCCGACAGCGATGACGGCGCGGAAACGGGCGACGGAAACGGCGACGACGGGGGACTCGACGCCAAATCGACCGAGGAACCGACCGGCACCGAGGAGGTCAACGTATCCCAGCAGGACGGCACGGCGACGCCGGAGCCAGGGGCGACGGGGACCGCCAACGAGACAATGGCCGAGGGGGGCACCAAGGCGGCCGCCGAGACGGAGACGCCGGCCGACGCCAGGACGGCGGGGCGGGCGGCGGACCACTGGACTTCCTCGACGGCGTCGTCGACTTCTTCGACGCGGTGCTCGACGGCCTGTTCGGTCCCGGGCTGCCGCCAGGGCTGGCGTTCTTCGTCGGCGGCCTCACCGTGCTCTCGGTCGTCGTCGCGATGACGCACCTCCGATCGCGGCCGTAGGTTTCGGTAGCTCAAACGCGCGTTTCAGTTTACGTCGCCGATTTATCCGAGGCACCCCATACCCCGGATGCGCCGGGGGGCCCGCGCCGCTTCGGCCCTCCATCGCCCTCTCCCCGGCGTTCCCCACTGGCCTCTCTTCCCTCCTCGCGGCTCATACTGCCGGCTGTAATTCGTTCGAGACTCCTCGGCGATATCCGGTTGGCTACCGTCCAGAACACCATCTTCTGGACGTGCCTCATGTGTTACAGCCGGCAGTATCACTCGACCGGGCGCGGCTCGACGACGAACCGCTCGAACGTCTCCCCCGACGGCTCGACCAGCCGGCCGCGGGCCAGCTCCGCCGTCTCGTCCCACTCCAGTTCGGCGTGGGCCGGCCGGTTCCACCGCGGATCGGCGTGACTGCCCGGATTGCACAGCGGCACCGAGCCGTCCTGGACGCCCGGGTCGTGGGAGTGACCGTACACGACTAGGTCGGCGTTGGACTGCCGGCCGGCCATCGCCAGCGCGGCCCCGGTGTGCTCGTGGCCGTGGACGACGAACAGTCGGAGGTCGGCCCACTCGACGACCCGCTCGGCGGGGAGTCGGTCCCGGACCGCTGGCGGGTCGTTGTTGCCGTAGACGCCCCGGAGGTCTGCGCGGGCCGTGAAGGCGTCCAAGGCCGCTTCGGTCGTGAAGTCGCCGGCGTGGACGACGACGTCAGCAGCCTCGACGGCCGCCTCCGTGCGTCCCTCCAGCCGGGACGACTCGCGGCCGTGGGTGTCCGAGAGGGCGACGAGCATACGACGGCTATGCGCGCCGGCCTCATGACACCAATGGCTTTGTGTCCGCCCCCATAGGCTCCCGGTATGGCAGGTGGCAGCACCGGCGTCGTCGTCGCCGCGATGTTCGCAAACGGAGGGATTGCGGTCCTGAAGTTCCTCGGCTTCCTCCTGACGGGGAGCCCCTCAATGCTGGCGGAGACGTACCACTCCATCTCCGACACCGGCAACCAGGTACTGTTGCTCGTTGGCATCAAGTACAGCCAGCGGGAGGCAACGCAGGCCCACCCGTTCGGCTACGGGAAGGCGCAGTTCTTCTACGCTTTTCTGGTGTCGGTGCTGCTGTTCGGCATCGCCGGCTGGGAGAGCCTCACCCACGGCATCGAGGAGTTGCGGCACCCGAGCGAGGGCGGGGAAGGCGGCGCCGCGGAGTTCCTCGGGTTCACCGTCGATGTTCCGTTGCCGGTCGACCCGTTCTGGGTCTCGGTGGCCGTACTGGCCGGCGGCATCGCCTTCGAAACGTACGCCTTCGTCAAGGCCCGCGCCGAACTGAAGCGGCAGATGGACGAGTACGGCTGGTCGGGCTACCGGGAGGCCTTCGAGCGGACCAGCGACCTAACGACGCTAACGGCGTTCACTGAGGACACCGTCGCGCTCGTCGGCCTGTCGGTCGCGCTGGTCGGCATCGTCGCCGCCCGAGTGCTGGAAAACCCCGTCTATGACGCCGCCGGCGCCATCGTCATCGGCGTGCTGCTCATGTTGTTTGCGGTGCTTCTCGCCATCGAGAACAAGCGGCTCATCGTTGGCGAGAGTCTCGATGCCCCCGTCGAGGCCGACCTCCGGGATATCGTCGAGTCCTACGACAGCGTCGCCCATGTCGACGAGTTCCGGACCGTGTTCATCGGCCCCCGGGAGGCGCTCGTGACCGCGGACGTGAGCTTCGGGTCGGACCTCGACACCGGCGAGGTCGACGGGGTGATAGGGCGCATCGAGGCCGCCCTCCGGGAGCGCGACGACCGGGTGGCCATCGTTTACGTCGAACCGGAAGTGTAAACTACCCCGCCCTACGTGGCTCACCCACAGGGGGTTTGCTCGTTGAGGGCGGGGCGTTCCCACAGCGGTTTCGGCCCTGGCCCCCGTGCATGGACGAGGCGCGACCTTCGTTGCAGTCGCGTCATCCCGGCCGAAC
>PXSL01000094.1 GCA_003022815.1 Halobacteriales archaeon SW_5_68_122 | reverse complement strand
GGGAGCCGACGAGGTTGCCGGGGTCCGGCCGCGACAGGACCGCCACGCCGACGAGCCCCAGCAGCATGCCGACCACCCCGAGGGCGGTGAGCCGTTCGTCCGGGAGGAAGGCCCGAGCGAAGGCGGTCGTGAGCACCGGCGACAGCGAGATGATGACGGCCGCGGCGGCGCTCGTGGTGCCCCGCTCGCCGACGAACAGCAGCGAGTGGTAGCCGGCGATGATGAAGACGGCCCCCACGGCGACAAGCAACCACTCGATCCGCTCGCGGGGCCGCCACCGCTCGGTCGCCCACGCCCCATAACCGAGCATCGCGGCGCCGGCGACGTCGAACCGAAGCGCCGCGAACAGTACCGGCGCCTCGTAGAAGTACGCCGGCGACGCCAGCGTCCCAAGACCGGCCTTGATGGCCATGAACGCCGACCCCCAGACCGCCGCCAGCAGGCAGAACAGAAGGAGGTTCCGGTAGCGCACACGGGGACGCCGAACGGCCCGGGAGTGAAGCTTTCGGAACCGGGCGCGGACGGCCATACATCGCCGCCCTCGCCCCTCGTAGGCGTTCGGGTGGACGGCCGGGCCCGCGTCCGACGCCCGTCCGACGCTCGCCCGTGGATTTATATACGGCGGATGCTGAATGACGGTATGGCCGCGTACTGTCGGCCGGTCCTGCGGAACCTGTTCGACGACTCGCCCACCCCACACATCGCGCACCCGCCGCCCGGCACGGCGGCCTCGGGGCGGTCATCCAGACCCGCGACGGCGAGCGGGTCGCCCGACTGTCGGTGCCGCACTCGGCGCCGGACAACAACGTCGCCGAGTACCGGGCGCTGCATCTCGGCCTTGACGTGCTGGCCGCCCGCGCCCCCGACGGCGCCCGGGTCGGCGTCCTGCTCGACCACGACGACCTGGCGGCCAACGTCAACCGCGCGACGCTGGCCGGCGAGGCGCCCGACACCCGCCCGCCGCACCCCTATGAGGTGCCCTCGGGAACGGCCCACCACTGGCGGGGCATCCGCGCCCGAGTCGCCGGCTTCGACGAACTGCGCGCCGCCCGCATCGCCAGCGGCGACAACCCCGCCCACCCGCTCGCCAACACCCCCGACCAGTACGCCCACGTCAACCGCGAACCGGACCGCTGTGTGCTGCCCCACAACGATGAGCGGTGGCGGGCCCCCAATGACGACCGCTACCCGCCGCCGTCGCGCGCCGACCGCGACCGGCGCGACGGCGCCCTCGGCGGCGAACCAGCAAGCGACTGACGGGAACTGCTGTGACACCCGCTACGGCTCGTAGGTCATCCTGACCAACGCCTCGGTGCCGCCCTCCGGCACCTTCATCTCGGGGTCGAACCGCTCGAAGCCGACCGACTCGTAGAAGCCGACGAGGCCCGCCCGGCAGTTCAGCGCCAGTCCGTCGACCGCCCGCAGGTCCGGGTGATCGACGACCGCCTCGAGCAGTCGCTCGCCGTGGCCCTCGCCGCGGCTGTCGGCGGCGACGATGACATCGTAGGCTTTCGCGTAGTAGATGTAGTCGGTCAGCACGCGGGTGGCGGCGACCAGTTCGCCGTCGGTCTCGACACCGACCGCCACCGCCGTCTCCGCGAGCGCCCGTCGAACGTCCTCGACAGTGCGGTCGTCCCACCACTCGTAGTCGCGGTACAGCGCCGCCAGCGCTTCGGCGTCCCGGGGGGTGAGGTCACGGACCGTGCTTATGATCGGTGCTTGAGCGGGCGGAACAAACAGCTGTCGCCGGCGCGGGAACGCCTCCCAGGGGTCAGTCCTCTTCGGCCTGCAGTTGCTCGAGGACGGCGGCCGGCATCTGCTGGCGCATCTCCTCGGGGATGGACTCGGGGCCGTCCGGCAGTGACGGCATCTCGGAGGGCTTCGGTTCGAGGCCCGGCCCGAACAGCTGGAGGGCGGCGTTGATGGTCGACCAGTCGTCGTTCTCGGCGGCCTCCCGAAGGCTCTGGGTCGGCGCCGACAGCAGCTGGCTCACGAGGGCGTCGGCCATCGACTCCAGCACCTCGCGGTGGTGTTCGGAGACCTCGCCGTCGGTCTCGGCCTCGAGTTTGCCCACCGCGGTTCGGAGTTCGCGGCTCTTGATTCGCTCGGCACCCTCGTACATCGCCGCGATGACCTCGTCGGCGCGCTTGCGCTTGTACTGGTTCAACAGGCGGTCGAACTCCTCGTCTATCATCGACTCGACCGACTGGGCGG
The DNA here is from genome assembly GCA_003022815.1 of Halobacteriales archaeon SW_5_68_122. The sequence continues at coordinate 4,018 of PXSL01000094.1, read as the reverse complement.
CCCCCCGACGGCGCTCGCGGGTCGCCTCGGTGACCGACTCCAGGGTGTCGAGGTCGTGGACGGACACCCCCTTGAGGTCGTCGGCCGCGGGGACGACGTCGCGCGGCTGTGCCAGGTCGACGACGAACGCCTCGCCGGCCCCCGACAGCGCGTCGACGTCGACGACGTGGCCGTCGCTGCTGGTCGCCGAGATGACGACGTCGGCCTCCGCGAGGGCGGCGGGCAACGCCCCGAGGCCGACGGCCGACCCGTCGACGTCGAGTTCGCCCACAATGTGTTCGGCGTGCGGCAGCGTCCGGTTGGCGACGAGGACCCGGTCTGCGGTTTCGGCCACCGAGCGGGCCGCCAGCGTCGCTATCTCGCCGGCGCCGACGACGAGTGCGGTCGGGTCCTTGAGGTCGCCCTCGGACTCGGCGAGCCGGACCGCCGCCGACCCCAGCGAGAGCACGCCCTCGTTGATGGCTGTCTCCTCGCGGGCCCGCTCGCCGACGTGCAGCGCCTTCAGCACCGCGTCGTCCAGCGTTGGCCCGATACCGCCGACCGCGCGGGCGTCCTCGTAGGCCTCCCGCATCTGCCCGATGATCTGGTCCTCGCCGAGGACGAGCGACTCCAGCCCGCAGGCGACTCTCATCAGGTGCCTGAGGCTGGCCTCGTGGCCCATCTCGCGGACGGCGTCGCCGTTGACGGCCTCGAAGTGCGCCGACAGGATATCCCGGGCCGTCTCCTCGTCGTCGGAAACGACGTACGCCTCCGCCCGGTTGCACGTCTGGATGACGAACGCCTCCGAGACGCGTGGGTCCTCCAGCAGTGACTCGACTGCGACCCGCTGGCTGTCGGCACATGCGGTCTCGATGTCCGGGACGTTCGCGTGGCTGTGGGAGACGCTCGCGCCGGCGACGATCTCCGTTCCCGTGGTCACTCCGTCTCACCCAGCGCCGATTCGACGACGGCGTCTACCGTTCGTCGTGAGTTGGACTCTCCCGTACCTAAATCCTTCCAAACCCTCGGAGATGCCACGGCCGCCCGGACCGCCGCCCGCCGGCGGTCAGGGGCGACGTCTCGCTTCTTCAGCTCCTCGCGGACCTCGGCGGTGACTGTCGCCAGCTCGCCCGCGCCCTCGATTTCAGCCCCGATGCGCTTCCGGAGCTCCCGCGCCAGCGCCGGACTCGAGGCACCCGTCGAGACGGCGACGGTCACCTCGCCGTCCCGAACCGTCGCCGGCACGACGATGCTGCCGATATCGCGGCCGCCCGAGCGGTCCGTCCGGTTGACCAGCACGCCCCGCTCGTCGGCCGCCCGCGCGACGGCCTCGTTCACCTCGGGGTCGTCGGTGGCGGCGACGGCCAGGGCGGGGTCGACCTGGTCGAACCATGCCCACCGACGCCTCGCGGGCGAACCGGCGGGCCTTCCGGGCGCCGACGCTCCCGCCGCCGAACACCAGCACCGTCTCGTCGGTGAAGTCGTGGTACAGCGGAATCATGCTCGCTCCGTGTTCGCGTCGGCCCGCTCGGCCATCCGAATGCCGGTCTTCTTCAGTATCTCCGTCGAGAACAGCGCCTCCCAGTCCTCGTCGGCGACGTCCCAGTGTTCGGCCATCGTCTCCCGCACCTCCTCGATGCGGCGCTGGCTCTCGGCCTCCGAGCGGCCGTGGGTCATCGCGAAGAAGTTGTACGGCCAGACGCCCTCGTGGCGGGGCCGCTCGTAGCAGTGGGTGACGAACTCCAGCGAGGCGACGGCCGGCCCCACCTCGTCGACGGCGTCGTCGGGGACGTCCCAGACGGTCATGCCGTTCTCGGTGTAGCCCAGCGCGTAGTGGTTCGGGACGACCCCGACCCGACGGACCTTCCCCTCGGCGTTGAACCGCCTGATAGTCTGGCGGACCCACTCGGGGTCGGCGCCGAGTTCGGCGGCCACGTCGGCGTACGGCGTCGCGGTGACCGGTAGGCCGTCCTGAATCTCGACGACGAGGTCCCGCTCGGCCGGCGTCAGGGTGTCGCGGTCGACCGGGTCGACGTCCGGCCCTAGCCCTGAGCAGTCGACGTCGCCCCCGGAGACCAGCCCGTCGAGGGGAAACTTCGCCTCCACGCGGAACTCCTGCCGCTTCGGCAGGTTGTATGTCTCCTGGCCGGTTTCGGCCTCGATGTCGGCCAGCACCCGCTCGACGGCGTCGGGGTCTGAAACCGAGACCACGAACCACATGTTTAGGTGGGGGTGCTCCCGCCGGTAGTTGTGGGCCACCTCGCGGTGGGCGTTGACCTGCTCGGCCACCTCGTCGAACCGCTCCTCGGGGGCGCACATTGCGACCAGCGTGGCGGTCCCGCCGATTTCCTGAGCATTGATGAGGGCGCCGAACCGCGTCAGGATGCCCGCCTCGTCCAGCTGGCGGACTCGCTCGAGCAGCTCCCCGCCCGACACGTCGACACCGCGGTCCCGCAGTGCCGTCGCGGCCGGCTCGAAGGGCTCCTCGACGACTGGAAAGCCCCCCTGGAAGGCGTTGACGATGGCCCGGTCGAGGCGGTCCAGCTCTGCAGTCTCGCTCATTGTCGGCTCTCGGGGTTTCCCGGCAATAAGATGCCCGCCTGCGGCCGGCGGGCCGCGTCGGCGCTACTCGCCCTCGACGCCGGTCGCGTCGAAGCCCAGCTCCTCGACGCCCTCGATGACCGCCGACTGGTCGGCGTCGGCCTCGTAGTAGAAGACGATGTCGTAGGTGCCGTCACGCATGAGTTGCTGGCACTCCCAGACGAATGCCTCGTCGTCGAGGGTCAGCCCCTGGTGTTGGTTGACGCCGAACTCGGGGTTGTCGTTGCCGGAGTACACGTAGGTGTCCGCGGGGTCGATGCCCACGGCCTCGGCGATGAGGTCGCCGATGTCCAGCGTCGCCTGATGGAGCGTCGGTTCCTCCTCGCCCGTCAGGTCCGTCCGGACGATGACGCCGTTCAGCCGGATGTCGCCCGGTTCCAACAGCGCCTCAGTCCGCCGGTAGAGGTCCTCGTCGACAGCGTCGCTCATGGTTAAGCTGACGCTACCGAGAGTAATACAGGTCACGGTCCGCGACGAGTGTGAACCGCCCGTACCGCGCCGCTGTGGTTTTCGCTGCCGTCGTCGCCGGGTTACAGGCGCTCGAGGTTCTTGGCCCGCGGGCCCTTCTCGGCCTGCTCTATCTCGAACTCGACCTCCTGACCCTCCTCGAGGTCGGGGCCGCCGACGTCCTCCATGTGGAAGAAGACGTCCTCGTCAGCCTCGTCGGTCTCGATGAACCCGTAACCGCCGGTGTCGTTGAAGAAGTCAACCTCGCCTTGCGCCATTGCACATAACGGAAGAACGTGCCCGAATAAAAAGCCTGTGGCTACCTGACGGGCAAGTAACGGGTAGCGCCCGGCGAGACGGCCGTTACCCCCTCGCTGAGGGCGACACATCCACCGGCGTTGTCCGGCTCTTGCGGTCCGCCGGCGAGGCCCGCCCGGACCAGCAACACTCATTTGGCTGGGGTGTTACGTGCCCGATAGATGCTCGGAGGAGTCCGCCGCCGGATGGTAGGCGCCTACGAACGCCTGCTCGAGCGGGAGATCGGCGGCGTCCCGACCCACGTCGCCGTCATCCAGGACGGGAACCGCCGCTACGCCGAAAAGCAGGGCGAGGAAAAAACGGAGGGCCACCGCGCCGGCGCCGACACCACCGAGCGGGTCCTCCGGTGGTGCGGCGACCTCGGCATCGAGGAGTTGACGCTGTACGCCTTTTCGACGGAGAATTTCGAGCGCCCGCCCAACGAGCGCGAGGCGCTGTTCGACCTCATCACCGAGAAACTCCGCTCCTTTGCCGACCGCGAGGAGGTCCACGACCGGGAGGTCCGCATCCGGGCCATCGGCGAGGTCGACCGGCTACCCCCGCGGGTCCGGGAGGCCGTCGACTACGCCGAGGCCCGCACCGCACAGTACGACGAACTCCACCTGAACGTCGCCCTGGCCTACGGCGGCCGCGCGGAACTGCTGGGGGTCGCCCGCGACGTCGCCCGCGAGGC
>PXSL01000093.1 GCA_003022815.1 Halobacteriales archaeon SW_5_68_122 | reverse complement strand
CCTGCCGAAGCTCATCGAGACGCTCCAGCAGGTCGCAAAGGAGGACCCGACGATCCAGATCGAGATCAACGAGGACACCGGCGAGCACCTCATCTCCGGGCAGGGCGAACTCCACCTCGAGGTCATCACCCAGCGCATCGAGCGCAACCAGGGCATCCCGGTCAACACCGGCGAACCCATCGTCGTGTTCCGCGAGTCCCCGCAGTCCGAGTCCCGCGAGGTCGAGGGCCGCTCGCCGAACAACCACAACCGGTTCTACATCACCGTCGAACAGCTGGGCGACGACATCGTCGAGTCGATCAAGCTGGGCGACGTCTCCATGGACATGCCCGAACTCGAGCGCCGCGAGGAGCTCATGGAGCAGGGCATGGAGAAGGACACCGCCCAGAACGTCGAGCACATCCACGGCACCAACGCCTTCATCGACGACACGAAAGGTATCCAGCACCTCAACGAGACGATGGAGCTGGTCATCGAGGGCCTTGAGGAGGCGCTCGACGACGGCCCGCTGGCCGCCGAGCCGGTCGAGGGGGCGCTGGTCCGCCTGCACGACGCCCGCCTCCACGAGGACGCCATCCACCGCGGCCCCGCACAGGTCATCCCCGCGGTCCGGCAGGCCGTCCACAACGCCCTGGTCGACGCCGACATCAAGCTGCTGGAGCCGATCCAGCAGGTCCGCATCGACGTGCCTCCGGAACACATGGGCGCCGCCAGCGGCGAAATCCAGGGCCGCCGCGGCCGCATCGACGACATGTATCAGGAAGGCGACCTCCAGGTCGTCGAGGGCATCGCCCCGGTCGACGAGATGATCGGCTTCTCCTCGGACATCCGGTCAGCAACGGAGGGCCGGGCATCCTGGAACACCGAGAACGCCGGCTTCCGCGTGATGGCCGACAACCTTCAGCCCGAGACCATCACCGAGATTCGCGAGCGCAAGGGCATGAAGACGGAACTACCTGAGGCCATCGACTACTTCTAACTCCGCTCTTCGCCGTCGAGTTTTCCCGCCGCGTCGAGTCGCCGCAACGCGCGGTCTCGCGTCCGCTGGCACGGGTCGCTGCTGCACGGAGCCGCTGGCCCATCCGTGCAGTCAGTGGGTAATCGGCAGTGCGGTTCCTGCACTCGATTGACCTCCTCCCACCCGTGAACTGGTGGGATTCCTTCGCGTCGGCAATCCCGTGGGGATGCCCACCGACGGCAACGTTCCCATCTGGATGGCGGTACTCCGGTTTGCAGGCTCCACTTCAGCCCATTTTTGCAGGGGTTTGGTGTGCTTGCCCGTTGCCGAGCTATCCGCTCGCGGCAACCTTGCGCCGTCGGTGCGACGGCACGGTGGTTCCACCGTCGTGTTCTCTCGGGTGGCCGCAGGCCGGGCCATCGGCCTCACCGCCGTTTCAGTCTGGTGTCGCGGTGGCAAGTGCGGGCAGGCTCGCTTTTTGTTGACAGAGACACCAATCCAACTCCAGGTTTCCCGACTTGCTTGCCATACTATAGCATGGCCGATAACTAAAGTGTGGGGATTGCAGGCGAGCGATCCCCGGTAGAGTATTGCAGTCTGCTGTCGCTTGCACCCACTCATAAACGGGTGGGCTTCCGCTCGCTATGTGTCAAACGGTGAAACAGCGGGCAGAGACGGACAAACGACACAATAGGGTCGACCGACCACACCACGTTCCCACGAGGAGTACTGTGGCGAGCGGTTACTTATTTCACCAGTACACACTTATTGTTTCAGATAGAGACACACCCATGGAACGCTGGCCACGCCGGAAGGTCGTCTACGCGGCTGGGAGTGGCCTTGTCGGTGCTTTCGCCGGGTGTTCGTCCCTCCAGACGGACTCGAAACCATCGGACACCGAGGAGCAGACTTTTAAGCGGTTGGACAGGACCGCCGTCTACGTCGCCGACGGCATCGGGTTCACAATCCCGCCGGAAGTCGAGACGGTGAGCAGGCCACAGGACGCTGAACTTCTCGTGCTACCTGGTGACACGAATGCCGACACCCGACAGGCTGTCGAGTGGTTGACGGACGACCGAACGCTCGCCCTCTGGGGGGACGATGCAGAGGCGACGTGGCTCACGTGGATGAAGAGCCGCGAGTTCGCCAACGCGTTCGAAAACGGGGGGTACCTCGACTCAGAAGGCGACCCCCGACTGGTGGTTGGAGGAACGGTCGGACAGTGGGTGATTCCGTACCGTTACCAGTGGGAGAGCGAGCCGAGTGACAGAGACGTGTTCCGGACGCTCGACGGGTCGCTCGTGGATCTTCAGAACGAGACACCCCCGGGAAGAGGGTGAGCGTTTGCGCTCCGTAGTTAGCTTGGCCACCGGAACGTCTATCGGAACTGGTAGAAACTCCAGCGGTCAGTGCGCACGACACGCCGACCCGGTTTCACTGCTCTGAGTAGAGGATTCGTATGCCGACGACCGCTGAAAAGAGATAGCGCTACGACGACGCCCTCAGGGGCCCAGACCGCGGGCCTCGTGAGCCTCCGAGAGCCGTTCGAGGGCGACAATGTAGGCGGCGTCCCGCCAGGTGGCCGCCTCGCGGCCTATCGTACCGATTACTGTAACCGGTTTACCGGTACGGCCGCTCGTACTCGGGCGGTCGATTCGGTAGTGACGTGCAGCAGCCACTATCAGACAATTTTTACCCGCCGGTGCGGTACGGACACCCAATGACGCGCATCGTCGTGGTCGACAACCACGGGCAGTTCACGCACCTCGAGGGGCGGGCGCTCCGCGACCTGGGGGTCGTGTCTGGGTATGCAGCTCATCGCCGAGGAGCTGGGCGGAGCGGTCGGCGCCGGCGAGTACGGCGGCTACGCCGACGTAACCGTCGAGGTCGAAGACGACGACGACCCGCTCGTGGGGTCGCTGTCGCCCGACACCCGGGTGTGGGCCAGCCACGCCGACGAGGTGACCGACCTGCCGGCGGGGTTCGTCCGCACCGCGAAGAGCGACATCTGCGGTATCGAGGCCATGAGCGACACCGACCGGAATCTGTACGGCGTCCAGTGGCACCCCGAGGTGGCCCACACCGAGGAGGGCGAGGCCGTCTTCGAGAACTTCCTCGAGGTCTGCACCGAGGGAGCCTGACCCGTCAAGGGGCGCCGCCCTTGGAGCGGCACGAACTCACGGGGTTCGTCGCGCTCGTCGTCGTCGACGCCGTCCTCGCAACGGTGACGGCGCCAACGCGGCCGTCCACCTCTCGGACCTCGCCCGACTGGTCGGCCAGCCTGCTGGCGGCGCTCCTCATCGCGGCCGTCGCGGGCGTCGCGGCCTTCAACTCCGAGTTCGTCCTCGACGACGCCTACCAGGGGATGGTGTACATCGCCGTCCCGACCATCGTTGCCGCCTTCGCAACGCCGTGGTTCGACCGGCGGCTCGGCGGCAAACTGACGTACAATCGGTCGGCGCTCCTGGCACTGGTCTGTGAGGTCGTCCTCGTGGTCTTCCTGGTGGCCAGCGCCGCCGTCGCCGCCGTCACCGGCCTCCGGCAGGTGTTCGTCTTCGACGCGCTGGCCGTCGGACTGGCCTCCGTCTTCGCGCTCCGCCTGTTCGTCATCATGGCCGTCTCCCGGCGGTCGTTGCTGGTGGCGTCCGTCCCCGCGAGCATCCAGACGGCCACCGCCGCGGCGCTAGGGTTCGTCTACAGCGGCGTCGTCCGGTCGGGCGACCTCGGCGGCCCGCTCGTTGCCACCTACCTGTCGCGGACGGCCGAGGCCCGGCCGCTACGTCTTTCTCGTCACCATCGACCGGCCCTGGCGGCAGAGCCTCGGGGTGTCCGTGCTGGACTTCGTCCGCGGGTTCGTCGGCCACATCGCCGAGGGGACCCGCGAGCTGGAGTCGTTCTTCGAGCAGTTGGGCGAGGACGCCGTCGTCCCCGTCACAGTTATGGGCATCCGGGGCCCCGACGGGACCGAGAAGGCCCGGTTCGTGCTGCCGATGATACACCCCGGTCCGATGGGCGACATCGGCGGCGGCAACCTCCCCAGGCGGGTCGCCCGGACCGCCGACGGCCTGGCGTTCCCGCCGCACGCCACCGCCGGCCACGACTTCAACCTCGTCACCGAGCGGGAGGTCGACACCCTTCTCGCGGCCGCCGACCGCGCCCACGACAGCATCGAATATGGCAACCGGGCGACCCCGCCCGTCCGCGAGCGGGAGGGCGAGTCGAAACTGCTGGGGCAGGCCTTCGGCGACGACGCCCTCGTCGTCGCCACCCACGCGCCCGGATGCGCCGACGACGTCGACTTCTCGGTCGGGCTGTCGACGGCCGCCGAGGCCCGCACCGCCGGCCTGGGAGACGTGATGCTCGTCGACGCCCACAACTGCAACGACGGACTCGAGGGCGACGACCTGGGCCACGTCGTCCCCGGGTCGCGCCGCTCGTTCGACATGATGGAGGCGGGCCGCCGCCTCGGCGACCGCCTGGCCGACGCCGACGGGCGGCCGCTCCGCGTCGGCGTCGCCTGGGACCCCACCGACTGGGACCCCGAGAACGGTATCGGGCCGCTGGGCGTCCGCGTCGCCGTCGTCGAGGTCGGCGAGGGCGCCGATACGGTCCGGGCGGTCTACTGTCTCGTCGACGGCAACAACATGGACCCCGGCGTCCGGGAGCAACTGCTCTCGGCTGTCGACGCCGACGCGGCCGAGGTGATGACGACCGACACCCACGTCGTCAACACGATGGAGGCGGCCAACCAAGTCGGCGGCGAGATCGACACCGGGGAACTGGCGGCCGTCGTCGAGAACTTGGTCGCCGAGGCGGAGGCCGACCTCGAACCCGTCGAGGTCGGCATGGCCGTCGAACACGCCGAGGTGACGGTATTCGGCAACGACCGCACCGAGACGCTGGCGTCGACGGCCAACGCCATGATACAGATGGGCGGGGTCCTGCTCTTGGTCGTCATCGGCGGCGCGATGGCGACCAGCCTGTTGATACTGCTGTTAACCGGGTAGTCGCGCGAGGAAGGGATGCCGTCAGGCGTCCTCGAAGAGGTCGTCGACTGCGGCCTCGGCGGCCTCGACGGCCTCGCCGGCCACGACGGCCGGGTCGGGGTCTTCGGGCGCGTCGAGGTAGATGTCGACCTCGAGTTGGCCATCCTCAAAGCGGACCGTCACGTCGAGGTCACGGATTTCGGATTGCTTGTACCGCGAGAGGACCAGTCCCTCGGCGGCGTCGGAGGCCGCCTCGACTATCTCCTCGTCGCTCGGTTGCGGTGTCACGCCCGCTCAGTCGCCGCCGGCGCCCGGACCGCCCGGACCCATCGGGCCGCCGCCCGCGCCCTGCAGCATCTGCTGGAGCTCCTGCTGGAGCTCCTCGAACTGCTCTTGGACGCGGCCCTCCTGCTTCTCGAGGGTCTGGACGCGCACCTCGAGGCTGTCGATACTCTCCTCGAGATCGTCGTAGGCGTCGTCGTAGTCGGTCTCGATGAGGAGTTCGCCGACCTCTCGGTACATTTGGGTGTCGCCCTCGATGCCGTCGAGCGTCTCGACGGCAGTCTTCGACTCCTGCAGTTGCGTCTCGGCCTGCTGTTTCTGCTGTGCGACCTGCTGTGCGGTCTCCTGAAGATCCTGGAGTTCCTCTATCTTCTCCTGGGCCTCAGGCGGCAGATTACCCTGCATACCGTACATCTCGGCTTCACTACTGAAAAACCCCACCTTTCGGTCGGGACGGCCGCCGTCCGGCGGGTCGGCGCCGCCGGCGCCGTCGCCCGCCGAGGAGCGACCCGCGGCCGGGACTATCGCGGGAAGCGACACGCCTATGCCTCCAACCGACAACCCCGGAACAATGACTGGAACTGCGGCGACCGACGCGCCGCGAAGAGTGATATGCTGACCGCGGCCTCGCTCCGCCGTGCCGGCGTCGACGCCGTCGCGCTGAAGCCGGCCGAACACGACGTAGAGCGGGTCCCGGACCTCGAGTTGGGCGTCGGGGCGGCGGTCGTCGACTACGAGGGCCGCGAGCATCTGCCGGACCCCGGGACGCTCGCGGCGCTCTCGGAGGCCTACGACTGCTATGTGACGACGCCGGTCCGGGCCGATGGCTTCGACCCGCTCGGCGACGACTCGCTCGTAGCGTCGCTCCCGGCGAAGGCGACCCGGGTGCTGGTCGCCGGCAACGGCGCCTACCTGACCGAGAGCGAGGCCCGCCGCGCCGTCGCCCCGCGCCTCGGCGCCGCCCGCGAGGCCGCCCCCGGCGCGTGGGTCGGCACCGAGGGTATCGAGCGGATCGCGCTGGCCGCGGGCGGCACGCAGTTCGAGTTGCTCTCGGCGACCACCGGACGCGAGGTGCGGGCGCTCCGCGCTGCGGGGTTCGACGGCGAGGTGGCGCTGTACGCGCCGACCGTCCTGACCGACGACCCCGACGAGGCGCTGGACGCCGTCGGCGGTTACGCGGCCCGCCGGGACCCGGTCCGGCGGGCGCTGCCCGAGGACGCCGCGACGGACGCGACGGCGACAGGGCGGGCCCGCGAGGTGCTGCTGGATGGCGTGACCGACTTCGCGCTGGTCGGCAACGCCGACGCCGTCCGCGAGCGGGTCGAGACGCTTCAGTCGGTCGGCGTCGACCGCATCGTCGCCTACCCGGCGCGCGCCGCGGGGCCGACGTGACCGTCTTCGAGGCGGACGGCGTGGCCGCCGAGTCCACCGGCGCCGCCGCCGGCATCTGCTACGACGCCTACGCGGACGCCGTCGACGCCGAAATCGCCGGCGACGCCATCGACGAGTACCGCGAGCGTGACGCGCTGACCGATCTCCCGTACGTCTGGTTCGCCCGCGAGGGCGACGAGCGCAACGCCGAGGCGATGGCCGAGCACGTCCCCCGGATGCAGGAACAGGACCGCGCCGTGGCGTTCATCGAACCGTCGAAACTGGGCGCCCGGTGGCCGGGGGTCCGAACCGACGACATCGAGGTGGCCGCCGTCGCGCGCAACGCCGGCGTCGTCGACACCGGAGCGTTCACCCGGGAGACCGCCCAGTTCGCCGTCTCAGCGGGCGCCAAGCTCCTGACGGGCGAGCGGGCGAGCCTCGACGCCGACGGCCGCGTCAACGGCGACGCCTACGACGCCGTCGTTGTCGCCGCCGGCGCCGATACCGGCCGACTGCTTGCGGCGGCCGGCCACCCGCTCGCGGTGGAACCGTACCGCGTCCAGGCGTACCTCACGGAGTCGACGCCGCTGGCCGACGTGGTGCCGGTGCTGTACGACGCGACGGAGGGGTTTTACGCCCGTCCGACGGACGGACGGCTGCTGGTCGGCGACGGAACGGTCCCCGAGGCCCACGACCCGACCGACTGGAAGCGGTCGGCCGACGAGGAGTTCCGTCTCGACTGCGCGGAGTACCTCGATGCGGCGGTCGGCCAGTCCGTCGAGGAGCGTCGCTCGTGGGCCGGTCTCTGTACCGCGACGCCGGACGGCGACCCGCTGGTCGGCGAGCGCGCGCCCGGCATCTACGTCGCCACCGGCTTCCAGGGGCACGGCTTCATGCTGGCGCCGGCCGTCGCCGAGCGACTGACGGCCTCGGTGCTCGGCGGCAAGGACATTTCGGCGTACGACCCCACCCGGTTCGACGGCGACGAGGAGTTCGAAATCGTCGAGGGGATGACCCTGTCCGATGATTAGTCGTTCGTCTCGTCTTCTCCGCCTTTGGTCCCGTCTTCCTCGTCGGTCGTCTCGCCTTCCTCGCCTGTAGCCCCGCCTTCCGTATCGACCGTTTCGCCCGCCTCGTCCGCCGCCCCGTGTCCCTCGTCATCCGTCCCCTCGGCGTCATCGTCTACCACCATCCCGTCGTCGGTCGTCTCTTCGGCGGCATCCGCCTCCTCGTCCGGGTTGCGCTTCGGAATCAGCACCTCGAGCGTGCCGTTCTGGGTGAGCGTCGCGTCGGCGGCGTCGGCCTCGACGTCGGCTGACTCCGGGAGGGCGACCGACCCGGTGAGCGAGAGGCCGCGCCCCGGGAACCGCATCTCGTAGTCATCGTGGAGGTCGCGGAACCGGTCGATGCGGACGGTGAGCGTGTCGGACTCGAAGCGGACGTCGACGTCGCCGGCCCGGACGCCGGGCGCGTCGAACACCGCGAGGTAGGCGTCGTCGCTCTCCAAGAGGTCCGTCGGCAGCGGCTTCCGCTCTTGGACGCGGCTGGAGGCCCGGCCGATGCCGCTGAGAACGACCCGACTGACTGACTCGCCAACCTCGCGGATCATGCGTGGAGTTCCTCCAGGCCGTCGCATCGAGTACCGATAGTGAAGCTCGAACATGTCGAGGTCGCACTCCTCGTGGGTGCAGACGACTTCCAGCGTCTTTGGCATGCCCGATGCTACGGGCGAGACGCTAATCAATGCCCCGACGTTTTGCGCCGGCGGCCCGTGGGAACCGCATGAGGATTCGCGGAGTCGACTTCAGCGGCGCGGCGACGCCCGGCCGGGACATCTGGCTGACCGACGGCGAGTTGGACGGGGACACGCTCGAACTGACGGCCTGCCGGCCCGCCGCCGAGGCGCTGGGTGCGACCGCTCGCGAGCCGGTGCTGGACGCGCTCCGGGCGTTGCTGCGGAACCACGATGGAGCAGTCGGACTCGACTTCTCGTTCGGACTGCCCGCGGAACTGCTCCCGGTGGATGTCGGGGGGTGGGTCGGGTCCGTTGAGTGGTTCGCCGAGACCTTCGCTGGCGCCGACGCCCCGGCGATGCGCGAGACCCTGAAGGAGCGGGCCAGGACGAGCGAGGTCGACGGCGTCGAGTTGAAGCGCCGGACCGATGACGCCGTCAGTGCCAGCTCGCCGTACAGTTTCATCACCTACTACCAGACGCTGTACGGCGTCCGGGACCTGCTGGCGCCGCTGGCCGCCGACGGCGCCGTCTCGGTCCCGCCGATGGAGGCGCCCGGCGAGTCGACTGTCATCGAGATATACCCGGCGGGGACGCTCCGCCGGCTCGGGACCGTCGACGAGGGGTACAAAGAGTCGACCGGCGAGGCGGCGGCCCGCCGCGAGACGATTCTTGGGGCGCTCTCGGCGGCGACGAAACTAGAGGTGGACCTGCCGGCGTCGGTCCGCGAGCGGGCACTGGAGGACGACGGCGGCGACGCCCTCGACAGCGTCGTCGCGGCCGTTGCGACCGCCCGGGCCGCCGCCCGCGGGTTCGAGCCGTCGACCGAGTACGACCCCCGCGAGGGCTGTATCTACGTCTAACTGGCGGTGACACTCCCTGCGGCGCCCCATCCGCATCGGTTTTACGCCTCGGTACCCACGCTTCAGGTATGAAGGACCCGGCGGACCTGGAGGTGACTATCGTCGACGGCTACGTCGACGAACCGGCACACTTCGGCGTGCCGCCGTACGTCTCGACGTACCCCCGGTTCGCGGCCGGCGCCGCCGTCGACGCCGGCGTCCCGCCCGGACAGGTGACCTACCACACTGTCGACGAACTCCGCGAGGACCACGACAAGAAGCGGGACGTCGCGGGTGCCGACCTGTTCGTCTACGTCGGCGGCATGACCGTTCCCGGCAGTTACGTCGGCGGCACGCCCGCCGAACCCGACGAGGCGCGCGAACTCGCCTGGACCGCCGAGGGCACGAGCGTCATGGGCGGGCCGGTCCGGTTCGGCGTCGGCGAGGCCAACGAGGGCGCCACCGAGACCGAACGGCAGAACCTCGACTTCGACTTTCTGGCGCTGGCGGACATCGAAGCGGCCGTCTACGACCTCGTCCACGGCGGCCTGGAGGGCTTCGAGGACCGCTACCGCGACAATGCCGAACTCGACCGCTGGGCCGCCAAGGGGGCGTTCGTCGTCGAACAGCACCCCGACCACCCCGACTACCTCATCTGCGAGATGGAGACCTCGCGGGGCTGTCCGTACCGGTGTTCGTTCTGCACGGAGCCGATGTACGGCGACCCATCGTTCCGGTCGCCCGACTCCGTCGTCGGCGAGGCCGACGCCCTTTCGGACCACGGCGTCCGGCAGTCCGGCACTTCCGGCTCGGCCGGCAGGCCGACATCCTCGCGTACGGCGGCGACGGCGAGGCGCCCAACCCCGGGGCGCTCCGGGCGCTGTACGGCGGCATCCGCGAGGCCGTTCCGGACCTCGGGACATTGCACCTGGACAACATGAACCCCGTGACTATCGTCGACTACCCCGAGCGGTCGCGGGAGGCCATCCGCGTCATCGCCGAGCACAACACGCCCGGCGACACCGCCGCCTTCGGTCTCGAGTCGGCCGACCCGCTGGTCCAGGAGCAGAACAACCTGCTCGTGACCGCCGAGGAGTGTCTGGAGGCGGTCCGTATCGTCAACGAGGAGGGCGGCTGGCGGCCCGGCGAGAAGCGCGAGGCGCAAAGCGCCTCGGGGAGCGGGACGGAGTCCCGCGCACGAGGACCCTCTGTCGACCCGGAGGCCGACCGGCTCCCGAAGCTCCTGCCGGGCATCAACCTCGTCCACGGCCTGGAGGGCGAGCGCCGCGAGACCTTCGAGCACAACAAGCGGTTCCTCCGAGACGTCTACGAGGCGGGGCTGATGGTCCGGCGCATCAACATCCGGCAGGTGATGGCGTTCGAGGGCACCGACATGGCCGAGACGGGCGCTGAAATCGCCGAGGACCACAAGCAACTGTTCAAGCAGTACAAACAGGAGGTCCGCGAGGAGATAGACAACCCGATGCT
>PXSL01000092.1 GCA_003022815.1 Halobacteriales archaeon SW_5_68_122 | reverse complement strand
GACTGGACCTCCGCGGCCTCCAGGTTCTCCAGCATGAACTTCACGATTTCGGGGTCGTCGCTCACGCGGTGGACGATCTCCTCGTCGGATTCGAGGCCGAGCGCCCGCACCAGCGTCACGAAGTTGATCGACCCGGAGACGGAGGGGAACGACACCTCAAGGATGCCGCTCCGGTTGCGCTCACACAGCACCAGGGCCCGGTAGCCGCGGCGCTGGGAGAACGTCTTGGCGATCTGGATCTCGTCGCCGTACTTGGTGTCGTACTCCGCGAGGATCTTGTTCGGCGCGAGGTCCTCGCTCGTCATCAGCACGCGCTCGGAGCCGTTGACGCAGAAGTAACCGCCGGGGTCGGCGGGGTCCTCGCCGATTTCGATGAGTTCCTCCCGGGTGAAGTCGGCGATGTTACACTTGTTGGAGCCGACCATGATGGGCATCCGGCCGACCTTCGTCTCCGACTGGTCGACGATGTGCTCCTTTTCCTCGTCGCCGCCGCGGACGATGGTCATCTCCATGAACACTGGTGCCGAGTAGGTGATGTTCCGGAGGCGGGCCTCCTGGGGGTACAGCAGTTCCTCGGAGCCGTCGGCCTCCCGGACCCGCGGCGTCACGATGCGGACGTCGCCGAGGTCGACGCGGACCGGTTCCTGGCCCTCCTTGTCGCCGATGTCGGTGTCGATGGACTCCTTCTCGTCGACGACGTCCTGCATCCCCCGGTCGAGAAAGTTGTTGAACGACCGGAAGTGGTGGGCCGCGAGTCGGTCCCGGGAGAAGTACTCCCGGGAGATGGCGCGTCGGTCCTCCCGGTTCATTCTACCACCAGCCGATACACGACGGCCTCGTCGGTGGTCCGGGACTCGGTCCGGGTTATCTTGACGACGTTGCCGACCTCGGGGTCGGCGTCGGCGTCCCGGAGCGCGGGGTCCTTGCGCTGGATTTTCGGCAGGTCTGTGCGGTCGATGTCGTACTCCGCGAGCACGTCCTCGACGTCGCCCTCGTCGAGGACCGCGTGCTCCGGAACCAGGTCGTGTTGGCTTACGTCTACCATGTGTTGGGCTGGCCGGGTGAAGAAGCGGTCACGAGATACTACAGGACAGTTATGTCGGCAGGGATTTAACAGTTGTCAAATCGGACGGCCAGGGCTACCCGTGCCGCCTCCGGTGCGGCACGCGACGGCTCATTGACACCCTATTGGACGGCATCTATCAAAAGCCTTCGGCCCGACTCTCTGCGCGTTCGGCGACCTGTCGGCCCGCTTCCCGGCGAGAACGCCGACGAGAGACGCGGGGTGGATAGGCACCCTCCCGGCTGCGAGTGGCCAAAAGATACTTGCCAGCGTTCGTCAAATCCGGGTTGAAATGAAGCCCTCCACCCCGCTCCGACGGCGACGGTATCTGTCGACACTCGCCGGACTCGGCGTTCTCGGCGCCGGCTGTCCCGACGCCACGAATGACGAGACGACACCCACCGGAACCTCCGGGACGACGCCCACCCCCAACGGATCCGAGTACCCGGAGCCCGACGAGCGCGTGGAAGAGCGACCGCCCGGTGAACCCCCACTCGATCCGAGCGGGTCGTGGCCGGCGCTCCACTTCGACGCCGGCAACACCTCATTCAATCCCGACGGGAGCGGACTCCGCCACGCGGAGCCGTACTGGCGACTCGCCGCCGGCGGCCCCGCAACCGTCGACAACGGCTCCCTCTACAACGTCACCGGCCGAGACCGCGACGAGAGGGCATTCACCTTCCGCGACCCCGCCACCGCCGAGATACGGGAAGAACAGCCGCTCGTCCCCTACAGCGTCTCCGCGCCGCCGGAACTCACCGACGACCGGGTGTTGGTCTCGACCTTCATCGAGGTGTTCTGCTTCGACCACGACAGTGACCAGCGGTGGCGCGGCCCCGAGATGGACGGCGTCCAGGCGCCACCGACCGCCCACGACGGCGTCGTCTTCCTCAACAGCGGCGGCTTCAAAGAGGTCCCACCGCAGCTACGCGCGTTCGACGCCGACGAGGGCGACGAACTGTGGCGCTACGAGACGGGCCACGAGTCGAAGGGGAAACCCGCCGTCGGTGCCGGCCACGTCTTCGTCGCCAGCGAGGCTGGGCTCCACGCGGTCGACGCCGACACGGGCCGAGGAGGCGTACGTTCGGTCCGTCGGCGGGAGCGCCTGGGAGACCCCGGTGGCCCGCGACGGCCGCGTCTACACGTACGGGACGAGAGACGGCACGGATGCACTGTTCGCTGTCGACGCGCACAGCGGTGAAATTCAGTGGCACGCCGAGACCGGCAACGACGACCCGCCCGTCGTCGCCGAAGAGTTCATCTACGCGACCACCGATGACGAACTGACCGCGTTCGCGGTCGAGGACGGTGCACCCGAGGCCGGGTTCGGCGAGGCGGCGACCCCGCTGGCCCGCGTCGGGGACGTCCTCTACGCCAGCCACCGGGGGACTGCACTGGCGTTCGACACGACCACCGGCGACCGGCTCTGGCGGCTCCAGACCGAGGAGGTCACCATCTCGGACACCGTCGGGCGGACCGTCCACGCCGTCACGCCGGTCGACGGCGCCGTCTACATGAGCGCCCGCGACGCCTTCTACGGCGTCGGTCCGAGCTAGCGGGGCCGAAGCCGGCAGTATATTATTCTCCACCGTTCCGCCGTCCATTGGAAAGTCTTAAGGGTCGTACCCAGCTACGGTGAGATACAGCGTGCCCGGGTGGTGTAGTGGCCCATCATACGACCCTGTCACGGTCGTGACGCGGGTTCAAATCCCGCCTCGGGCGCTTCTGCGACGAACGAACATGAGGAGCGAAGCGACCTCAGTGCGGATTTGAACCCTGGAAGACGCAGCGCTGAGCGGAGCGAGGCGACCGTCTTCCTTCGGTTCAAATCCCGAGGGACGCCCGGGGCGTCCCTCGACCCTCGCGGAGCCTTGGCTCCGCTCAGTCCCGCTTCGGGCGTCTAATTTTAGGTTTAACGCTTATTCCTATAAAGAGTGAGAGCCGCCGCTGTCTTGCGTTTTGGATACCTTGATTCGTGGTGAGTAAACGTATCGGGAAAAAGCTGATTTAAGATATACAACTAATCTTACAATCGCTGGATCCGATCAGCGAGCACCTCGTGGAACTGCTCACCCTGC
>PXSL01000091.1 GCA_003022815.1 Halobacteriales archaeon SW_5_68_122 | reverse complement strand
CACCTCCTCGACGCCCCGGCCGGCCTCGTATGGGACGTGGGCCGACAGATCCCGTGGTTGCATACCCGCACGTGAGGCGCGGCGGCATAAGTAGGCGTCTATCTCCCGTGAGAGGTGTAACACTTTTCCACGAATCGTCCGACGTACACGGCATGAGCGAGTCACACGAGGAGGACCCGACGGTTCGCGTCGCCTCGGGCGGTCCCTCGCGGGCGGCCGAGGACGAAGCGGCGCTGCTGGCGGCCGCCCGGGAGCGAACCGACCGGACGCGCGTTGCCGACCGGTGCGAGGCGGGTGGCGCCGACGGCCCGCACGTGTGCGCGACGGTCGAGGGCCAGGCGGACGGCGCCGCCGACGAACCGGTTGGGGCGGTCTGGAAGCGGGCCCGCGAGGCCGACGGTGACCCGGTAATGGTCGTCCGGGCGACCGATGACTGACCGCGCCGGCATCGTCATCGCCGGCGGCCGGTCGGTCCGGATGGGCGGCCGCGAGAAGGCCGTCGTCGACGTGGCCGGCACGCCGCTGGTGCGCCGGGTGGCCGACGGCCTGACCCCCGCCGTCGACGAACTGGTCGTCAACTGTCGCCCCGACCAGCGGGCGGCCATCGCCGGGGCGTTGTCGGGGCTGGACCCGACATTCGCGCTCGATACGGAACCCGACCGCGGGCCGGTCGCCGGCATCGCAACGGGACTGGAGGCCACCAACGCCGAGTACGCCGCCGTCGTTGCCTGCGACCTCCCCTTTCTCGACGCCGCACTCGTCGAGTACCTCTTCGAGCGGGCGGCCGGCGCCGACGCCGACGCGGCCGTCCCGAAGCCGAACGACTGGTTCGAGCCGCTGCACGCGGTCTATCGGCCCGCACCGATGGCCGAGGCCTGCCGGGCGGCGCTCGCGGAGGGCGACGTCCGCATCATCGAGCCGCTGTTCTCCCTGGAGCACGTGGTCGTCGAGCGGTCGGACCTGCTGGCCCACGGGTCGCTGTCCAGCTTCGAGAGCGTCGATACGCCCGCGGACCTGGCGGACGCCGCCGACAGGCTGGAGTAAGGTCCCGTCACCGGGTAACCTTTCTTAACACCCCGGGTCGACGGTGGGGACATGCCGAGAACGGCAGTCATCGCGGGCCTCGGGCCGAGCCTGGGGGCGTCGCTCACCGAGCGGTCCGCCGGGGAAGGCTGTTCGGTCGGCTGCTCGCCCGCTCGGAGTCGTACCTCGAGACGCTGGCCGACCGACTCCGGACGGAGACGCCCGGCGACGCACTGGCCGTCCCGACGGATCTCTCGAACCTGATCACCATTAGCACGCCTTCGAGCAGGTCCACGATGCGTTCGGCCCGGGTGGACGTACTCGTCAACCACGCCAGCGCGGCGTCGTGGGACGGTCTGCTGGAACAGGACCCCGAAGCGTTCCGGCGGGCGCTGTCGGTCGGCCCGGAGGCGGCGCTGCACTGCTCGTAGACCGCCGTCGAGGACATACTGGAGGGCGACGGCGGCGCCGTCGTCTTCACCGGCGCCACTGCCGTCCGCTGGCGGGCGGGCGCCGTCGGGTTCAGCGCCGCCAAGTTCGCCTGCTGCAGTCTGGCCGAGTCGATAGCCCGAGAACTCGGGCCGGGCGGCATCCTGCCGCCCGGCGCCGACATCGACGACGGGACGGCGCACCTCGACCCCGACGCGGTCGCCGACGCCTACTGGAGCCTGGTCGAGCAGGACCGCTCGGCGTGGACGCTCGAACTGGACCTCCGGCCCCACCTCGAGGAGTTCTGACCCTATTCGACCACGTCGACGACCTTCCGGAGGTCCATCCGGCCGAGGACGACGCGGTCGACGCGCCGATGGTCGAGCAGACCCTCGGCCACCTTGCGGGCGGTCGCCTCGAGAGCGTCGCCGTCGACCATGTTCACGAGCGGCCGCACCGCGGCCCCCTCAGGGACGCCCTTCAGGCCGCCGGACTCGTGAGTCGAGACGGCGACGACGTCGTCGACGCCGATTTCATCGCCCGCGGACAGGTCGGTGAGGGCCGCGACCCGCTCGGGCCGGTGGACCCGCTCCTCGGAGAGCGGTTCGCCGACGACGCGGGCGCTGACGACGGGGACGACAACCGTCGACGACGCCGGCACCTGCGGTTCGTCGTCCGCGGGCGCCTTGAACCACCGCCGCCGGGCGCCGTCGGCCTTCACCAGCAGCGGCGCGTCCGTGGCCGACGCGAGCGCGTCGACGGTCGCCGGGTCATAGCCGAGGTAGCGGTCGCGGTCGCCGTCCCGCCCCGGCACCAGACCCAGTGGCCAGTCGCCCTCGTCGGCCGACTCGACGGCCTCCGCTGGCCGCTCGGCGACGACGAGACGCCCGACGTGACCCTCGAAGGGCGGGATACGGACGGTCGCCGTGAGGACGGCCCGCTCAATGCCGGCCGCCAGCGCGTACAGCGTCGACTTCTTGCCGCCGGCGCCGACGACGGCGACGACGTCGCCCCGCCCGACGCCGAACGCTTCCTCCGGGTCCATACCGTCGCGTCGGCGCCGCGACACTAAATGGCTCTGCCGGATGTGATAACTGATTTGTGTGGCGGCGTCGCGTTGTCGGCATGGTCGTAGACACCGCGATGTACACCGTTCACACGGCGTTTGCGGCGCTGTGGAGCGGGTCGGTGCTGTTCGTCGTCGCCGCCGTCCTGCCGCTGGCGATGGACGCCGATGTCTCGCCGGCGGCATTCGGGAGTGTCGTCTCGAAACTTCAGTGGGTCACCCGCGTCAGCGCGCTGTTGATGCTCCTGACGGGCGGCCACCTGGCCGGCACTGGGTACACCGTCGAATCGCTCACCGGCAGCCCTCGCGGTTACCTCGTCCTGACGATGGTGGCGTTGTGGCTGGGTCTGGCGGCGACCGTTGAGGTCGGCAGTGCGAGGGCACAGCGCGGCGTCGACGACAGAAAGATCCGGGAACCGGCCCGGGACGCCCGGCCGTTCTACCTCGCGGCGGCGGTGCTGGCCGTCGGCCTGCTGGTCGTCTCCGGCCTGCTCGGGATGCCGCCGGCCTTTCTTTAATCGTCCCGGGCCGAGAGGATACGTCGGCAGTTGCCGCAGACCTCGGCGTCCCGGTCGTCGAAGTGCCCGACCGGGTCGGCGTCCTCGGGGAGTGGCCGAATCGTCGGCGACGCGCCCGTGACCGTCGCCCCGCAGATGGTGCGGCCGGCATCCGGCGATTCACAGAGATGGATCGCCGGCCGGAACCAGTAGTGCATCAGGGAATGTGGACGTCGTTCGTGAGGGTTCCGACACCCTCGACGGTCACTTCGACGGTGTCGCCGTCCGAAAGCGGGCCGACGCCCTCCGGGGTCCCCGTCGAGATGACGTCGCCGGGTTCCAGCGTCATGTGTGTCGTTATCTCCTCGACGAGTTCGGAGGCGACGGCCGGGCCGATCGGTGCGGCGTCGTCGAAGGCCTTCCCGCGGACCCAGTTAGTCTCGACGGCTTGGTCGTCGCGGTTCGAGAGGTCGTTAACGCAGGTGTAGCCCGCGACGACGCGCTCCGCGTCGCTCGCGTCGACGTGCCGGCACCGCTCGCCGATGACGACGCCGAGTTCGGCCTCGAAGTCCAGTCGCTCCACCCCGGCCGGCAATTCGACGGTCGAGTCCGGCGCGGCGACGGCGTTCGGCGGCTTCAGGAACAGAAGCGGGCGGTCCGGGACCTCCTTGCCCTGCTCGTCGGCGTGGTCGGCGTAGTTGAGGCCGACACAGACCACCTTCGACGGGTCGCAGGGCGCTAGCAGTTCGACGCCGCTGGCGGCAAAGAACTCTGGTTCCACCGAGAATCGGCCGCCGTCGCTCGGATAGGCCCGTATTTCGGCGCCCTCCTCGCCGGTCCACTCGCCGCTCCGCACCTCGCCGTCGGGGTCACGAAAGCGCACGCGTCGCATACCGGGCCGTCGTCCGGGCCCGATATAAGCGTTCTTCGTGGGCCATCCCTCGCGGTTCGCCTGTCGGGTGTCGACGGGGTCCGACGCCGGACTCCTGTGGCTCCCTTGTCGACACGACACTGTACGGAGGCGTTCGTCGAGTTGCTCCAGCCGACGGGGACGGAGGTGAATGCATCGTCTTTCCGTTCGCCGGCGTCATGGGTTCCGACCGCGGTGGGCGGCGTCAGTTCTTTTTTACTCCCGCCCGTTCGTCACGCCATGGCAGAGAACGACACGGTCGGAATGTCGGAGATCGAAGACCAGGGCTCGAACTCCCTGACCGGTATCGTCATCGACGGCCTCATCGGGGCCGTCGGCGGCGCCGTCGGCACCGGACTGATGACGCTCGTGTTCATGGCGGCGTCGACGCTCGGCGGCTTCGAACTCACCTCCTTCGAAATCCTTGCCGAGATGAGTGGCCTCGTGGCGCTTGCTCCCGAATACGCCAACGCCATTGGCTACGTCATCTTCCTGCTCGGGGGGATGGTGACGTGGCCGCTGCTTTTTGCCTCGCTGGGCCGGTACCTCCCCGGGGAGACGTTCGCAAAGGCCGGCGTCTTCTACGGGTTCGTCCTCTGGACCGGGTTCGTCCTCGCGTTCTACACCGGCTACTCCGGAATCCAGCTGCCGCTGTACGTCGTCGCCTCGCTCGTCGCCCACCTCGCTTACGGGTTCGGCCTCGGATCGGTGCTGGACTATCTCGGCGAGCGCGAACAGCCACTGGTGTGACAGTAATCACTGTGAGGGCCGTTCTCCGGTTCAGGATTGACTCAACCCGGGAATAACTGTACTGTTCAGATAAGGGATCAGGCGGTGACGGTTCGACTGATAGTGGTCTGTACGTCAGTGCCGGATCGACCGCACGCAGTCATGCGGTCGTACTGGTAATAGTCATAGAGGGGTTGTGTAACAGAAGGCCATCGACATTGCGAAGCTGAACATCATGTCGTACTGGTAATAGTCATAGAGGGGTTGTGTAACTGTTACAGAATCCAGTATCTATAAGTAACTACTAGTACTAAATAGTACCAGCAGGATGCCACGGTCGTATTCGATTGGCGAGTTCGCGGACGAACTCGGTGTTCACGCTCAGACAGTCAAACGCTGGTGTCGCAACGACGAGTTGGACTACACCCGAACACCGGGCGGTGAACGACGGATTCCACACCGCGAACTCCGCCGACTCGCGGGCGACACTCGGCCAACAGACCGTGTTACACTCTACGCTCGCGTC
>PXSL01000090.1 GCA_003022815.1 Halobacteriales archaeon SW_5_68_122 | reverse complement strand
CATGGGAGGTCTCTGACGGGGTGGTCGGTCGCTACGAGGCCGTGCAGTGCGCCGGCGAAGGCAGCCACGAGCGAGACGGCGTCCCGGACGGTCGGCTGGCCAGGCAGCGGGCGGAACTCGATGCGGGTGTTGGCGGCCGACTCCGAGGCGCCGCCGAACACCGGCCGGACCCACCGCCAGTAGGAGCCGTGCTTGTGGCCGAGGTGGGCGAACCGGTCGTCGAACCGGTCGCCGCCGTCGAACAGTTTCGGCGCGATGGGCGGGTCGGCGGCGATGCGGTCGACCGCCGCCGCCGTGCTCTCTATGTCCCGCGGGAACCGGACCTTGGCCGGCCGGTTCGCGTCGTTCATCGTCGCCTCGTACAGTCGGACGCGGTTCTCGAGGTGGTCCTCCACGAGGACGGACTCGACGGTGGCGTCGGCGTCGTACAGCGACGGGGGAAACAGCGGGGAGTTGACCGCGAGCGCGAGCAGCGGGCCAGCGACGCGTAGCGCGTACCCGAAGTAGTCCGGCAGGTTGGCGGCGGCCGGCACCTGGTAGTGGGGCTGGATGCTGCTCGTCAGCGCGCCCGGGCAGATGGTGGGCGTCTCGAGGGTGACGTTGGCCGTCTCCAGGTGGCACGCCGGTTCGTACAGCGAGGTGTTTGACATCACCTGATAGCGGACCGACGGCGGCATGTTCGGCGAGAGGACGACGCCGTCTATCTCGACGCTGGCCGCGAGGTACTCGGCGGCCGTCTCGCCGACCGGGGGAACGGTCCAGAAGCCGTCGGCGACGAGGCGGATGCCCTCGTTCCGGGTCGAGACCTCGTGTGCTGCCCGGACCACCGCCCGGGCCTCGTGGCCCAGCGCCGCCAGTCCGTGGGGACCGAACGGCTGTGGCCGGCCCGCTAGTTCGGCGTTGTGCAGGCCGAGTTCCTTCTCGAAGCCGATGAGTTCGAGCAGCGGGACCGACACCCGGCGAAGCACGTCGGTGCGGCCGTCGACGGCGTAGAACTCGTGTTCCAGCCCCAGAATGGCCTGCGGATTGTCGAAGGTGCCGACCTCGAGTTCGCCCTTCAGTTCCTCGGTCTCGGCGGCGACTCGCTCGGCGAAGACGTCGGGGTCGATCTCGCGTGCGGCGGCAACCTCGCGGGCGAGTTCCTCCATACAGCCGTCCCGCTTGCCAGCGACTTGAACTCTGTGTTAACAGATGCCAATGCGGGCGGTGCGACGGCGGGTCCGGCGGCTACGCGGCAAGCGACCCCGGAGAAACGCGGCGTCAGAACGGCGCTTCGGGGCCCTCGTCGTCGCCGCCCTCGCCGCCCTCGTGGCCGGGGAACGACGGGGACATCTGACCGCCGGCCATCCCCTCGGTGCCGCCGTCCATGCCGGTGTCGGCGTGGACGGTATCGATTTCGGGTATCTCCTGGGTCATGCGGCTCTTGATGGCCTGGATGGTCATCGGGGAGATGCCGCACCCGGAGCAGGCGCCCCCCAGCATGATGGTGACCTCGCCGGCCTCGCGGTCGAGGTTCTGGATGGCGGCGCTGCCGCCGTGCATCTGTATCTGCGGGAAGTTGCGCCGGAGGAAGTTGCTGATGCGCTCGCGGAGTTCCTCGTCGGCGTCGGCGGATTCCGTGCTCATGGATATTCGTACGCGGCGCAGGCGTATGAAGATTTGGCTCCGCGCCGCTCGGTTTCGGGGCTGACACGCGGTTGCGACCGCCGGACTCCTCGTCGCCCGTGCCGTCCTGCCGTCGGACGGGCGCAGGACGGACGTCTGACGGGCGTTTAAGCCGGTCGAGTCCCCCGAACAGTACATGCCAACTCGCCGTCGCCTACTCGCGGCCGCCGGCCTCGCCGCCGCGAGTTCCGGCTGTATGAGCGCTCTCGGGAACGACGACGGGGACGCCTCCGGCGACGGCGAACAGTCCGTCGGCGGGAGCGGCGACGGTGCCGTCCGTCTCGAGCGGCTTTCGCTGCAGAACAACCACGATGCGGGCCACCAAGTCCAGCTCGCCGTCGAGGGCAAGGAGGGACTCCTGCACATGGGCACCTACGAGCTCGAGGCGGGCAGCGGGACCACTATCGAGGGCGACTGGACCGGCACGACGGATGCGTACCGGGTTAACGGCCGCCTCGACGACGGAGAGATCCGCTCGGCCGGCGTGACCGAGGGCGTCGGCGACGGCGCCGAGTGCGTCCGCGCGCTGTTGCGCATCGACGACCAGGGAACCCTCGATATCTGGAACAGTGCTAGCTGTTCAAGCTAGGCGTCGAACACCCGTTCGAGTTCCCGCTCTATCTCGCCGACGTACTCCTCGAGTACTGCCTCGAAGCGCTCCTCCTCGACGACGACGCCGGTGAGCCGGTCGTAGGGGTCCTCCGGCAGTTCGAGGTAGAAGCCCTCGCTCCCGTCGTAGAACGGTTCGGACTCATCAAGCACCTGCTGGTCGATGGCGTGGACGAGCGTCGAGTCGTACCGCTCGTTAACCCGGTTGAAGGCGTTCTTGTAGGCCTGCTGGAGCTTCGGGAAGAGGTCGACGTACTTCTGCTCGTCGAAGGTCTCGGCGTCCATGGCGACGTGTTGGGCACCGGTCCTCAAAAGGCGGTCGAACGCGTGGCGGCCGAGCGCAAGCGACTTGACCGGGGCGGCCGATCCGCGGGTATGTACCGGAGCGGTGCCTTCGTCGCCGAGCAGGTCACGCCGACGACCGACGGGCAGGTCCAGCCGAACGGGGTCGACCTACGGCTGGAGTCGGTCCACGACCAGCGGGAACCGGGACGTATCGGCCGCGACGGCAAGGAGGTCGGCGACCGGGCCCGCCAGACCCCCGATGCCACCACCGGGGGGTCCGTGGACGCCGAGGAGCGGGGGGTCCACCACCTCTCGCCCGGCGGGTACGTGGTCCGGTACGCCGAGACCATCTCGGTGCCGGAGGACCACGTCGGCTTCGTCTACCCGCGGTCGTCGCTGCTGCGGAACTCCTGTACCATCGATACCGCCGTCTGGGACGCGGGCTACAAGGGGAGAGGCGAGGGCCTGCTTGCGGTCCACCACGGCATCGAGATTGAAGTCGGTGCCCGGGTCGCGCAGTTCGTCCTCGCGGAGGCCGACGCCGCCGGCAGTTATGACGGCAGTTACCAGGGTGAGAACCTGTGAGCGCGTCGCCCCGATGGTATCGGGAATGACATCCTCCTCGGCGTGAACGGAGAGGGAGCGAAGCTCCCTCAAGCAGTCGGGCGTCGCCCGACAACGCCGAGGTTTCCCCGCGCTCGGGGTCGGGCCGGTCCCGACACCGACGGAGGCAAGATTCCGCCGCATGGGCGTACTCCGGTTCGTGCTCGGTACGTGAGCCCCGCGAGGGGTGTGGCGGGTTCGATGTCCCGGCAGGGACGCGGTATCTCCTTGCACAGCGCCCGATACCGCATCGGGCGACCGGCCACCATTTGACGGCGGCCGGACACGGGCCGTGCCATCGGCCTGCCTGCCCGTTCTACCACGGTGGACAGGCTCGCACGCCGGCGGGGTTGGATTGTGTCGTGCCGTCACCCCATCCCGTGTTGCAGGGGCAGGGGTACTGGAAGCACCGTGTGATGCGTGTCGGCGGGAAGGACCCCAGTGTTTCCGGATTGGTTTTGGCGATTGAGGTACCGAACCTTCGACCCCATCCGGTAAAAGTCCGTGGCAAGTGGAGTGAAAGTGAACGCGATTCACGCCTGCCGTAAACGGCGGGACTCTCTCGCTGTTACAGGT
>PXSL01000089.1 GCA_003022815.1 Halobacteriales archaeon SW_5_68_122 | reverse complement strand
CGCCGTCCACCGGGTCGACTCGCCGACGCCACGGGCCTTCGGGCTTGCGACGCTGATGGCCAGCGACGTCGTCCTCGCCGAGGACGAGTCGGCCGTCCTGCAGGAGTTCCATGACCGCGTGATGGCCGAAATCGACGACGAGGGCGTCCCCGTCTCGACCGACAACTGACTCTGGCCCGTGTTGGCCGACAGTGACGTCGAACCCGCGGTCGGCGCCGAACGGTCCGGGCGGGGAGCCGAGTCGACCGCCGACTCGCGCTCGGTTCGAGTTCAGACCAGCAGCGTGTTCAGCGCGTCCGGCACGACCAGCACGTCGCTGCCGGCCTCGACGGCGTCGGCGACGGTGGCCTCGGCCTCCATGAGGCAGTTCTCGACCACCGACGGCGCCCGGCTGTTCGTCACGTACACGTCGTGCTCGCGGAGCGCCCGCGCGAGGACGAACGCCCGCTGGGCGCCCGGGTCGTAGCCCGAGCGCATCGCCTCATACAGCGATTCGGCGTCCTTGGCGGCGGAGAGTCGCTCGTGGAACCGCTGTTCGCCGGTGCCCTCGCCGGCGCCCTCGGGGAGCGCGGCGGGTACGACGACCCGACCGCCCTCCCTGAGCGGGTTCCTCGCGCCCAGGACGGCGTAGGTCGCCGCCCGGCTGGCCTGATAGAGGTTGGCGTCCTTCGGCGCGCCGACGCCGGCCACGACGGCGTCGTACTCCCCGTCGACCTCGACCGACAGGGCTTCGCGGGCGCTGTCGGCCAGTTCGCGGACCACCTGCCTCGGCTCGCCGGCCGTCACGTCCAGGATTCCGGCGGGGCCGTGGGTGACGTTCAGGCAGAACTCCAGCCCGCAGGCGTCGCCCGCCTCGTCGACGGCCTCCCGGAAGGGGTTGTCCGCGACGCGGCCGAGCCGGACGCCCTCCTGCGAGAGCATCTCTGGGCCGTGCGTGTGGCGAATGAGCGGGTCGCCGCCGGCGCCGATGGCGACGGTCTTGCCGCCGCCGGAGAAGCCCGCGTACTGGTGCGGCTCGACCATCCCCGTCGAGAGCACGCGGTCGGCCATCGCCACCCGGCGGTTCAGTTCGATGGGCGTCCCGTCGACGGTCCCGACCTCGACGGCCTCGTCGGGGTCGTGGTTGACCGCCAGGTCGGCGTGCTCGCCCAGCATCGTCTCCAGTTCCGCGTCGGTCATCGGACGGTGCAGCCCGAGGCCGACAACGACGGTCACCTGTTCGCGGTAGACACCGACCCGCCGCAGTTCCGACAGCAGGACGTCGACGAGCACGTCGTCCGGCGTCGCCCGGGTGATATCGGTGACGACGACGGCGACGGTGTCGTTCGGCGACACCAGGTCGGTCACTCGCGGGCCGGCAGGGTCGGTAACGGCGGCCTCGGCGGCCGCCCGGACGTCGACCGCCTCGCCGCCGGGCGGTTCGGCGACGGTCACCGAGCAGTCGGGCAACTCGACGTCGACCGTCCCCTCGCCGAGCGGCACCGGAACACCCATGGGTCAGCCCTTGATGTTGCAGACCGGGTAGACGCGGGCCACCTTGCCGCCGATGCCAAGCTCGTCGCTCACCCGGACCACCTCGTCGACATCCTTGTACACGCCCGGCGCCTCCTCGGCGATTGTCGCGCCGCTCTGTGCCTTCACGTGGATGCGGTTGGTCTCCCGCAGATCGTCCCGGACGTCGCCGCCCCAGAACTCGTCTTTGGCTTTCGTCCGACTCATCAGCCGCCCCGCACCGTGGGCCGTCGACCCGAACGAGACGTTCATCGACTCGCTGCCGCCGCATAGCACGTACGAGCCCGCGCCCATACTCCCGGGGATGATGACCGGCTGACCGACGTCCCGGTAAGCTTTCGGCACCTCAGGGTGGCCGGCCGGGAAGGCACGGGTCGCGCCCTTCCGGTGGACGAACAGCTCCTTGTCCTCGCCGTTCACGTCGTGCGTTTCTTTCTTGGCGATGTTGTGGGCGACGTCGTACAGCAATTCCATCTCCAGGTCCTCCCAGGGCGTCTCGAAGACGTCGGCGAACACCTCCCGCGTCCGGTGGGTGATGAGCTGGCGGTTGACCCACGCGAAGTTGATGGCCGCACACATCGCGTCGTAGTAGTCCTCCGCCAGCTGCGAGCCGGCCGGCGCCGCCGCCAGCTCCTTGTCCGGCAACTGCGACAGCAGGCCGCTGTGGGCCTCTTCGATGTCCCGGAGGTAGTCGTTACAGACCTGGTGGCCCAGTCCCCGCGACCCACAGTGGATGAGCACCACGACCTGGTCCGCCTCGAGGCCGTAGGCCTCCCCGATGGCCGAGTCGTAGATGTCGGTCACGCGCTGGACCTCCAGGAAGTGGTTGCCGGAGCCGAGCGACCCCATCTGGTTGCGGCCGCGGTCCTTGGCCTTCTTCGAGACGGCCGAGGCGTCGGCATCCGGCCGCCGGCCCTCGTCCTCGCAGTGGGCGAGGTCGGACTCGACGGCGTAGCCCTCCTCGAGACACCAGTCGACGCCCCGCTCTAAGGCCGCCTCGACGGTGTCGCCGCTACCCTGGACGATGCCGCCGCCGCCCAGCCCCGACGGAACCGCCTCGAACAGCGCGTCGACGAGTTCCAACTCGCGGCCCCGGACGTCGTCGTAGGTAAGGTTCGTCCTGACCATCCTGACGCCGCAGTTGGAGACGACGAACCCGTCGGCGAGGAAGTTGTGTGCGTCGTGTTCGACGCCGATGTCGTAGACCGGCTCGTAGCCGGCCGGGTCGATGGACTCGATTTCGACGGGCACCGTGAGGTTCCCGCGAACCTCGGTCGACTCGCAGAACGCCTCGAACGACGGGAAATCGGCCGGCGGCCGCGGTCGACCGGAACGGCCGCTCCAGGCGCTCCGTTCGACGAACCGGCCGTCGACGTCGTAGTTCTCCTTCAACTCCGAGACCGATTCCCCGCCGTCGGCGCGCGTTTCGACCTCCGAAGCGATGCGGGCGCGCCGGCCGATGACGTGCTCCTTCCGCCGGAGGTACTGAACCGTGAGGGCCGCCTTGCGCTCCTTTTCGGCGTTGTAGCTGAATCCGACCTTCGAGAAGAACTCGATGAGGTTCCCCGGGTCGGTGTTGACACCGAACCGGAGCCGTTCGGTGTCCTGTCGGCGACGTCGCTACGCCGGTTCTGCGAGACCGTCGGGGCGTAGAAGTTCGTGTTCGACACCGCCGACGGCGCGCTCATCTCGGCCCCGAAGAACGCTGACAGGTAGAGAGCGCGCTGCCAGTCGGCCAACCGGTCGAACCACTCCGGCAGGGTGAAGTTGGACTCCACCT
This sequence comes from Halobacteriales archaeon SW_5_68_122, assembly GCA_003022815.1. The sequence continues at coordinate 5,107 of PXSL01000089.1, read as the reverse complement.
TCGAGCCGTCGGGCACCCCGAGACGGAGGAGTAGCTGTTTGAACCCGTGTGCATCGATCTTTACGCTGTGCTCGGTCTGGGTGAACTCGGTGCCGTCTATCTCGTGGTCCCGCTCGCGGGAGTAGATTCTCGACGGCGTGAAGCCGAGCGCCGAGACGTCCTCGCGAATGGCCTCGAGGTCTGTCGGGTCCGCGTAGAACCACGTCCGGTCGCCCCGGAAGGCGCCGTCGCCGGTGTGGAGTCCGGCGAGTTTCAGGAGGCGACAGAACGCGTCGTCCGTCGAGCGCAGCGGCAGGAGGTCGTTGCGCTTCAAGAACGCGACGAGCTGTGGGTCCTCGTCCGCGAAGTCCGATTCTGTGAGGACGGTGAACCCCTCGGGGTCCTCGTGTTCGATACCCTCGAATGGGTGGACAAGGACGTCGTCGCCCGCCTCGAGGTCGTCGACCTCGACCATCCCCTCCGGCGTTCCGAGCGGGTGGTCCCCCGTCGCGCGGAGCGTACGACCGGTGACCGTCTCGACTTCGAACACCTGTCTGTCGTCGGACTCGGTGAACAGCCTGACGTCTGAGTCCGTCAACTCGTCGCCGGCCACGACTGCCTGCTCGTCCTCGAACCGTTCACGGAGGTCGGCAATCGGGAGCCGGCGACCGAACGAGAGCCGGACGTCGGAGTCGCCGGTGAGGCAGTTAATGTCGTACCCCACTGCTCCGGGCGAGATACAGCCGTCCTCGGCATCGATGCCGGCCACGCCACCAACGGGGAAGCCGTACCCCTGGTGGCCGTCCGGCATGCAGACCGCGTACTTTTGGATGCCAGGAAGGTGGGTAGTGTTGCGCAACTGCTGGAGGCTCTTGTCGTCGGCGATTTCCTCGAGCAGGGCCTCGCTGGCGAAGACGCGCGCCGGAGCGCCCATTCCGCCCTCGGGCGGCATCTCCCAAACGTAATTGCGGACCTTGTGGAGCGTGATGTCGCCGGCCTCGAACGTGGTCATACCCTGGGTTTTCGTGCGCCCGGTCCAATAAGTTACGACCCGGCCGGGGATATCTCAGGACGCCACGGTCGTTCGATAGACGAGAGCGGCTGTCCATGGACGGCAGACGCTGCTGGCGGTTTATTCCGCCAAGCATCCGGCGAACGGAGTGAGCCGCCGGCAGAAGTCTTTCCCCCACGTTTTTACGAGGAGGGGTTCCCGTAGCGCGCCCAGCGGGCGCGCGAGGAAACCCGAGAGAGTAAAAAGTGGGTGTTTAGAAGCCCTTGCCTTGGAGTTCGCGGGCGATAATCATCTTCTGGATTTCGGTGGTGCCCTCGTAGATTTGGGTGATTTTGGCGTCCCGGTAGAGCCGTTCGGCGTCGAAGTCGTCGACGTAGCCCGACCCGCCGTGAATCTGAACGCACTCGTTTGCGGCCTTGACCGCGATACGGGAAGCGTACTCCTTGGCCATCGAAGCGAGTTTGGTGTTCGGCGAGCCGCCGGAGTCGACCGCCCAGGCCGATTTGTAGGTGAGGTTGCGTGCGGCCTCGGTCTCGGTGTGCATGTCGGCGAGTTTGTGCTGGATGGCCTGGAAGTCGCCGATGGGCTGGCCGAACTGCTCGCGTTCCTGGGCGTACTCGAGGGCGCGCTCGGCGGCGCCCTTGGCGATGCCGACGCCCTGGGCGGCGACGCCGGTCCGGGTGGCGTCGAAGAACTGCATCTGCTGGAGAAAGCCCATCCCCTCGGTGCCGACGAGGTTCTCCTCGGGCACCCGCACGTCGTCGAGGATGAGTTCGGCCGTGTCGGAGGCCCGAATCCCCATCTTGCCGGTAATCTTGTCGGCTTCGAAGCCGTCGCGGTCCGATTCGACGATGATCTGGCTGAAGCCGTTGTAGTGGCCCTCGGCGTCGGGGTCGGTCTTGCAGAGGACGACGAAGAAGTCGCCGACGGAGCCGTTGGTGATCCACATTTTGTTGCCGTTGATCACCCACTCGTCGCCGTCCTTCTCTGCCCGCGTCGACACGCTTGAGACGTCCGACCCCGTGTCCGGCTCGGAGATGGCGGCTCCGGAGATGGCGTCGCCGCGGGCGACGGGTTCGAGGTACTCCTCCCTGGTGGCGAGAATCGACAGCGCGATGCCGGGGTCGGCGGCGAACAGCTCCTCGGCGATGAGCACCGAGTCGACGGCGTCGTAGCCGGCGCCGCCGTACTCGATAGGGATGGTCGCGCCGGTCAGGCCCATCTCGGCGGCCTCATCGACGATGTCGTGGGGGAACTTCTCCTCGCGGTCGTACTCCTTTGCGTGGGGGCGAACCTCATTTTCCGCGAACCGGCGGACCTCCTCTCTGATCTGCTCCTGCTCGTCCGTGATGGCGAAGTCCATGATTCTTCACACGGGTGACAGCACATAACGTTTCTCAATCCCCACGTTTTCGCGTTCTTCACTTGGTTCCCGCGAAACGGGGCGAGACAGAAACGTTGAAACGGATTCCGCAAGACCGTCCTGCTGTCACAATGGAATTCGACGACATCGAGACCATCGCGGTGCTCGGCGCCGGTAACATGGGCCACGGCATCGCGGAGGTCGCCGCCCTCGCGGGGTACGACGTGAACCTGCGGGACGTCAAAGAGGAGTTCGTCCAGAGCGGCTACGACGACATCGAATGGTCCCTGGGGAAACTGGCCGAGAAGGAGCAGATACCCGACGACGACGCTGACGAGGCGCTGGACCGGGTGACGCCGTACGTTGACGTCGAGGCGGCCGTCGGCGACGCCGACTTTGTCATCGAGGCCGTCCCCGAACAGATGGAGATCAAGGAGGACGTCTACGCGGACGTCGAGGAGCACCTGCCCGACCGCGCCATCATCGTCAGCAACACCTCGTCGCTGTCGATCACCGACCTCTCGGAGGCAACCGGACGGCCGGGGCAGTTCTGCGGGATGCACTTCTTCAACCCGCCGGTCCGGATGCAGCTCGTCGAGGTCATCACCGGCGCCCACACCGACGAGTCGACGCTCGAGGTCACCGAAGAACTCGCCGAGGACTTCGGGAAGACGCCCGTCCGCGTCCAGAAGGACTCGCCGGGCTTCATCGTCAACCGCATCCTCGTGCCGCTGATGAACGAAGCCTGCTGGATGGTCAGCGAGGACGTTGCGACGGCCGAGGAGATCGACTCCACCACGAAGTTCGACATGGGACTGCCGATGGGCGTCTTCGAACTCGGCGACATGACCGGCCATGACGTCACCCACCACGTCCTCGACTACATGAACGAGGAACTCGGAGGGGCTTACGAGCCGGCACCGTTCCTCCAAGAACTCATCGACGAGCAACGGTACGGACAGAAGACCGGCCAGGGCGTCTACAACTACGAGGATGACGACGGCCCGGACATCCCCACCGACGCGGGCGACGACGAGATAGCCGAGCGGTTCCTCGCGGCGATGGCCAACGAAGTCGGCAACATCGTCGGCGGCGACGTTGCCGGACCGGACGCCATCGACGAAGCGGTCATGCTCGGAGCCGGCTTCCCGGAGGGCCCGGCGAAGACGGTCGACGACCACGGTCTCGAGGCGCTAATCGAGACGCTGGAGGACCTCGGCGAAGAGACCGGTCACCCGCGCTTCGAGGTCTCCGACGGCCTGCGGGAGGCCGCCGAGGCCGGCGGTTTCCACGGTGGCGACGACGAGGACGAGGGCGTCGAGTTCACCAACATCGAGGTCCGCTACCCCGGTGACATGGTCGGCCAGATCGTCCTGGACCGCGAGGCCCGGATGAACACCATCAACCCGGCGCTGATGGACGAACTCGCCGAGGCCATCGACCTACTCGGGGACGACGAGGAGGTCCGAGCCCTGCTCATCACGGGCAAGGGCGACCGCGCTTTCTCGGCGGGCGCCGACGTCACCTCGATGGCGAGCAACGCCGACCCGCTGGAGGCCATCGAGCTGTCCCGAAAGGGCCAGCGCACCTTCGGCAGACTCGAGGAGGTCGACATGCCCGTCGTCGCCGGCATCGACGGCTTCGCGCTGGGCGGCGGCTTCGAGCTGGCGCTGTGCTGTGACTTCCGCATCGCCTCCGAGCGCTCGGAACTCGGTACGCCGGAGCACAACCTCGGCCTACTGCCCGGCTGGGGCGGCACCCAGCGGCTCCTGCGCGTCACCGGCTTCGGCCGCGCCAAGGAAATCGTCTTCACCGCCGAGCGGTACGACCCCGAGACGATGTACGACTACGACATCGTCGCGTGCGATGCTCCGCGGCTACGACGACATCGACGCCGGCCTCGAACTCGAGGCCCAGGCGTTCGGCCACCTCATCAACACCGACGACCTCATGGAGGGTATCACCGCCTTCATGGGCGACAGTGAGCCGAACTTCGAGGGGAAGTGAGGCGAACGTCGCCGGACCCGCGGTTCGACGGAAGTGAGCCCGGAGCCGAGGGACAACCTGGCCGTCCGGCCCCGTGCCGGCGTCGTCGCCGGTACCTGAACCGCTCGATGTCGTTTCTCGCCGGGTTGAATCGGTCAGAGGACGGGGCGGAACCCATCCGGTCGTCCGTTCCGAAACGTCCAACCGCCGTCGGCGTCTACCGTCGACCGATGGCCCGGTCCCGGATGCTCACCGCCCTCGCCGGCCTGCTCGTCAGCCTCGCGGTCAGTGCCGCCATCTACGTTGCCACGGGGTCGCTACTGCTGTTCCTCGTCGTCCCGTTCGTTCCGTTCCTCTTCTCCCGGTCGCTGGGCGGCGACGGCGACGAGAGGGAGACACCTCCGGTCAGGGAGTGCCCGGAGTGCGACTTCCGCGCCCGGGACCCCGAGTTCGATTACTGCCCGCGGGACGGCCGGCGTCTCCGGGAGACCGACCGGCGGTACTAATCCCGAGGAATTAGGGTGGTCCCGACGTACCGACACGAGCAACGCGATGACCAAACGGAAGCCGAGTCACTGTCCGTACTGCGGGACAGGACTCGAATCCAGGTCGTTCGAGGAACGCGAGCGCCGGTTCTGTTCGACGTGCGAGGAACTGATCTTCCAGAACCCGGTTCCGGTCGCCCGCGTCGTCGTCCTCGACGGCGACAGCGCGCTGTTCGTCAAACGGTCACAGCCTCCCTACGAGGGGGCCTGGACGATACCGGG
>PXSL01000088.1 GCA_003022815.1 Halobacteriales archaeon SW_5_68_122 | reverse complement strand
CGGCACCCCCCGGAAGTCGAGGAAGGGCACCCACGACAGGTAGTACGCCACCGGAAAGAAGTTCGTCAGGCTCCGGAGGTAGTTCCAGATCGTCCACTCGTTGCCCAGCAGTTCGATTGCCTGTAGCGCCCAGAAGAACAGGGCCGCGATGACGGCGACGAGACCGACCCCGGCGAGCACGCGCCTGACGCGGGCCAGTCGAATCCGGTCGAGGCGGTCCTCGATTTCCTTCCGGACGTCGGGGTCATCACCGGCGTGTTCCTCGGCGTCGGCACCGCTCATACCGCGGACCCTTCACCCGCCGTCGGCTTGCCCGACGAATCGGACACGTCCTCTCCGGTGTCGATGTCCGTCTCCGCGAGCATTCCCTCAGTGTCGATGTCGCCGTATATCTCGTCGATGATGTCCATCGTCAGTTCCTCGCGGTAGCCGTCGAAGACCTTCCGGCCGTTCCGGAGGCCGACGAACCGCTGGCCGAACTTCCGGGCGAGGTTCACCTGGTGGAGACTGGTGACGGCGGTCAGTCCACGCTCCTCGGCGGCCGTCCGGAGGTAGCCCATTACCTGCTGTGCGCTTCCCGGGTCGAGGCTGGCGACGGGTTCGTCGGCCAACAGCACCCCCGGTTGCTGGACGAGCGCTCGCGCGATGCCGACCCGCTGCTGCTGGCCGCCGCTCATCCGGCGGGCCGTCTGCTGGGCCTCGTCAAGCAGGCCGACGGTCTCCAGCGCCTCCAGCGCACGGAGTTTCTCCTTGCGGTCGTGGAACTGGAAGAGGCTCCGCAGGAACGAGGTCCGGCCCAGCGACCCCGACAGCGCGTTCGAGTACGCCGACAGTTGCCCGATGATGTTGTGCTGCTGGAATATCATCGCCATGTCACGGCGGGGACCGGTAACCTCCTCGTCGCCGGCGAGGATTTCGCCCTCGGTGGGGTCGGTGAGCCCGTTGAGACACCGCAACAGCGTCGACTTTCCAGAGCCGGAGACGCCGAGCACGATGACGAACTCGCCCTCCGGTATCTCGAAGGATACGTCGTCGAGCGCAACGACGTTACCGAACGTTTTGGTGAGGCTGTCGACCGTTATGTCAGTCATCTGAGTGTGTCGAGGTTACAGGTCTTCGAAGTTGAGGTCGAGTTCCTCGAGTACCTCCGCGATGGGCTCGTAATCGTCCTCGGTTCCCGGCTCGACGCCGGTGAACCACAGTTCCTCGCCCTCGTAGCCCTCCTCGTGGGAGAGGTCCTCCTCGTTCGCGTTGAGGACGGCCTCCTCGACGTCCTCACGGACCGGGTCGTCCCAGTTCGAACGGGACATCAGCGGCGCCCGCGGGAGCGGGTCCGACACCGCGAGCAACTCGAGTTCGGCCTCGTCGGTTGCCGACCCGGCACTCTCGTACTCCGAGGAAATTTCGACGAACGCCTCGGACATCTCGTCGAACTGCTCCTGTGGGACGTGCGCCGCCGTCGAGAAGGCTCCGGTCGAGGCCGCGCTGACGGAGGTCCTGTTGAGCAGTGCCTTCCGGGCTTGCGTATGGTCGGAGTACTGTGCCTCGAAGTCGGCGGCGTTGCCGTCGGGCGCGTCCCCGACGTCGAGGCCGGCGTCCTTCAGGATGGTCAGCGGAACGAGCGTTCCGGACACCGACAGCCGGGCGGCCATCGCCATCGTCTTGCCCTCGATGTCCTCGAGGGAGTTGACCCCGTTGTCGTCCGGGGTCGTCGTGATGAGCGAGAAGTACTGTGCGGCACCGAACGCGACCCGGATACCGATAACGTCCGCGACGTCGCTGGCGGCCACCGCGGCCGACGGCGAGGTGTCGGCGACCTCGGCGGACCCGCGGTCGATTTCCTGGATCGTCGCAACGTAGCTGTTGGTCTTCACCGGGTCAATCGTCACGTCGGCCTCCGCCTCGATGTGGTCGAACATCGGCTGGTACTGCGCCTCGATGTCGACGTCGGACTCGGCCGGATTGAGAACGAACCGAACCTCGGTCGGCGAGTCGGTATCCCCCCGGGTTGACGTCGCCGTTCCGTTACCGTTACCGTTCCCCTCGCCGCTCCCGTTTCCGTTCCCACCGACGCAACCCGCGAGCCCGAAGATGCCCGCAGTGCCCGTCGATTTGATTACTGTCCGTCGGTTCACGGAGGACCTCTTGGACATACTCTTGCCTGAACTGACCACCTGATAAACGTTTCTGAAGTGGAACGCTACGTCTCCCTCTTCTGATGTTCGTCTACGTTTCGCACACAATCAGCCGGGCCGTCCCCCGCTCGTGCTATCGGTCGTAGGTACGTGAACCGATGGTGGCGCAGGTGGACTTCGCGTGGTCTCACACTGACTGCTGTACATCAATTTCGGTGTCGGCCGCACGGCGGCATGCGGTCGTATCGGTGCACAGGTGCAGTAACCAGTATCCAAGCGGACGAGTAGTGAATCGGTGCTTCGACCGCCGTGCCCGACAGTATCAGAACTCCCCGAGCCGCGACTGACCGTCGCCGCCGTCGCCGCCATCCTCGAGGAAGCGGACGGCCTCGTCGAGCGCTTCCCCGAGCGTCTCGCGCTGTGAGGGGTCGTACAGCGTCGCAGCCGGGTGCACACAGATCAGTACCCGCCGGGGCTGGCCGGCGATACGGGCGTCGTGTAGCGTCCCCGCCTCCTTCGTCACCGCGACCGACTGCTCCAGCAGGTGCTCTGCGGGCACCTTCCCCAGTGCGACGACGACCTCGGGGTCGATGACGTCGATTTCGGCCTCGAGGTACTCCCGGCAGTTCGACAGTTCCTCGCTCGAGGGGTCGCGGTTGTCTGGCGGTCGACACCGCACGCAGTTGGTGATGCGGACGTCCTGCCGCGAGAGCCCGCGGTCCCGCAGGGCGTTGTCGAGGACGTCCCCCGACCGGCCGACGAACGGTTCGCCCTCGCCGTCCTCGCGTTCGCCAGGCGCCTCGCCGACGAAACAGAGGTCAGCGTCCGCCGGACCGACGCCGTTGACGATTCGACTGCGGGACTCACAGAGCGCCGGACAGCGCGTACACGTCCGGACCTCGATGTCGTCGCTCATGGCGGGTGGTGGGGCCGCGTCGAGTTAATCCCGCCGGAAGGTGTCGGCCCGGCGGGCGGCCCGCTTTGCGACCCGGAGCGGTTCCGGCCGTCGCCCGTGGGTGAACGCCCGGAGCACGCGGTCGGCCCTCTCGTCGTCGACGTCGACGCTCCGGACGAACAGCTCCTCGCCGTCAGCGACGAGTCGGCGGCGGTCGGGAAGCGCCTCGTAGGCCTCGATGCGGCGGTCCCGCTCCGGGGAATCGAACGCCTCCGCGATAGCGTTGATGAGGCCCTCGCTGGCCTCGAAGGAGACCGAGAGGACCGGCCGGTCGGTGGCCGCGGCAACCGCTTCGAGGTCGACAAGGTTGTACCACGCGAGCGCGACGCCGGCGACAAACACGTATTGGACGTCGGGCCGGTCGAGGCGGCGCCAGCAGTCAACGATGGTGTCGGTGGCATCGCCGCCGCCGACGGTACACGTCCCGAAAACGAAGTCATCGACCGTCCGGTCGGCCCGGACGACCGCGCCGGCCAGCGTGCTCGTCGCGCCGTCGGTGCCGCGGTAGGACTCCGCGACCCCGAGGGCACGACTGCCGGGCTTCACCGACCCTGGATTTCCTCGAAGGTCTCGAGCAGGTCCTCACTCGAGGCGTCGTCGTACTCGAACTCCACTTCACCGTCGTGGGCCGTCAGCGTCGATCCCTCGCTCTCCTCGATGTCGGTGTCGAACTCCTGGTTTTCCTGTTCGGACTCGTCGTAGCTCCCGAATCCCATGTCCGGACCTAACTATTACGTACATGGTTTTAAATGCTGGGGAGGACAATGGCGTTCGAACAAGTACTGACCGACGAGTCAGTTTCTGCCGGCCGGTCAACTGACCCCTGGTGGACTGAAAGGAGGAGGCACTGCGTAGCGGCTTCGCCGTGGTCCGAGAGAGCGAAGCTCTCTCGTCATCACGAAAGGCGCGAAGCGCCTTTCGAACGACCACGGAACAGGGTGCCGGCAGCACTGGCACTCCGCGCGGCAGTGCTGCGCGACGACATCACGGGGGGCATCGCGACCGAGGAGCGTGGTTCGAACGACGCGACGCGTCTTTCATTGGTGCGAGAAAGCGAAGATTTTCCCGCGTGCAGTCAGAATACATTGCATTCTGCCGACATTGCCGGACTGCGTCCGGCAAGCGGCCGGAATCCGCCGGATTCTGGCAACATCACGAGAGAGCATCGCTCTCTCGAACGACAGCGAGTCCCGGGCAGCAGGGCGACGGCGTCACCTCGAGCCGTGCGAGCGGACGGCGAGGCAGTGAACCCGCTTCGAACGGGACGGATCCGCCGTCCCGCGGCCCGCGAGCAGACGTCGAGCATGTCGAGGACGTTCTGGATTCCTCAATTCATATCCGAACACCGCTGGGAGGACCCTCCGACGCCGGGCCGCCCGGAGCCGTCACGGTCGGAGGAGCGAGCTCACTCGAGGCCGCCACGGTAAATAGGGCGGCGCCCGACCTTCCCGTATGAACGTCACCAATGTGACGGCCGACGCGGACTCGTTCACCTGCAACACCTACCTCGCGGAGGGCGACCGCACGGTGCTGGTCGACGCCGGCGCGATGAACGGCGTCGTCGACGTTATCGGCGAGCAGGTCGACGGCCTCGACGCCGTCGTGCTCACCCACCAGCACGGTGACCACGTCGCACGGGTGGACGCGGTGCTGGACGCCTTCGACGTGCCGCTGTACGCCCACGGCGACCACCCGCGCCGGACGAACGAACTGGAGGACGGCGACCAGGTGTTCATTGGGAGCGAGCCGTTTGACGTCGTCCACACGCCCGGTCACGCCGACGACCACATTTCGTTCGTCTCCGAGTCGACGTTGTTCAGCGGGGACGTTGTCGTCCACGACGATGGAGCCTTCGACTACGGGAGCTTCGGCCGGACGGACATGGCGGGCCAGTCACGCGAACGGCTCATCGAGAGCATCGAGACGCTGCTGGAGCGGATGCCAGAGGGGGTCAAACACCTGTACGCGGGCCACGGCGACACGTTCCACGGGGACGTCCGCGACGTCGTGGAGACGGCGCTGGAGCGGGCAGAGACGCGCGAGCCGAAGTACCCCGAGGAGTAGCGCGGCCGCTGGCGGCAGGCGAGGCGGAAGAAAGTGCTCGTCAGGCCGCGCGGCGCTCTTTGGCCTTCGGCCGGAGGTTCTTGTACCCGCACTTCCGACAGCTGTCGGCGCGTTTCGGGTTCCGTGCGTTACAGCGCATGCAGATCATCTTCTCGAGGATGCGCTCCTCTGCCTCTTCGAACTTGGCCATACGTGTCGGGATGCGATGCCGCCGGATAAAGCTGACCGTTCGTGTTTATGCCGCTCGCGCCCCACACCCGGACGATGTACAATCGACTCGCCGAACTGTCGCTGGCCGTCGACGAGTACGCCCTGTTGGCCGCGTCGCTGGACACCTCGAGCGGGTTCACGCGCGTCTCGACGACCGTCGAGCTCTCGGGCGACGGCGAGACTGGCCGCGGGGAGGACGTGGGGTACGGCGCCGACGACCAGCGGCGCTTCCAGGACTGGTACGGCGACGGCGGTCTCGACCTCGCCGGCAGGTACACCCTCGATGGCTTCTCGGAGCACCTCGAGACCCTGGACCTGTTCCCGGAGCCACCCGAGAACGAGGCGGACCGCCACTACCGGCGGTGGGCCCTCGAGAGCGCGGCGTCGGACCTGGCGCTCCGGCAGGCCGACACCGACCTCGGGAGCGCCCTCGGCCTGACGTACGATCCCGTCCGGTTCGTGGTCAGCACCCGCCTGGAGTCGCCGGATCGCCTCGACGAGATTCGCGCAGTCTACCCTGGCGCCGAGTTCAAGCTCGACCCCACGGAGAAGTGGGACCAGCCGTTCGTCGAGGCCGTCGCCGAGCGCGGCGGCGTCCGGGTGCTGGACCTCAAGGGACACTACGAGGGCACTGACGTCGACGGCTCCGCCGACCCGGCGCTGTACCGTCGCCTCTTCGAGGCGTTCCCGAATGCCGTCGTTGAGGACCCGGCAGTGACCGAGGAGACGCGCCCGCTCGTCGAAGACGTTGCCGGGCGCGTCTCCTGGGACGCCCCGATAACGGGCGTCGACAGCGTCGAGGCGTTGCCCTTCGAGCCGGACTGGCTCAACATCAAGCCCTCACGGTTCGGGACGGTGCGGTCGCTGCTGGAGACCATTGAGTACTGCCGAGAGCGGGACGTCCGCCTCTACGGCGGCGGCCAGTTCGAGCTCGGCGTCGGCCGCGATCAGATCCAGGCGCTGGCGTCGCTGTTCTACCCCGAGGCGCCAAACGACGTCGCGCCAGGGGCCTACAACGCCGCCTCGCTCGCCGACGGTCTGCCGACGAGCCCGCTGGAACCGCCGGCCGATTCATCAGGTTACCGTTGGGGATGACCACAATGCTCCGTTCGTTGTGATTCGAGACAACGCTCACTCGTCGGCGAGGTACTCCGACTGCACGGCGACGACCGCCTCCGAGTCCGCACAGTTGGCGTACCGCCGGAGCGGCTCCTCATTCAACTCGAGAAACGTGTGACCCCATCGGAACTTGCCCAAGAGCCGTTCGGCCTGCTCGCGGTGCCCGAGGATACAAAGAGCACCGGCGAAGGCCTCGACCGTGTTGAGCCGGAACGGTGTTCCGTAGCTGACGGGGTTGGCGGCCACGAGGAATGGCAGTGCCCGGTGGGGACCGTCGAGTTCGAACGCCTCGGCCTCGGCGGTCTCCCACGAGCAGTCCAGCGCGACCAGCCGGTCACCCGGCGGGTCGTCGGCCGGCGATAGCGCCACGTCGGCGTGGGGGTCCAACACGAGCCCGGCGGGAGTCGCCCGCGCCGAGCGGTGTAGCTCCGCAAGCCCGAACCGCGCGAGCGTCCGGGCCGTGCACTTGTCAGGGTCATCGTCGCCCTCGTAGCGGACGTGCAGTTCCACGGCCGCCGTTGGCCGCCGGCACGGAAAAGTCGCTCGTGGCCGGGGTCCGGCGTCGGATATTTCGGCGTCGCGGCCGTACCTCGCGCATGAACGGCCCCGACGCGGCCCGCGAGTACTACTGCGCCATCGACGAGGGCGACTACGCGGCACTGTCGGACCTCATCGCGGACGGCTTCGTCCACGGGCGGCCGGATCGGACTATCGAGGGCCGCGAGGAGTTCGTCGCGTTCGTGCGGTCGGGCCGCCCGGAAACCGACACCAAACACGCCCTCGAGGCGATTTACGAGACGACTGCCAGCGACCGCGTGGCCGCCGAGGGACGGCTCGTCGCACCCGACGGTACCAAGTGGTTCGGCTTCGTCGACGTCTTCATCGTCGACGACGACGGCATCACTCGGCTGCGGACCTACACCGACGACGGCTGACCCGCGGGCCGCCGGCGTCGACGCTGACGGAGATAGTCTTATTCTCGTTGACGCCGTACCGGGCGCATGGCCCCCTGGGAGGCGCTCGCGGCGTACGCGCTCGTTCTCGTGGCGGCGGCGCTACTGGGCTGGCTCCCGTTCCGGTTCCTCGAGTACATTTCCATCGTCGAGGACCTCGACGTACCGGCGGCCGAGAGCGACCGTCGCGCCGGCTCCCGAGTAACCTGCCCCGGTTGTGGAGCGGTCAATGAGACGGACTACGACCGCTGTGGCTCCTGCGGCGGCCCGTTGCTCGTCGACGACTGACGGCGCCGGCTATCCGTCGCCGACCGCCGACTCGCCGACCGCCTCTTGGCCCTCGATGCGCTCGGTCCCGCCCATGTACGGCCGGAGCGGTTCGGGCACCGTGACGGTGCCGTCGTCGTTCTGGTAGTATTCCATGATGGCGACGACAGCGCGCGGGACCGCGACCCCGGAGCCGTTCAGCGTGTGGAGGTACTCCGCGGACTCGTGTTGCTCGGGGCGGTACTGGACCCCGGCACGGCGCGCCTGGAACGTCTCGAAGTTCGACACCGACGACACCTCGAGCCACCGGCCGCCCGCCTCGGGACCCTCGGGCATGTCGTCGGCCGGCGCCCACACCTCGACATCGTACTTCCTGGCCTGCGTGAACCCCATGTCGCCGGTGCACATCTCGAGGACGCGGTACGGCAGCCCGAGCCGCTCAAGCACCTCGGTAGCCTCGTCGAGCAGGCCCTTCAGGCGATCGTAGCTGTCCTCCGGGCGGACGAAGTTGACCAGCTCGACCTTGTTGAACTGGTGGACCCGGACAATGCCGCGGGTCTCGGTGCCGTGCTCGCCGGCCTCCCGCCGGAAGTTGGGGGTGTACGCCTGGTGTTTGACCGGCAGGTCGTCGTCCAGCAGTATCTCCCCGCGGTACATATTGGTGACAGGCACCTCGGCGGTCGGCAGGAGCCAGAGGTCGTCGTCGTCGTACGGTTCGTCGTTATCGCCGCCGAGACGGTAGGCATCATCGACGAACTTCGGGAACTGGCCGGTGCCGCGCATCGACGCCGAGTTCACCGGGATGGGCGGGAAGATGTCGGTGTAGCCGTGCTCTTCGCGGTGGACCTCAAGCATGAACTGCACGAGGGCGTGCTCGAGCCGGGCGGCCTCCCCCTTCGCGAAGTAGAAGCCGCCGCCCGACACCTTCGCGCCGCGCTCGAAGTCCAGTATGTCCAGTTCCTCCCCGAGGTCGTAGTGCGGTGTCACCTCCGCTGGCAGCTCGCGGCGGTCCTCGAAGCCCCACCGCCGGGCCTCGATGTTGTCGGACTCGTCGTCGCCGACCGGCGCCTCCGGGTGGGGAACGTTCGGCAGCTCGAGTAGGCGCTCCTCGAGCTCGGCCTCGAGTTCGTTGGCTCGCTCCTCGACGGCCTCCAGTTCGGCCTTCAGCTCCCCGGAGCGGTCGATGGCCTCCTCGGCGGCCTCGTCGTCGCCCTCGCGCTTGAGCCGACCGATCTCGCCGGAGACCTCGTTGCGCCGGTGTCTGAGGCCGTCGCCCTCGGTCTTCAGTTCGCGCCACTCCTCGTCTATCTTGAGGAGCCGGTCGAGGTCGGCGTCGACGCCCTTCGTCTCGAGGGCGCGCCGGACCTCGTCGGGGTGCTCTCTGACGAACTGCCTCGATAGCATTTGCCGGCGGTTTGCCGCCGCCGGGCAAAGTCGTGTCGGTGGCGTGTGAGGCCGTCCCGGGACGGGTGAACCCGAGACGCCGTCGCTCACGCTGACGACAGACCAAAGTGTGGGGCCGGCGTTGCCCCGCCCATGATAGAGCAGTACCTCGAGCGCCTTTTCACCTGGGAGAGCCTCGAGAACACCGAGCGCGGCGTCGAGTTCGAGCTGAAAAACAGGCTCATCGAGGCCGAGTTCGAAGGCGTCACGACGGTGAAGATCGACGGCGAACCCGTCGCCGCCGAGGACATCGCCCTGGAGCTCTCGGAGGACGAACGGTACACCGCCGACGAAATAACGCCCGAGAACCCGCTCGAACTGGACCTCGCCGAGACCGTCCGGGTGGTCCTCGACCGTCCGCGCCTCCGGCTTGGCGTCCACGAACTCGAACTAGGGCTGCGGGTCGAGGGGTACGGCGAGGTGGGGTTCACCACCGACGACGAGGTCCGGGCGGAGGACCTCGTCGACGTCGACCCCGGCGAGCACACCGTCGCCGAGCTCCGGGAGCTCATTGCCGTCATCACGGAGCCGAAGTCCCTTGAGCGGCTACTCGACCGCGAGCGGGCGGGCGAGGATCGCAAGACGGCAGTCGAGGCCATCGAGGAGCGACTGAAGACGTCCGAGCCGCTGGCGGAAGACGAGATGGTCCGCAGCGAACCGACCACAAAGGAGGGCGGCGGCAACCTCGTCAATGACCTGGTGGTGGAGGTGCTCGAGTCCCCACAGCGGGTGTCGGTGTACCTGACGGTCCGGACGCTCGGGACCGGGACGCCCGAGGAGATAGCCGGCCGGACCGTCCTGCCGGAGAGCACCGTCCGTTCGACGCTGGAGGACTTCGAAAGTGAGGGCATCGCCGAGCGAACCGAGGTCGGCGAGTACAGCGTCGCCTCGCCGATCAAGGTCCTCCGGAAGCGACAGCAGGACGTCTGGACGGTCCTTCGAAGCACCCTCTAAGTTTTATTCCGCCGTGGCAATAGCCCCGCCATGGGCATCGGTGACGTCTACGAGGTCGACGGCGTGGCGGACTGCTACTACGTCGACACCGGGATGTACGATACCGCGGAGTACGGGTCGGTCTACCTGCTGGACACCAAGCGGCCGGCCATCATCGACTCCGGCATCGGGACGAACTACGAGCGGGTGCTCGCAGGACTGGAGTCGGTCGGGGTCGCGCCGGCCGACCTCGAGACCGTCCTGCTGACGCACGTCCACCTCGACCACGCCGGCGGCGCCGGGTTCATCGCCGACGAGACGGGCGCCGACGTGTACGTCCACGAGAGCGGCGCGACGTTCCTCTCGGACCCCGAGCGCATCTGGGAGGGCACCAAGGCCGCCGTCGGCGACCAGATACGCTACTACACGGAGCCGAAACCCGTCCCGGTCGACGCCATCCAGCCGATACACGACGGGACGACGGTCGACCTCGGGTCGGCGTCGCTGACCGCGCACCACACTCCCGGCCACGCTTTCCACCAGGTTGTCTTCCACGACCGCGAGGCGAGCGCGATGTTCATCGCCGACGCCGCCGGGATTTACGTGCCGACCCTGGACGCCGTCCGCGAGACGTCGCCGCCGCCGGGGTTCGACCTCGAGCAGGTCGTTGCCGACGCCCGCTCCATCGCGCGCATGACGCCGGAGACGCTCTGTTACGCGCACTTCGGCGACGCTCCGGCCGACGACCGGCTCTCGGAGTACGTCGACGTCGTCACCCGCTGGGTCGAGGCCGTCGCCCGCAAGCGGGCAGAGCTGGCGGACGACCCGGCCGTCGTCGAACACTTCGTCGAAGCGACGGACATTGGCGAGGTGTGGGGCGACGCGAAGGCCAACGGCGAGGTAGCGATGAACGTCCGCGGCGTGCTTCAATACCTCGACGAGCGCGAGGCCTGACGGCCGCGACGGAGTCCTCGGGGATTTATCAGACTGGCCGCAGAACCGACGATTGAGAGCAGTGGCGAGCCAACTGATTCCGCTCGTGGCGGCGATAATCGCAATCGGCGTCGCGGCCCAGATACTCGCCGACCAGTTCGAGGTCCCGAGTATCGTCTTCCTCATCGCGGCCGGCATCGCGCTCGGTCCCGAGGGACTGGGCGTCATCACGAGGAGCTCCTTCACCTCGTTGCCGGCCATCGTCGGGCTGTCGGTCGCCATCATCGTCTTCGAGGGGGCGTTCCACCTCCGTATCGAGAAGCTCCGGCAGGCGACGAGCGAGAGCCTCCGGCTCGTCACGGTTGGCGCCGCCATCGCGCTCGTCGGGACGGCGCTCGTGGTCCGTCTCGCGCTGGGCGCCGACTGGGGTATCGCGTTCCTCATCGGCGCGCTGCTCGTCGCCACGGGCCCGACGGTCATCACGCCGATACTCGACGTCGTCCCGGTCAGGGACCGGGTCGCGGCGGCCCTCGAAACGGAGGGCATAATCAACGACGTGACGGCGGCCATCCTCGCGGTGGTCGTGTTCAAGATCATCCGACTGGAGGAGCCGACCGTCTCGGCGTTCCTCGGCCTCTTCATCGAGCGGGTCGGCGGCGGCGTACTCATCGGGGTAACCGTCGCCGTAGCCGTCTGGTTCGTCCTCCGGTACATCGACCTGTCGCCGGGCAACGCCCCCCGGAACGCGCGGCTGGTCGTGCCGGCGCCGCCGAAACGATAGCCAGCGAGGCCGGCGTCGCCGCCGTCGCCACCGCAGGCGTCGTCCTCGGCAACCTCGGGGTCCCCTACGAGGAGCAGATTTCGGCGTTCAAAGGCGACGTCACGCTCGTTGTACTGTCGTTCGTCTTCATCGCGCTGGCGGCACTGCTCGAGTTCGAGGACCTACTCGCGCTCGGCATGGGCGGAATCGTGGTCGTCGTCGCCGTCATCGCGGTCATTCGGCCGCTCCTCGTGTATCTCTCGACGGTCGGCGGCGACTTCACCTTTCAGGAGCGACTGTTCGTCGGCTCCGTCGGGCCGCGCGGCATCATTCCTGCGTCGGTCGCGACGCTTTTTGCCGTCGAGTTGCAGAACCGGGCCGAGGAGTTCCGGACGGCCGGCGAGGTGGCACAGGCCGCCCAACTGGAGGCCAACGCGACGCTCCTGGTCGGGACGGTCTTTCTGGTCATCCTCTCGACGGTGGTCCTGCAGGGCGGGTTCGCCCGCCACATCGCGGAACGACTGGACGTGATACCAATGCGTGTGATCGTGATCGGCGGCGGACGGGTCGGCCGCGAAGTCGCCAACCGACTGGAGGACAGGGGCGAGAACGTCGTCATTGTCGACGACGACGAATCGGTGGTCGAGACGGCCCGGGAGGCCGGGTTCACCGTCCGAATCGGGGACGGCACGAACCTAGAGACGTTCCGGTCGGCCGGCGCCGACAATGCCAGCACCATCATCGCCGCGACCGGCGACGACGACGCCAATCTGCTCATCGGTCGGCTGGCGACCACGAAGTTCGACCCCGAGCGGGTGGTCTGCCGGGCCAACCAGCCGGAGAACGTCGAGGCCTTCGACGACCTCGGCGTGCGGGTCATCTCCTCGTCGCACGCCATCGCTCAGGAGATAGACAACTCCATCGAGCGGCCCGCGATGCAGGCCTGGGAGGAGAACATTGACCGGTCCGGCGGCGGCGACGTACAGGAGGTCACCGTCGAGGGCGACCGATTCGCCGACCGGCCGGTCCGCGAGGTCGGCCCGGAGCTCCCCGGCCGGTGTCTCATCGGCTTGGTGACCAGCAGCGAGAACACGTTCGTCCCGAAGGCCGACTACGTCCTCGAACACGGCGACCGGGTCACCATCATCGGCGAACACGATGCCGTCCGCGAGGCGATGGCGATGTTGCGCGGAAATTAATCCACCGCGGATCCGTGGCGGACGTTTTATGCCGGCGGGGTTCCCCATTCGACAGACGATGATACACGCAGAGGGTCCGCTTCTGTCCGTCGACGTCGGCTCGCAGGAGACCACCGAGGCGGAGGTAGACGACGTGCTCGCGTCGTACATTGGCGGTCGCGGCGTCGGGACGAAGCTCGCCCACGACCGGATTCCCTTCGACGCCGACCCGTTCGGCCCCGGCAACAGCCTCGTGTTCGCCGTCGGACCGCTCCAGACCTCGATGATGTCCTACACCGGCCGGATGTCCTGTACCGGCGGCGAGAGCGACGAACTCGTCGGCCTCGTCGTCACCGACGAGGGCGTCTCCTTCGAGCCGGTGCCCGAACTCGAGTCGGCCACCGTCTCGGAGACCAATGAGTACGTTGAGGACGAGCACAGCCTCGACGAGAGCCACACCGCCGTCGTCGGCCCCGCCGGCGAGAACGGCGTCCGGTTCGCGGCCATCATCACCTCCGGCTCCCGGGCGTTCGGCCGCGGCGGCCTCGGGGCCGTCCTCGGCGCCAAGAACGTCAAGTACCTCGCCCTCGACGGCGACTCCCGGCCCAACGTCGAGGGGCTGGACGACAAACTCGTCCGGGAGATCCACACGGAGGCCTCTGAGTCCGGCAGTCCGATGAAGGACGCCGGCACCGTCTCGGTGTCGGACTACGCCAACGCCGTCGGCGCGCTGCCGACACGGTACTTCGAGGAGCTCAGCTACGACGAGCTCGACGAAATCGGCTCGGCGGCCGTCATCGAGCACAAGTACAAGAAGGGCACCTGTTCGTCGTGTGCCTTCGCCTGCAAGCTGCCGACCCGCGACGAGGAGTCGGGCATCGAGACGGAGGGGCCGGAGTACGAAACGATGATGTCGTTCGGCTCCAACGCCGCCGTCGACGACTTCGTCGCCATCATGAAATCCAACGAGCTGTGCGACGAGTACGGACTGGACACCATCTCCTGTGGCGACGCCGTCGCCGCCTACCTCGCGGCGAACGACGAGTTCGGTAACGCCGAGTTGGTACACGAACTCATCGAGAAAATCGCCCACCGCGAGGGCGTCGGCGACACGCTCGCGAAGGGCATCGACCGCTTCCACGACGAGCTGGGCGTCGAGAACTGGTCGATGAAGGGCATGGAGTTCGCCGCCCACGACGGCCGGACGCTCAACGGCCAAGCCCGAGCAGGCGCTCGATTCCGACGGCGTCGAGGGCAAGTCCGAGCGACTCATCGAGATGGAGAACAAGAACGCCGTCCACGACTCGGGCGTGCTCTGTAAGTTCGCGTTCTCGAACATGAGCCACGGGCGGTACGCCCGGCTGTTCGACACCGACTGGGAGACGCTGCAGGACGTCGGCGGCCGCATCATCGAACTCGAGCGGCACTTCAATAACAGGCGCGGCTTCGACCGCTCGGACGACGACGCACTGCCGTACGAACTCGAGGGATTCGACGCAGAGCTGTCGAGCTACTACGACCACCGCGGCTGGAACGACGACGGGACCGTCCCGGACGCGAACGTCGAGGGCGCCGCCTCCGCCGACGACTAGCCGGCGACCGACTTTTTATATACCAGAGCGCGATCAAGACGCCCGTGCGCTGACCTCGACCGACCGGCGTCTCGCAGGAGCGCGGTGCACCGCCGGTCGTCCCCGCCGGCACCGCCTGTTCGCTACTCCGTCGAGTCGTCCTCGCGCCAGGCGCCGCCGCCCTCGCCGCCGTCGGTCTTGTACGTGCCGTTGGCCATCGCCACCGCCGTCCCGTCCCCGTCGGTGACCTCAATTTCGACGGTCGCAACGCCGTCGCCGTTCCGGACCAGCGACGCCTCTGCGAGGAGTTCCCCGTTCGTCGCCGGCGCGAGGTAGTCGATGCGCATGTCCACCGTCGGGGTGACCCCACGGTTGACCGAGACGGCCGCGGCTCCGCTGACGGTGTCGGCGAGCGCGTAGGTGACACCGCCGTGGGCGATAGGCATCCGCTCGAACGCCTCCATCACGTCCATGGACGGCGTTGGTGACTCGCGGGCAAAAGCCCGCCGCCGGCGTAACAGCCAACACCCCTCCCCCCGACCGGACGCGTATGTTCGACGAGATCATGCGGAAGTTCGAGGACAGCCCCAGCCAGCAGGCTGTCATCCGGCTTCTGCTCGAGCGGGGGTTCTCGGTCAACGACCAGGGGCGGGTCGTCTCGGGCGGCATCGAGATACCGAACACCGGTATCGCCCGAGAAATCGACGTCGATCGGCGCGTCGTCGACGCCACCACCGACGCCATTCTCGAGGACGAGGAGCTCCGGCGTATCTTTCAGAACATCTCGGCGATTCCGTCGCTGATGGACCTGGCACCCGTGCTGGACCTGACCGTCCTGACGGTCCGAGTCACCGAGGCCGACCGCCACGGCATCGTCGCGGCGGTGACGGCGGTACTGGCCGACCGGGAGATATCCATCCGCCAGACGGTAAGCGAGGACCCCGAGTTCACCGACGAGCCGATGCTCTACCTCGTCACCGACGAGGAACTCGACGGCGAGGTAATAAACGAGATCCGGTCACTGCCGTTCGTCCGGAAGATAGAACTGAAGTGACCCGCGGCCGGGTCCGCCGATCGTGTCCGGTCCGGACCGTCGGAAGCCTTCGCACGGTACCGATTCCCATTTAACAGCCCGGACGAATACGTGACGTATGAGCAGGTTCGAGGAGGTCGACGACCAGTACGAGGCTCACGAGGTCGAAGACCGGGTCTTCGACCACTGGGAGGCGGTCGACGCCTACGAGAAGACAAAGCAGCACCGCGCGGACGGCGAGGAGTTCTTCTTCGTTGACGGCCCACCGTACACCTCCGGGGCCGCCCACATGGGGACGACCTGGAACAAGACCCTCAAAGACGCCTACATCCGCTACCACCGGATGTGCGGCTACGATGTCACCGACCGCCCCGGCTACGACATGCACGGGCTGCCCATCGAGACCCGAGTCGAGGAGAAGCTCGGCTTCGAGAATAAAAAGGACATCGAGGAGTTCGGCGAGCAAAACTTCATCGAGGAGTGCAAGGCCTTCGCCAACGAGCAGCTGGAGGGCCTCCAGGAGGACTTCGAGTCCTTCGGCGTCTGGATGGACTGGGAGAACCCCTACAAAACGGTCGACCCTTCCTACATGGAGGCGGCCTGGTGGGGGTTCTCGAAGGCCCACGAGCGCGGCCTCGTCGAGCAGGGCAAGCGCTCCATCTCCCAGTGCCCGCGGTGTGAGACCGCCATCGCCAACAACGAGGTCGAGTACGAACACGTCGAGGACCCCTCGGTCTACGTGAAGTTCCCGCTG
>PXSL01000087.1 GCA_003022815.1 Halobacteriales archaeon SW_5_68_122 | reverse complement strand
CGGTCGCATCTACTGTCGGGAGGACCTCGACGCCGTCGTCTGCCGGGACGGCGCGACCGGCGAGGAGGTGTGGCGCTACGCCACGAGCGACTACCCATCTAAAAACCGCCCGGTGCTGATGCGCGATGCGGTCTACGCAGGGATTGACGCCGAAGACGACGAACGGAGCGGCATCATCGCGCTCGACCCGGCGACCGGCGACCGGGTCGGTGGCGTCGGACTCGGAAAGAACAGCGGTTACCGGGCGAAAATCGCGACCTCAGAGGAACGGCTCTTCGTCACCACCAGGCAGGACCGGGTCCACGCCGTCGAGGCCTGCACTGTCGACGCTTTCGATCGGTGTCTCTACTGACCGCGGGGCGGTGTTCAGATACGGATCGTCCAGTGAGTCCGTTTCTGCCGGGCAACCAACCGAATCCTGGCGGACTGAAAGGGCGAGGCATTGCGTGGCGGCGAAGCCGCCACGTCAGACGGCGGCCGGTGGAACCGGCCGCCCACTCGACGAACCCGGACGACGCAAGCAGAGAGGGAGCCTTCGGCTCCCTCTGGCAGTCGGCGCACGGCGCCGACGACCGCGAGGGACCAGCGGTCCCTCGGCCCGCTCGCGCGGCAACGCCGCGCGAGGACACCGCAGGGAGCAATGCGACCGAGGAGCGTGGTTCGAAAGACGCGCCGCGTCTTCCGTCATTGCGGGAAATCGAAGATTTCCCGCTTGCAGTCAGAACGCATTGCGTTCTGACGACATCACGAGAGAGCTTCGCTCTCTCTCGAACGACAGCGAGTCCCGGGAGTCGAGCGTGCCGAGGGCTTTCTGGATTCCTCAATCCGTATCTAAACACTACCGACCGCAGCCGAACAGCATTTATTCGTTCCCGACAAACAATTAACATGCGGCTCGACGAGTACGTCGACGGGCTCGACCGCGAGGAGTCCGTCGAGATGCGGAAGCTCGCCGAGGAGAAGTCCTACGCCATCATCGACCACATCGAGTCGGCACGGACCCGGTTCGACGAGACGCTGACCGACGGCGCGGTAGTCGGCTCGACGGCGCCCTCGGTGTTCGTCGGCCGGTCGTCGTACCCGAACGTCTCAACGGGGCTGCTCACACCTGTCGGCGACGAGGACGACGCCGGCTCCTACGTCACCTCCGGCGAGTGGTACCGACAGGGATTCTCCATCGAGGACGTGTTCGCAAAGCGGACCGGCCTGCTGAACTCCACGCGCCGCTCATCGGTCGACGTCGAGGACGTCTGGGACGGCTTCGTCGGCACCCAGCGGGAGGTGGCTATGGCGGACCGGCCGGTGGACGTCGAGTTGGGCCTCGAGGAGTCGCCGGGCTTCGACCTCGACGGCACCCTTGAGGACATTACCGCCCCGCGCGGCCCCCGAGCGAGCACCGAGGCCGCCCGCCTGACCGAGAACCCGCACGTGCCGCGGGCCGTCGAGAGGACGCTGTCGGACGACGACTGGCGCGCCGAGGGCGCCATCACCTACCTCTACCGCCGCGGATTCGACGTCTACGAGATCAACAACGTGCTGTCGGTGGGGGCGCTCGGCGTCGGCGAGAACCGCCGGCTGGTGCCGACGCGGTGGTCCATCACGGCCGTCGACGACACCGTCGGCCAGTACCTCCGCGGGCGGATACGCAACGCCCCGACGGTCGGCGAGACGAAGGTGTGGCACAACCGCTACCTCGGCAACGACTACTGGATAATCGCCGCGCCGGGCGACTGGGAGTTCGAACTGCTCGAGCTGAAGGCGCCGGGCTCCATCTGGAACCCCGACCCCGACGGCCAGCTGTACATGGCCGCCGACCGCGAGGGCTACGAGGGCCGGACCGAGTACGTCGACGAGACGGCGGGCGCCTACTACGCCGCCCGGCTGGGCGTTCTGGAGGAACTGGCCGACCGCGGCCGGCAGGCGAAGGTGTTCGTCGTCCGCCACGCCACCGACGGGTACTGGGCGCCGGTCGGCGTCTGGCAGACCCGCGAGTCGGTACGGAACGCCTTCGACGCCGACCCGGCTGTTGCCGAGACGTTCCACGACGCCGTCCAGCAACTGGTGCCGCAGCTCCCCATCTCGATGGCGGACCTCCGCCGGAAGTCGACGATGGCCGCCGGCGTCCAGGCCGACCTCTCTTCGTTCGGGGCGGCCCCCGGGTCGTCTCGAAGCGGTTAAGCCCATCTCCCCGCACCTACCGGACGTGCTGGCGGCCGTCACCTACGCGGACCTGCTCTCGGGGCCGGCGCTGTTCGTCGCCCTGCTGTCGGTGGTCTTCCTCGTTTTCCCGTGTGCGTACCTCTACATGGCGCTCCGGGAGCGGGGCGTCTTCCGGCGGTTCCTCAGGTGACCCGCGGGCTACCGCGGCCCGGCCCGCCGCTCGAGGGCAGTGCCCAGCTCGCCGCCGATGTCGTGGCCCGCCGCGTAGCCGTTCAGTTTCGCCGCCGCGGGCGACTCCCGTAACTCGGCGTCGTTGTACCCCGACTCCTCGAAGACCGACTGGAGCCCCGGCGTGCCGCGGAGGCTGTGCTTCTGGTGGTAGTCCTCAGCGGGGTAGAACCGGTCGAGGCGCTCGATTCGGGTCCCGATGGCGTCGGCCTCGAGGCCGCGCTCTTCGAGGACGGCCGCCAGGGTCTCCCGCTGTGTCGCGGTGGCCGCGAAGACGACGTTCTGGTACTGTGTCTTCCGGACCTGCCGGTTCGGGTCGTGGGCATCGAGGGCGCGCCCGGCCAGCGCCCGGTAGGAGGCCCGTTCGGGGTCGAAGTCGACCTGGAAGACCTCGGTGTGGTCGCCCAGCGCGTGATACGAGGGGTCGGATTGGGTGCCGCCGGCGTAGCCGACCCGGGTCCGGACGGCCCCCTCGAGGGCGCCGAACCGCGCGTCCGGCCCCCAGAAACAGCCGAGGCCGAACGTAGCCGTCTCGGTCTCCGACGGGTCGGGGGCCGCCCGGTCGTGCTCGCGGGCGACGCTGGGTGAGAGTTCCATGCCGTCGCTTAGGGCTCCGGACCGATAGGTGTCCGGTCGGTGTGCGAGACGCGGACCGTCGGCCCGCGCTCAGACCCGCTCGAAGAACGCCTCGACCAATTCGCCGGTGTCCGCGACGATTCCCTCCCAGGCGTCGCTGTCCGGCGCGATGCCGACCAGTCGACCGATTTTCATGATGGAGACGTGGTAGACACGCTGGACGCCCGGCTCCTCCTGCCAGACGACGAAGTTGCAGGGGAACAGCGCGCCCTGCTTGAGCGTCTCGTCGAGCGCCCGGTCGGCCATGTTCGGGTTGCACGCCCCGAGCACGTAGTAGGGGTCGCGGTCGGCACTGACCTTCTCGTTCAGCAACTC
>PXSL01000086.1:19436-20526 GCA_003022815.1 Halobacteriales archaeon SW_5_68_122 | reverse complement strand
GCGGTTCCGCTCTGCGACCCGGCGCGCCCGGCGGACGTACCGCCTCGCGAGGTCGGCGTCGCCCTCGCGGGCCGCCTCCCGGGCGAGTTCGTGAAGCCGCTCGATGCGCTCTGTGGCGACGTTCACGGCCGCGGGTTCTCGCGGGTGGCGCTTAGGCGTTCCGTCATCGGGCCCTCGGCCGTGCGCACTCCGACAGGTCGGCGACGGAACGCCTGCTGCACGCGGTAGCGTTTGGACGAACTGGTTCCGTACGGAGGGCGAACGTCCGGGGTCAGTCGTCGTCGATGCCCCCTTCGGCGTCGCCGGAGGCGTCCGGGAGGTGCGTGACGCCGAGGGCGAAGCCCCCGGCCACCGACGTGGCTACGATTCCGCACAGGGCGACGATTGTCAACAGCCGGGCGGACCGGCCGGTGGTGGATACCCACAGCGTGGCGACGCCGGATATCGCACCGATGACCAGCGGGTACGTGCTCGCGTACCCGAACACCGTCCCGCCGCTGTACGTGTGGAGAAAGACCAGGACACAGACGATGATGAACGCCCCAGAGAGCAGTGACAGCAACAGCCCCCGGGCTGCCGGAGAGCCGTTCTCGAGCACCAGCACGAACGACATCCCGACTATCCCAAAGAGGACTGCGAGGCCGTGTCTGGTCTCGCGGTACATGTCGGGGCCCTGTTCGTCGGCCATGGGTCGTCACCAGCGTCCGGTGGCTCGTTGATATAGCTGTCTCCGGGGCCGGTTCAGCGAGCTCTCGCGCGCTCAACGACGCTCGGGGCCCCGAGATGCCGTCCGGCGTCCGAAGGCGAGAACGGAGGCCGGAGCACTGGACGCACACTCGGGCGCCCGGCCACCCCGCTTCGGACCCGACGGCTCGCACGGAGTAGAAACCGTTTTGTGCGCGAGGCGACCAGTCACGGTTGGGAACCGCACGACCGCAAATCTGACTCGCCGGCCGATTGGTCGGCTCGGGATTGCGGTAGTGCTGGCGTCACGCCGCCCGCCGACGGGCAGCCACGCCGACTACAGCGGTCCGTGCAGTTCCAACGGAACCATGGCACGAATGCACTCACGCCGTCGCGGGTCGTCCGG
>PXSL01000086.1:915-19405 GCA_003022815.1 Halobacteriales archaeon SW_5_68_122 | reverse complement strand
GACCCCAGCCAAATCGGACTCAAACTGCGCGACGAGGGCGTCCAGGGCACGCCGGTCCCGGACGTCAAACTCGCCACTGGCAAGAAGGTCACCGGGATTCTCGAGGCCCACGACGCCGCGCCCGACCTCCCGGAGGACCTCCGGAACCTGATGGAGCGGGCCGTCCGCCTCCGCGACCACATGGACGAGAACCCGGGCGACGCCCAGAACAAGCGCGCCCTGCAGAACACCGAGTCAAAGATTCGCCGCCTCGTCGACTACTACCGGGGCGACGAACTCGACGAGGCGTTCACCTACGAGTACGACGAGGCCAAGGAGCTGCTGGAGACGAGGGACTGACCGATGTCCGCCGCCGGCCGCCCGAACGAGGACGCCCCCGGCCGCACAGCCGCGGCCATCCGCGAGGCCGGGTTCGTCCGCCTCGTCGGCACCGCCGACGGGGATGCCCTGGCGGCGACGGGCCTGCTCGCGCGCGCCCTCGAAGCGACCGGCACCCCGTACCAGGCCAGCCTCGCGACCGTCCCGGACCCGTCGACGGCCGACGCCGACTGTACGGTCGCGGTCGGCCACGCGCCCGGCGGCGCCATCGACGCCATCGTCGAGGGGACACCGCTGTCGACGGCGGCCGCCGACATCGTCCGCGAACTGGACGACGGCGCCGTCGACCCGGCGCTTACGCTCGCCGGCGCGACGTGTGCGAGCGCCGAACCGTCCGGCCGACCCCTGGAGGCCGCCGGCCTCGAGCGTCGCCCCGGCGTCGCGCTTCCGACCGAGGACCGAATCGACGGCCTCGCGGGGTCGACGCTCGTCCACGCCGACTTCTCCGGCGACGAGGAAGCCGCCGAGGCCGCCCTCGCCGGGCTCGACGACGAGCAGGGCCGACGGTTGGCCTCGCTCGTCGCGCTGTCGGTCGTCGAGGACGCCGTCCCGCGGGCCGCCGAAGCCGTCGAGCGAGCGCTGCGTCCGTACGAGTGCGACCGCTTCGAGACGCTCGGCGGCTACGCCGACGTGCTGACCGCGGTCGCGCGAGAGCGCCCCGGCGTCGGCGTCGCGCTGGCGCTGGGCCGCGACGTCGAGGCGACGGCCCTCGAGACGTGGCGCGACCACGGCCAGCGCGCCCACACGGCGCTGCGGACGGCAGATACCGGCCGCTACGATGGCCTCTACGCGGCACGCGTCGGCAAGGACGCCCCGCTGGGGACCGTGGCGCGGCTCTGCTTCGAGTACCGCTCGCCGGAACCGCTCGCGCTGGCCGTCACGGACGGCCGCGCGGCGGTCTTCACCGAGACCGGCGTCGATGTCGAGGGACCGCTCCGGGCGGCCGCGACGGCGCTGAACGGGCGGGCGACGGCCCGCGACGGCCGCGGCGCCGCGACGTTCGACGGTACCGCCGACGAGTACCTCGTCGCGTTCAGGGAGGCACAATGAACCGGACGGCGACGGTCCGGACGACCCACGACGACGCCGAGGTCGTCGCCGCGGCGCTCCGGCCGGACAACACGGCGGAGATATCGACCCGCGTCGACGGCGACGCGGTCGTGACGGAAATCGAGCGCGGCTCGATCGGCGGACTCCGGACGACCACGGACGACTACCTCGCGAACCTCACAGTTGCACAGCGGATGACCGACACCACAACACAATCATGAGCGAACGTTCAGTATCCAAGCAGACACAGGAGAAGCGATGGTACACCGTGATGGCCCCCGAGACCTTCGACCGGGCCGAACTCGGTGAGACACCCGCGGACGAACCCGAACAGGTTTACGATCGGACCGTAGAGACGACGCTCGGGGAACTCCAGGACGACCCCAGCGAGAACAACACGAAGCTGACCTTCCAGGTGAACGACGTCGGCAGCGACGCCGCCTACACGGAGTTCGTCCAGCACGAACTCACCCGCGACTACCTGCGGAGCCTCACCCGTCGCGGCACCTCGAAGGTCGACGCCTTCGTCACCGTGCTGACGACCGACGACTACCGCCTGCAGGTCCAGCCGGTCGCCTACACGACCAAGAGCGCCGACCGCAGCCAGGAGCAGGCCGTCCGCGAGACGATGGTCGAGTCCAGAAGACTCGGCTGGAGGCCCGCCCCGAGGAGGTCGCCGCAGAGGAGGAGGCCGCCGTCGACGTCGACGAGGACGAGGTCGCCGTCGAGGACGAGGACTGATTCGAGCGAACCTTCCTGTTTCGCCGGGCCGGATAGCGGCGCCGCCGGTCGTCGACCGCGGGACTGCTCACTCGGTGACGACGACAGTGCCGACCATGCCGTTTCGCTCGTGGGGGATACAGAAGTAGGAGTGCTCGCCGGCCGTCTCGAAGGTGTGCTCGAACGTCTCGCCGGGGGCGACGTTGCCGCCACCGCCGGAGTTCCACTCCTCGCGGGCGGCGTCGGTGCTGTCGTATCCGCCGGAGGCGAAGAACGCGGCGCCGTCGGGGATGGCGCCGTCGTAAGCGGTGACGGTGTGGCCGCGGGAGCCGTTGTTGCCCCACACGAGCGTCTCGCCGACCGGTATCTCGACGGACTCCGGCAGGTAGGCGTTCTGTGACATCCCGACGTCGAACTCCTCCTCGGAGAGACCGCCCGCCGTACAGCCGGCGACCGGGACGGCAAGCGCCGCGCCCGTCGTCGCGAGGAACGCCCGTCTGTCCATACCGGTGTTCGGGCCCGGAGGCCAATATGCGACCCGGTTCCGGCGGGAAGCGAATCTACTAAGGCGGCCGTTGCCGACCGGGCAAACAGAGTCATGCAGCCGCGTTTCCTGGGGCAGTTGGGCGTCGCAGACGTCGTGACTGTCGCCAACGCGGCGCTGGGGTTTCTGGCGGCGGCCGTCGCGGTCGGCGACCCGACGCTCGCGGCCCGGTTCATCCTGCTTGCGGCCATCGCCGACGGCCTCGACGGCGTGCTGGCGCGAGCCCGCGGCGGGACGCCCGTCGGCGACTACCTGGACTCGCTGGCCGACGTCGCCTCCTTCGGCGTCGCGCCCGCCGTCTTCGTCTACGGCGTCGCTCGCGAGGGTCTCGGCGCCTCGGCCGCCGAGACGGCCGCACTCCTCGGGGTTCCCGCGCTGTTCGTCACAATGGCCGTCGTCAGACTCGGCTTCTACATGCTCGAGGACCGCGACTCCGAGGCCACCGAGGGCGTCCAGACGACGCTCGCGGCGACCATCCTCTCGGTGGCGTACCTGGCCGGCCTCGCCGACCCGCTCGTCCTGCTGGCGGGAACCGCCGTTTTCAGCTACCTGATGATAGCCGCAATCAGCTATCCCGAACTGTACGCCCGGGATGCCCTATTGCTCGGCGGGCTACAGGCGCTTGCGGTCCTGTTCCCGACCGCCGTCAACCGGGTGTTCCCCCGGTCGCTTCTGGCCTTCGCCGTCGGCTACCTCGTTCTCGCGCCGTTCATCTACTGGCGGGACGTCCGATAGTGACTGCTGTGAGTCACACTGTCGGTTATGAGCCCTCGGTACCGATTACTGTGGTCGACCCACGGGCCGGTCCGCGGACCCGGAGAGCGCCGACGCGACGACGGCCGGACGGCAGTCGGGGGTGACGCCGGCCAGAAGGGAAACGCTCTTGGCCCGTTCTGCCGGATAATGTCACATGAGCGACGGGGACGACAAGAGCGCAGACGCGCCCGAGGACGCCGGAGGTGTGCCCGCGACGGAGGTGACCGCCGAGTCGCTGGGCGAGCGGCTCGACGACGCCGAGGCGGCCCTGGCGGACGCCGAGACCGAGGCAGACCTCGACGACGTGGAGGCCACCCTCGACGCCGCCAAGTCCGACCTCGAGGACGCGGACCTCAAGGAGCCCGATGACGAGGACGAGCCGGACCCCACAGAGGAGCTGGAGTCCCGGGTCGAGGACCTGCGCGAGGACCTCGATGCCGCCCGCGGGCCATACGCCGAGGACGTCGAGGAGACGCTGGCGACGGCCGCCTCGACAGTCGAAGACACTCGCTGGACCGAGGACGGCGAGCCAGACGTCCGGGCGGCAATCTCGACGTTTCTCGACATCGCCCGGGAGGAACTCGACGGGGAGTTCGCCGCCGCCGGTGACGGCCTGTCGAACCACGCGGCGGTCCTCGAAGACGTCGGCGAGGCGGCCGTCGATGCCGACCTGGATGCCGACGAGGACGCCGACACCATCGACGCGCTGCTGTCGGCCGCCGAGGAACTGCAGGACGCCCTCGGGGCCGCCGAGGAGTGGAGCGACCTCACCGTCGTCGAACAGCTCCGGGTCCAGGGCTTCTACGACCGCATCACCGGCGACAACCGGAAGGACTTCCCGCCGGAGTTGAACGTCGTCCGCATCGCCGAGGCCGAAAACGACCCCGAGCGCATCCTGCTCGCCCTGGAGAACCTCGAGTCGGAGTTCATGCAGGAGAACTGCATCGACGCGCTCCGACGGCTCGCCCCCGAGGAGGCCTTCGAGCCGATGCACGAGGCCGCCCAGAAACGCAACCGTCCGGAGATAGCGGTGCTGGGCAAGATCGGTGACGAGCGGGCCGTCGACACGCTCGTCGAGTTCGTCGACGGCGGCAACCCGCCGCTCCAGAAGGTGACCCTGCGGGCGCTGGGCGAAATCGGCAGCAAGGAGGCGACCCAGGCCGTCGCCAACGCCCTGGCCGACGACCAGCCGGTCGTCCGGTCGGTCGCCGCCCGCGCGCTGGGGCTCATCGGCGACACCCGGGCCATCGACCCGCTCGCGGACGTCCTCGGCGACGAGTCCGAGGCCACCGAGGTCCGCGCGTCGGCCGCGTGGGCACTGGTCCAGGTCGGCACCGAGCGGGCGCTGGAGGCCGCCGCCGAGTACGACGACGACCGCGCCTACACGGTCCAGGTCGAGGCCGAGAAGGCCCGCGACGCGACCGCCGCCTGACCGCCGACGGTCCGGACACAGTGCCGTTCCGCTTCTGACGCTGCGACTCGCGGCGTTCGTTTCCATTCTCTACGACATGTATTTATATCCCTCCTGCGTGGACCGACGCGTGCGACGAGTAGCCTTTGCAGCGACCTCCGGACTCGTCTTTCTTGTGGTCGCGGACGCGCAGTTGCTCTTCGGTGCGATGTATCCGGGCGTGTTCCTACTCGGCGCCGCTCCGGCCTACGCGTACGACCGATGGGGGCTGATTTCGCCCGCCGTCGTGGTGTTCGGCCCGTTCGGTGCCGCGCTCTGGTTCGAGGCCGCCGGAGACCCGAGGCAGGCGGACCTGATATCGCCTCTGGGCATCTACCTCGTCGGGTGGGTCGCGGTGTTCACGCTCGCGTTGCTGGCGGGCGGGCTCGAAGGCGCCGTCCGGCGACGCCGGGCTGGAGCACGCCCCACGACCGGCGAAGGCTGATTCCGCCGGCCGCGGGCGGGTGGTTCGTTCCACAGGTAGTGTTCAGAGAAGAGACGCGGAGTTGGAGTGGCGGCAGGGAGGGTTTCGAAAGCCCGGCACATTTTATTCCCACCCGGTGGGGTGTGTTCGGCTGGCCATCGCTTATCTGAACACTACCGCTCCACACGTCCGACCCTTTTTGTACCAAGACGGGACCAGCACGGCGCGTGAGGTCCCGCCCGGTCGCCGCGCTGTTCGTCCTCCTTGTCGCCAGCGTTGCCAGAACGCCACGTCGGACGCCGAGTTGGTCGCCGTTTACCCGGACCCCGTCGCCCGCGGCGACCCCGGCGAGTTCGTCGTCGTTCGGTTCCCGCGTGCGACGAACGGGACGAACTGGACGCTGACGGACGGCAAGACCGTCGCGCGGCTCCCGAACCGGACGCTGTCGGGGACAATCGCGATGTCGACGGACCCCGAGACGGTAGCGGAACTGACGGACCGCCCCGTGGTCGAGCTGACGGGACGACTCCAGCTTGCCAACGGCGGCGAGCGGTTGTGGCTCCGTCGCGGCGACGATACGGTCGACGCGACCCGCTACCGGAGCGCCCCCGAGGCGTCGGTCTGGAACGCTTCCCGCGGCGGCTGGCACCCACTCGGGGCGACCGACAGGGACCCCGTCCGGACGAACGGCGGCCCAGCGACCGCTTTCGTCCTCCCGGACGCCCCCGACCGGACCGTCGAGACGCTCCGGCAGGCCGACGACCGCCTCCTGCTCGCAGGTTACACCCTCACCTCCGAGCGGGTCGCAGATGCCCTCGTGGCCGCCCACGACCGCGGCGCGACGGTCCGGGTGCTGCTCGACGGGTCGCCGGTCGGCGGGATGACTGACCGGCAAGCGCGCATCCTCGACCGCCTGGCCGAGGCCGGCGTCGAGGTCCGGCTCCTGACCGGGCCGTACGCCCGGTACGCCCACCACCACCCGAAGTACGCCGTCGTCGACGACCGGGCGCTGGTGCTGACGGAGAACTTCAAGCCCGCGGGCACCGGCGGGATGTCGAGCCGCGGCTGGGGGGTCGTCCTCGAGGACGCCGCGGCCGCCGACTCGCTGGCCTCGCTGCACGACGCTGACCACTCTTGGCGGGCCGCCACACCCTGGCGGACCTACCGCGAGGGTCGGACCTTCGAGCACGCCGAACCAGCCCTCGGAGAGTTCGAGACTCGGCACGAACCGCAGGACGTCTCCGTCTCGTCGGCGTCGGTCCTCGTCGCGCCGGACAACGCCGCCGACGCCGTCGTCGAGCGCATCGACGCGGCCGACGACCGGGTCCTCGTTCAGCAGATGACAATCGACGGCCGGGACAATCGCCTGCTCCGGGCCGTCCTGCGGGTGGCCGATCGCGGCGTCACCGTTCGGGTCCTCCTTCCGGACGCCCACTACGTCGCCGCCGAGAACGCCGAACTCGCCGGCTGGCTCGGGCGCCGCGCCGACAGCGAGGGCTGGGACCTTGAGGCCCGCGTCGACGACCCCGACGGCTACGAGAAGATCCACGCCAAGGGCGTCGTCGTCGACGGGACGGCGCTGGTCGGCAGCCTCAACTGGGGCCGGACGCCGCAGACCGAAAACAGGGAGGTGGTCGTCGCTCTTGAGGGCGGCGGGGCCGCCGACTACTACGCGTCGGTGTTCGACGACGACTGGGGCGGAACGGAGGAGCGGCCGCTACCGACGGCGCTTCTCGGCGGGGCGGCCGTCGCGCTCGCGGCGGCGGCACTGGTGGCTCGCGGAATCGAGTTCGGCGGCCGCGAGGGGACGGTGGGGTGGCAGCCGTGACCGGTTACTCGTTGCCGCCGTCGCGGACGAGCGTGCTGCGGAGCGCCTCGTCGAGCTCCGCGTCGGCCATTTTCTCGACCAGGGCGTCGATGACCGGCTCCCGCACCCCGGAGACGAACTTGATGGAGCCGACGACGAGGTGGCCACCGCCGGAGACGCCCGCGCCCGGGAGTTCGTCCTGTAGCTCCTCGACCATGTTCGGGATATCCAGGCGGACACCGTCCGATCGGAGGACGGCGAAGTCGGGGCCGTAGCCGATGGTGATGACGGGGTCGCCCGTCTCCTCGACCTTCCTGTCGTGGAGTTCGCCCGTCGTCTTGCCCGGCGCGGGGTAGGTGAACCGGCGGGCGTGGTTTTCGACGTCCAGCCGGTAGAGGTGGGCGTCGTTGTCGAGTCGCTCGTGGTCGACGTGGGGTTCGGCGTCGCCCAGTTGTTCGTCGACGTCCCGGCGGGCCCGCGTCGAGAGGAACTCGACCAGTTCCTCGTGTCGTTCGGGGTCGTCGCAGTCGACGTTGAGCACGTCGTCGATGAGGCTGTCGCCGGACTGGTAGCGCAGCCAGTGGGCCGCATAGTCCAGCGCCTCGCCGATGTCCTGCAGGTCGGCCTCGGTGTAGCCGGCCGCCTCCGCCAGCGCGAGGTACTCGTCCATGGCGTCGGCCTTCGAGCGGTCCGACAGGCCGGCCACCGCCGGCACGTGCTTGAGATCGTTGGTGATGGAGGGATCAATCATCCGCGCCAGCTCGACGCACATCATCCCGGTCGTAACCCGGTAGTCCTCGCCGTGGAGGTAGGGGTTGACGTGCTCCTCGACGTATGAGTCGACCGCCTCGGGATCGGGGTGGTGGTGGTCGACGACGAGGATGGGGACGTCGTACTGGTCGAGCGCGCGGTAGGCCGGGACGTCCTCCCGGGTCGAGCCGTTGTCGACCATGAACAGCAGCGGCAGCCGCTGGCCGTGCCGTTCGCAGTCCTCCAGCGCGAAGTTGAGGTCGCGCGT
Source organism: Halobacteriales archaeon SW_5_68_122 (assembly GCA_003022815.1). Next base: position 11,258 of record PXSL01000086.1, on the reverse strand, counting down.
GACGTCCTCCATCTCGTAGAACGGCGCCTTCGAGGGGAGCCGCTTGAACAGGTGCCGCGGCGCCTCGGGGTCCTCGTGGACCTCGGCGATAAAGTTCTCCAGGGCGTGCTGGACCGGCAGCTTCTCGAAGGCCGGCCACTCGATGAGCGGGTCGACGTCGGCCGGTTCCGCCCGCTCCTCGAGCGCGGCATCGACCCGCTCGCGGACCTCGGCCTCGGCTTCGCCGTCGAGGCGGACCAGCTTCTCGACCTCGAGCTGGACGGCGTCCTCGCGGGTTTCGACGGTGCTGGTCACGCGGACGACGTCGTCGAGGTCGATTTCGGGATAGGCGCGGACACCCGCCTCCTCGAAGGCCGCACAGGGAACGACGCCGGTGCCGTCCCGGACCGAGAAGACCGTCGGGCCGGCGGTCTGCTTTATCTGGACGACGTCGCCCTCGAGGTGGACGGTGTCGCCGACGCGGTCGGCGAGGTCACTCACTGCGGCCCGGTTGCCGCGGGCGACCTCGACAGCGTCGACCGCCTCGGGGTCGGTGTCGACCTCCTCGAAGCCGACGTCGTCGTTCTCGCGAATTTCGACGAGTCGGACGACCAGTTCGTCGCCGACCGACGGGTCCGTTTGCAGGTTTGACTCGTGGACGAGTCCGGAAACGTGCTCCGAGAGGTCGACGAAGACCCCGTACTCGACCGTACCGTTGACTGTAGCGAGATACCGGCCGCCCTCCTCGACGTCCTCGAGCGTACACTGGGGACCGAGTTCGTAGACCACCCCGTCGTCGGTGGCGCTGCCGGCGTCGCCGGCGGTAGACTGCGTCATTGTCGAACGTCGGCCCCGACCGCGGTTAAGAGTGTTGTTGTCCGGCCACGAGCACCCCGCGGGCCGCCGTCTCCGTGCAAACCTCCGACCGCTGGCCTCGCCGGGCGCGGACGCGACGACCGCGACAGAGGCCGTCACCGGAACCCTTAGTTGTCGGGCAACCCGATTTCCGGGCATGGGATTGCTCGGGTCGCTGACGCCCTCGCTATTCAGGTCGGGCGAGATACTCGGCATCGCCGACGATGCCCTCCAGTTTGCGCTGCAGGCCTCCGAGGACACCCACCCCGACGAGTATATGGGCCAGCTGCGGGGCGAGGACGCCCGAAAGCTCGGCCTCGACCGCGACGGGACCGTCATCACCGACGTGCTCATCGCGCCGGGCACGAACCTGGCGACGTTCTCCCGCGGCGACGTCCACATCATCGTCGGGGCGCCGTACGGCCGCGACGACTGGCAGGCATTCGACACCGAGGGCGAGCCGACGGAGCTCGACGTGCTGGACGTCGAGCTGTCCGACGAGGGATTCTTCGACTTCACCCAGGAAGACATCGACCGGGAGCTCCGCTGAGATGAGACGCGCCGTCGCACAGGGGACGTTCGACCTGCTCCACCCCGGGCACCTGCACTACCTCGAGGAGGCCGCCGACATGGCCGGGGAACTGCACGTCATCGTCGCCCGCTCGGCCAACGTTACCCACAAGCCCGAGCCAATTGTCCCCGACCGCCAGCGCCGCGAGATGGTAGCCGCACTCGAGGCCGTCGACGAGGCCCGGCTGGGCCACACCGAGGACTTCTTCGTCCCCATCCGGGACATCGACCCTGACGTCATCGTGCTGGGCCACGACCAGCACCACGACGAAGGCGCCCTCTCGGCGATGCTCGAGGAGGAGGGCATCGACTGTGCGGTCGCCCGGGCGTCGGCCCGCGACGGCGACGGCGACGGCGAGTTGCTCTCGACGGGCCGCATCATCGAGCAGGTCTGCGAGCGGCGCTGCTAGCAGAGGTCGTCGTAGACGGCCGCGAGTCGCTCGATGGACCGCTCGACGCTCAATTCGGGGCGGATCGCCAGACACCGCTCCGACAGCGCCGCCCGTTCCGCGAGCGCCCGCTGCATCGCCGCCCGGAACGCCCCGACGTCGTCCCGCGGGAAGTGATAGCCCGTCTCGCCGTTGACGACGGACTCCGAGAGCGCGCCGCTGTCGACGCCGACGACGGGCGTCCCGCAGGCGATGGCCTCCAGCGCGACCAGTCCCTGGGTCTCGATGGGGCTTGGGAACGCGAAGACGTCCAGCGCCGAGTAGAAGCTCGCCAGTTCCTTCCGATCGAGAAACCCGAGGAAGACGATGTCGTCGCGGGCGGCCGCCCGGCGCCGCAGTTCCGGCCGCGCGGGGCCGTCGCCGGCCAGCACTACAGTGGCGTTGAGGCCGACCGACGCCGCCAGCAGGTCCTCGAGGCACTTCTCGTAGCCGTGTCTGCCGGTGTAGCCGACGAGCGGCCCTGCCGGGAGGCCGTGGCGGTCCCGGAAGGCCGCGACCGCCTCCGGGTCGGCCGGCGCGAACCGCTCGGTGTCGACACCGTTGGAGATGACGTAAGTGGGCGTCCCGTCGGTTGCCACCCGGTCTGCGGCCGTCTCCGAGGGGACGACGACGGCGTCGGCCTCTCCGAAGAACCACCGCTCGTAGCGGTCGGCGACCCGGCTGATGGCGCCGGCGAAACTGTTGCTTATGTAGCCCGCGTACTCCCGGGCAGGCGTGTGGTAGGAAGCAACGAGCGGCAGGCCGGCCTCGCGAGCGAGGCGTCGGGCCGACAGCCCGAGCGTAAACGGCGTGTGCGCGTGAATCACGTCGGGCGACAGCTCCCGAACGCCGTCGGGAATCCCCGGCCGGCCGAACCGGAACCCCGGGTAGAACGGGAAGGCGACGCTGGAGACGGGAAACTCCCGGGTGCCGGGGTCGTACTCGTCGTCGTCCGGATAGACGACCGGCATCAGACCGTCGCGGCGCTCCCAGCGGTCCCGCCAAGTCCGGACCGTGTAGGTCACCCCGTTGACCGTCGGGAGGTAGGTGTCGGTGAACACCGAAACGGTCTGCATGCCGCGAGGTTCGACCACCGGGGATTAATCCGTTGTGGGTTTCTCACTCGGGGACAGTCGCCGCGCTTCCGCGTAGGCCACCTGCAGCTCCTCGGCAACCCGGTGGAGACCGTGTTCGCGGGCGGTCTCGCGGGCGCTCGCGCCGAGACGGTCCCGGAGCTCCGGGTCGGCCGCCAGCCGCGCCAGCGCTTCGCGGAACTCCGCGAACGTCTCGCACTTCAGGCAGTCGGCGCCGTCGGTGTAGAACTCCTCGAAAACGGGGATATCACGCAACACGACCGCCTTCCCGCAGGCCATCGCCTCCAGCACCGCGATGCCCTGGTTTTCGTTCTTGGTCGGGAACAGATACACGTCGCCGGCGCCGTATGCGCCCCGAATGTCCTCGACCCAGCCCGTGAAAGTGACGTTGTCGGGCGGGTTCCCGACCCACCGCCGGACCGCCTTCGAGGCCTGTAGGCCCGTGTCGTAGGGGCCGAACCAGACGAACTCGTGGTCGGTCTCCTCGGCGAGCCGGCAGAACGTCGACAGCCCCTTCCGCTCAAACACGTTGCCGACGGCAAACACCACCATCCCCCCGAGGTCGTACCGGCGGCGGTACCCCTCTTGTAGCGACTCGAATCCCTCGAGCGCGGCGATGTCGACACCGTTAGTGACCGGCCGGATCGGCGCGTCGACCGGATACGACTCCAGCACGTCCCGGGTGTACTCGCTCGGGCACAGCACGAGGTCGGCCTGCGAGTAGAACCACCGGAGGTACCGTCCCAGGGCGGGCGCGACGGCTGTCGACCCCCGGAAGCTCTCGGCGAAGTCCTCGCGGGTGACGTGGGCGTGGAGCACCAGCGGAATCCCGTTGCGCTTCGCGTGACGGGCGACGGCGACCGACTCCGGGCCGATGAGGTTGCAGTGCGCGAGGTCGTACGACGCGAAGAGGGAGTCGCCGACGGCCCGCTTTGCGGCGGCCTTCGGGAGGCTCCCGCCGCTCCACGGCGAGGTGAGGAGCTGGACGTCGGTGTCGGCCAGCGCCGCCCGCTGATGGCGAACCGAGGTGCCGATGCCGCTCCGCCGGAGACGGCCTTCGAGTTCAAGATGGTTCAAGACGCGCACGCCTCCGGTCGTCCGGCCGGCCGGCATTTATATCCGGGCGGTCCAGCCGACGTAGTGTTTACTTAAGATAATTCAGTGTAACCGCTCGCGGCGCGAGCGGTCGGCCCCTTTCGATTTCCTACCCGAAGAAGGCTGGTCGGCCGGCTATCGCGTAACTAAACACGACGCCGGCCGACCGCGACGACCAGCCGGGTCCCGGCCGGACCCCGGTACGTCCGCCGGGAAAAGCAAAGGGACCATTGGGGCCGAAGCCGAACTGCACTTCATGTCGACAGTTCGTGGACCGGGGGTCGCGCGCGAGCACCCCCGGGCGTTGACTGCCGTCCTGACCGTCGTGGGCTACGTCGTCGTCATCGGGACGCTGTACGGTGACGTGGGGCTGTACCCCGAGGTCTCGCGGTCGACGGTCGACCTGCTGGCGGCCGCCATCGCCGTGGTGAACTCCCTGACCGTCTGCTGTCTCGTCGCCGGGTGGTACTGGATACGGGATGACCAGGTGCGGAGGCACCGCGCGGCGATGATGACAGCGTTCACGCTCATCCTCGTGTTTCTCGTTCTCTACCTGCTGAAGACCGGCGGCGGCGGCCGCAAGGAAATCGTCGAGGGCGCACCGCTCCGGAGCTTCTACCTCGGCATGCTCGGCGTCCACATCCTGCTTTCGGTGCTGTCGGTGCCGCTGGTGCTCTACCAGGTTACGCTGGGGCTGACCCGCACGCCGGCCGAACTGCGGGGGACGGCCCACGCGACGGTCGGCCGGGTCGCCGCCTCCGCGTGGCTCGTCAGCCTCGTGTTAGGCGTCGTCACCTACCTCATGCTGGCGTTCTTCTACGGACCCGAACACATCGAGTACGTCACCGGGGTCGCCTGAGATGGCCGACAAGGGTGCCATCCGGAAACGCGTCTGGGACGCCCTCGAGGAGTCCGGCGCGGCGCGGTTCCCGTTTCCGCCGCACGGCCGCATCACCAATTTCACCGGCGCGGAGGCGGCCGCAGAGCGGGCGATGGACCTGCCGGAGCTTGCCGGTAGCGAGGCGGTCAAGGCCAACCCCGACGCGCCGCAGTTACCGCTCCGCCGGGCGCTGCTCGAGGCGGACACTACCGTCTACATGGCGGCTCCGCGGCTCCGCGACGAGGAGCCGTTCCTCGAGTTGGACCCCGCCGACATCGACGACACCGACGCCGCGCCGACCGTCTCCCACGCCGGGACGCACGGCCGCCGGGTGCCGCCCGAGGCCCTGTCGGCCGTTGACGCCATCGTTGTCGGTAGCGTCGCCGTCACCGAATCCGGCGAGCGCATCGGGAAGGGCGAGGGGTACAGCGACCTCGAATTCGCAATGCTTCGGGCGTTCGGCCTCGTCGGCGACGGGACAACCGTAATAACGACGGTCCACGAACTGCAGGTCGTCGACGACGACGTTGGCGCCGAGGCCCACGACGTGCCGGTCGACGTCGTCTGTACGCCGGAGCGGACCGTCCGGACCGACGCCGAGGGGGGCAAGCCGACCGGCATCGACTGGGAGCGGCTGTCCGAGGACCGTATCGAGGAGATACCGGTTCTGGAGCGCCTGCGGCCGGAGTGAGCGGCGCCCCCGGGGCGCCGTCTTCGGTCGGTGCCGACCGCACCCGGGTCAGTCCGTCCGCGGGAGGGCGTAGGCGCCGGCGGCGAAGAAGCCGACGGCGAGCGCGGACAGGACCACGAGGTTGAGGTGGGGGTCGGTGCCGACGATTCCCGGTTCGGAGCCGGTCCACGACGCGAGCGTCCCCGGCCGGCGGTACGTCGCCGCCCGGACGCCGCGAGCAAAGTACGTCAGCGGCGACAGTTCCATCGCGGGGACGAACCACTCGGGGAGCAACTCGGGCGGGACGAAGGTGTCCGAGAGGAAAAGCAGCGGGAGCGCGACACCGTTGGCGGCGGCAATGACGCCGTCCTGTGAGTCCGCAATCCGGCCCAAAAGCGCCCCGAACCCGCAGAACAGCGCGACGCCGGCGACCAGGTAGGGGACGAGCAGTGGTGACGGCGCAACGCCGGCGCCGGTCAGCGCCACGACGAGCACGAGGACGAGAAGCGCCGCGAGCCCGATGACGACGACGTTGACGAGCGTCTGTGCGAGCAGCCACTCCGCCCGCGACAGCGGCGTCCTCGCCAGCTTCTCGAAGCGGTTGCCGTCCCGGTGGCGGGCCACCTCGCTGCCGACCCGCGACAGCGGCGTGAAAAGTACCACCACGGCGAGGTAGCTGGCGACGTAGTAGCCCGCCGGCTCGGTGAACAGGCCGCCGCCGGTCGGGTCGGTCCGCACCAGCACGCCGAAGATGAGGATGATGATGACCGGAAAGAAGAACGTGAAGAAGACCGCCGTTCGGCGGCGGACGAAGGCGTACCAGGCGGCGCGCGTCTCGGCGGCGACCCGTCCGGTCCGGCTCATCGGGCCACCCCATTGGTCGGGGCCGTCCCCGTCGTCGCCAGGTAGACGTCTTCGAGGGTCGGCTGTCGCCAGGTGAGCCGCTCGTACTCGACGCCCGCGTCGGCCAGCGTCTCGACGACTGCCGGTATCTCCTCGGGGGTGACCGCGACCGCGAGGCTCCGCTCGTCGGGCAGGACGTGGTAGCCGGCCCGCTCCAGCGCCCGGGCGGCCGCGCCCTCGTCGTCGGCCTCGACGACTAGCCGGTCGGAGCCGCCGTGGCGCTCCAGTAGCTCGGCCGGCGAGCCCAGCGCGACGAGTTGGCCGCCCGAGAGCAGTCCCACCTCGTCGGCCAACTGCTCGGCCTCCTCCATGTAGTGGGTCGTCAGCACGACGGTCCGGCCGCGGTCGACCAGTCCCTCGACGAGGTCCCACATCTCCCGTCGGCCGGCCGGGTCGATACCGGTCGTCGGCTCGTCGAGAAACAGCAGCTCGGGGTCGTTCACCAGTGCCGTCCCGACGCAGGCACGGCGCTTCTGACCGCCCGAGAGGTTCTCGTAGTGCCGTAGTACGCCACGAGTTCCCGGGCGGTGAGGCGGTCGGCGGGGGCGAACTCCTGCGGCAGCAGTCCGATGCGCTCGCCGGACACCTCCGACGGCGGCCTGCCGAACAGCTCGACGGTGCCGTCGGCCCTCGTCGTGGCCGTCAATGCGCGGATCAGCGTCGTCTTGCCGGCGCCGTTCGGGCCGGCGAGGACGAACACCGTTCCCTCCTCGATGGACAGGGAGACGCCGTCGAGCGCCACCGTCTCCCCGTAGCGGCGCCGCACCCGCTCGGCGCAAATGACCATGTCGGAGCGCGGACCGGCGTGACGAAAAGGGTGCTGTTCGCGGCCGACCGTCCCCGCAAGTGGCAGGAGGACTCTGCCGACCGGCTACCGGACCCCCGGCCGCCAGCACAGGAGCGCCAGGGTTGTGTAACTGTTATAGAATACAATACATATAAGTAGCTACCAGTAGTAAACAGTAACATCCAAGATGCCGCGGTCGTACTCAATTGGCGAGTTCGCGGATGAACTCGGTGTTCACACCCAAACCGTCAAACGCTGGTGTCGCAACGACGATCTCGATTATACCCGAACACCAGGCGGTGAACGACGAATTCCAAACCAAGAACTCCGCCGACTCGCGGGCGACACTCGGCCAACAGATCGTGTTGCTCTCTACGGTCGTGTGTCCAGTCATAATCAGAAAGACAACGGCGACCTCGATTGCCAAATTGACCGACTCACAGACTATGCTCACGATCATGGCTGGAGCGTCGAAAACACCTACACGGACGTTGGCAGTGGTCTGAACGAAGACCGCCGTGGTCTCGATTCACTCCTTGATGATGCGCAAGAAGCTGACTACGGACGCATTCTCGTCACCTACGAAGACAGACTCACCCGCTTTGGGTTCTCATATCTTGAACGGTATTTCGACTGCTATGGTGTCACCATTACCGTCATCAAAGACGAGACGGATAAATCGGCACAGGAAGAACTCGTTGATGACCTCATTAAGCTCGTCGCCAGCTTCAGCGGCAAACTCTACGGTATGCGCTCCTCGAAAAAACAACAGGTCATCAACACCATCGAATCAGAGGTGAAACCCGATGAGTGACCACCTGTCACTCCCGATTCGCCTTCCGGATGAGGATACTGACAAGTTTGAACGACTGGCAACAGTCACGTATCGTGTCGCCACTCACGCCCTCGAAGACCACTGGACGCCAGTCCATCTGGATGGCATTGCCGACGCATCGCATCAGGCGTGGAAATACTTCGATGAACACGAACCGTTCGAAGAACTCGACCTATATCTTCCCTCGCGGTTTCGACGGTGCATCTTGCAGAAAGTCGGTGAAACGCTCCGGAGTCACGCCGACCGTCGAGACGCCTTTCAGTCCATCCAAAACGTACTACCCGACCACAAAATCCAATGTATCCACCGCCGTCGCATCAAAGAACAACTCTGGGATGACGGTGATTACCTTTCATCAGGCTACGTGGACATTCTCATCGACCAACTCAACAGCTACTACGACCGTCACGGAAGATATCCAGACACATATTTCGAGATGCAGGACTGTCCAGCGTATGATAGTGACGTGCTGCCGTTCTCTGCTGACGACGGCCCAACCAGCGGGCAAGCCGTCAACTACCAGTATGACAGCGACAGCGAAACGCTGACACTGCGCCTCAAAACACCGGACACACATTTACCCAAGACACGAGGTGACTGGTCGTGGACGGAGTACGAGCGCGGCGGCTACGAGGCGTTCCACAACCTGCTCGCCCACGGTGACCTCTCTGCCCCCGAGTTCCAACCCTCTCGTCGCAAAAACGGTGACGCCTACTACGAACTCTCGTTCCCCGTCGAAGTTGAACACACAGAGGCGACTGACACCACCGACCGCGTACTGGCGCTCGACGCCGGAATACGGAAAGATATGACTGCTGTGGTGGTGACTGACGGTGGCGAGCAACTATCCACGCCACAGTTCATCCAGTTCACCGAACGTGACGGGATGCGACGACTGCACCGCGAACGTACCCGCCTGAACGACCGCCTTGCCGCGTTGCGCCGTGACGGTCGCTCGCATACCGACGAGTTCGCCCACGTCCACAGTGAGTATGAGCGAGTGAACAGCAAAACCCAGTACAAGCGCGAGCAACTGACACACGATGTAGCCAACCAAGTCCTCGCACTCGCACTCCTGTACGACGTAGACGCCATCGTTCACGAGGATTTGCGGTCACTTTCACCACCGCATGGCGAAAGCACGTTGTCGTGGGAGTTATCATCGTGGGCACGACGGGACATCATCGAGAACATCGAATATCGGGCAGAGAGTGCTGGTGTCGCTGTCGAGCGAGTCTACCCGGAAGGGACAAGTCGGTCGTGTCCCCGGTGTGGTTCGACCGGCCACACCTGCAAGTCACCCGATCATCACCACGAACAGTGGTGGGGCGGGCACTTCCGGTGTGACAATGCCCGGTGCGGGTTCGAGGGCGACCGCGACTACATCGGGGCACTGAACGTGGCTCGCGTATTCTTCAACGAGACGGACGAGCTAGACCACGGTTTCATGTCCTCCTACACGGGGGATTCTGAAATCGTGCTAGCTCGCCGTTCCGCTGGCACGCGACTCACGTTTGGGACTGGCATCGTCGCCTACGAACCCGAACAGGCAGCGGCGACCACTGGTGGTGGGTCGGCTGTCATAGCGCCTGCTGTCGCCGTGCCCGAGTCGAATGCAGATGGTAGTGATGGACGTGGCCCAGTCGTCCAGCAGTGTACCCGTTTCTTACGGCATACTACTGAAAGCTACTGAAAATTGGAACGGTAACGATGAAGACGGCCGTCGAGAGGTCGCAAGGCATCTTCGTGACCGGCGCCGCCAGCAGGCCGGCGGCGGCCCGGAGCCCGGCTGTCCCCGCGGTATCCATATGAACGGGCGGACGGCACCGCCCGTGACAATGATTAGTGTAACTGGTTTACCGGTACGACCGCACGCCATCGTGCGGTCGATACCGAGACGATTGCAGTAATTATTATCAGCGGTTCGGTTCGAGCGTTGAACGGGAGGGCGACCGCGAGGAGGGCGACGGCACAGCTCTGCTACTGACGGAATCGCCGGTCCGTGGCCGTACCGACGGTGCCGGGCGACGGGACGCTGTGTGCTATCGCTCGAAGACGCAGTACAGAAGGAGAAACGCCGACAGTTCGGCCCGCTAGTCGCTGCTGCTGCCGGCCTCGTCTCCCCCACTGACGTCGGTGACCACCTCATCGCCGGTGGTCACGATGTCGACATCGCCCTGGTCGCTGAGGTCCTCGATCCGTTCGGCGAACTCCTCGGATTCGAGTATCTGGTACTCGTTGTCGAGT
>PXSL01000086.1:0-819 GCA_003022815.1 Halobacteriales archaeon SW_5_68_122 | reverse complement strand
CCTCGGAACGTCGTGCTTGCCGCCGGAGGTCAGGTGGTCGATGACCAGCGACCCCGAGTCCGAGGAGGTGACGAAGAAGGTTATCACGAGCAGCGTGGCCAGCAGCCCCGACACGGCGCCGAGCGGGAACTCTTGGAGCATCGCGAACATCGCTACGGTCTGCCCTGCGTCGTTGTACTGCGCCATGATGGCGGCATTGCCGTTTAGCGAGTTGTTCAGTGCGGCCCCGCCGAAGGCGGACAGCCAGATGGTCGAGAACATCGACGGGAGGAACAGCACGCCCAGGACGAACTCGCGGACGGTGCGGCCCTTCGAGATACGCGCGATGAACATCCCGACGAACGGCGACCAGGCGATCCACCATCCCCAGTAGAAGATCGTCCAGCCGGTCGGAGTGCCGTTGGCCGCTTCTCCGAGCGTGCCGGTGAAGAAGGCGAGACCCAGGATGTTACCGAAGTAGGCGCCGAGTCCCTCGACCCAGGTGCCGAAGATGAATACCGTCGGTCCGACGACGAGCAGGAATCCGAGTAGCCCGAACATGAGATAGAGGTTCAGGGTACTCAGGCGTTTGACCCCGCCGTCGAGTCCGGCGGCGACCGAGACCGTTGCAATCAGGGTGATGCCCGCGATTAGCGCGACCTGCGGCCACGTTCCCATGGGGACGCTCGCGAGTCCGAGCGTGTTTCCGAAGACGTAGTTGAGCCCGGTGTTGACCTGTGCGACGCCCAGCCCCAGCGAGGTCGACAGGCCGAACAGCGTCGCGAACACCGTCACCAGGTCGATGACGTGTCCCGGCCACCCGTAGATGCGCTCGCCGAG
>PXSL01000085.1 GCA_003022815.1 Halobacteriales archaeon SW_5_68_122 | reverse complement strand
GGGTTCGACTGGACCTGGTTGGTGACGACGACGGCGGAGTTGTAGAGGTTGCCGACCCGGTCGATGTCGTGGAGGTGCTTGTTGAGCTTCTGCTGGCGGCCGGCGAGTTCCCCCCGGCCGACGTACTCCGCACGGAAGTGCGCCGTCAGCGAGTCGACACACAACAGCCGGACGGGGTAGTCGTCCTCCTCGTACTCCTGGGCGATCTCCTGGGCCTTCTCGGCCAGCAGAATCTGGTGGTCAGAGTTGAACGCCTTGGCGACGTGGATCTTGTCGAGGAACGTCTGGACCAGTTCGTCCATGGCCTCCTCGTCGTCGGGGTCGCCGTCGATGTCCCGCTCCTCCATGGTGGCCTCGATGACGTCGTCCGGGAGGCCGTTGACCATCTCGTCGATGCGCTCGGGGCGGAACGTGTCCTCGCTGTCGACGAAGACACAGCGGCCGTGGAGGCCACCCTGCTCCTTGGGGAGCTGGACGTTCACCGCGAGCTGATGTGTTACCTGCGACTTGCCGGCGCCGAACTCGCCGTACACCTCGGTGATGGACTGTGTCTCAACGCCGCCGCCGAGCATCTCGTCGAGTTCGGGGACCAGAAACTCGAGCTTGCCGATCTGCTCGCGGCGCTCGAGGACGTCGGTACCGGTCTCGAAGCCGCCCACGTCGGCGGCCTCGCGGGCCGCCTGGATGATGTCGTGAGCGCTCGACTCGCCGACATCGGCGGTGTTGGAGAGCTCGCCGGGGCTGGCAACGGCGATGCTCTGGTAGGTGTCGTAGCCGTTCTCGCGGAGCTTCTCTGCGGTCGCCGGGCCGACGCCCGACAGGTCTTCCAGGTCTGCGGTTGCTGCCATGATTGGACCTGGGGCCGCCCGACACATAAAGCCTCGTTAACAGCCCAGTGAAAGTGAAACTGGGGGACAGGAAGGACGGTCATGCCGCCGCCGCCAGAAGATTTAGACAGGAGGGGTCAGCCCCAGGGGTGGGTGTCGCCCTTCGGCCACAGCGGGTACCAGTAAGCCGTGTCGTCCTCGACGGACAGTTCGCCGTCGAGGACGCTCTCCAGCTTGAACTCCGTCTTCTGGTCGCGCTCGCGTCTACTCGACGGGACGAATGGGTAGAACGTGCCGCGGCGGAACGAGTACACCCAGTACGCCGTCGTCCCATCCCGTTCGAACGTAAAAAGTGCTGCGAGCAGGCGCGATCCGAACCCCTCCTCGATGAGGGTGTCGGCCGCGAAGTGGACGCTCGTCACGAGGTCCTCGAACTCCGCGTCGTGCAACACGACCCAGTGGTAGCCGTGGGCGTCCTCGACGAAGTCGGCGGTCGTGCCTGTCTCGACCTCGCCGCGGTCGAGGATGGCCTCGACCCGCTCGCGGGCCCGCCGGAAGGCGGTGCTGTCGACATCCGCAAAACATAATGCCGCGTCGCCGGTCGGCACAAAGCCCAGGGCCTCCCGGGTCGCGTCGGTCTCCGCGCTCCACCCGAGCGCCTGCCGGATGGCATCGAACACTCCCATCGGTTCTCCTCCGCGCTTGCGGGTCTTCAACCCGGGTGGTCGGCCGACGGTTTATGTACGAATGCGCGGCCAGCCCCGGCGTGACCTGAACAGCCGCCGGCGCCCCGTCGAAGCGGTCGCGCGGAGCACGGGCGCCGGTCGGAGCGTTCCGCCTGTTCGCTACGCATCGATCCCGCGGTCCGCGAGCAGCGACTCGAACTCCTCCTCCCCGAGCGTCGGCACGTCGTTCGCCTCGGCATCCTCGCGCTTGCTCCGTCCCGGGGTCTCCCCGACAACGAGGTAGTCGGTGCTGCCCGAGACGCTGGAGGTCGCCGACCCGCCATTGGCCTCGATTAGTTTCTTCGCCTCCTCGCGTGTTCGGCCCGAAAGCGACCCGGTGAAGACGAACGTCAGCCCCGCCAGCGCGCTGCTCGCCGACTCGGCGGCCCGCGGTCCGACGCCATGCTCGCGGAGGTCGGCGACGACAGCCCGGTTCCGCTCGCTGTCGAAGAACTCCTGTATCTCCTCGGCGACGGTCTCACCGATGCCCTCGACCGTCCGTAGCTCCTCGACGGACGCCTCCATGACGGCGTCGAGCGTGCCGAACTGTCGGGCGATGTCGGCCGCCGTCGTCGGGCCGACCTCGGGGACGCCAAACGCCGACAGGAGGTCCGAAAGCGGTGGCTCCCTGGAGGCCTCCAGTTCCGTTAGCAGGTTCTCGGCGCTGGTCTCACCCCACCCCTCGAGGGCAGCGAGTTCGTCGGCGGTCAATTCATAGAGGTCTGGTAGCTCCTCGATTAGCCCCTCGTCGATGAGCTGGTCGACGGCCTGCTCGCCGAGCCCCTCGATGTCCAGGCCGATCCGCGAGGCGTAGTGCTCGACGGCCCGCCGGAGCTGTGCGGGACAGGCGACGCCGCCGGTACAGAACGCCATCGGGCCGTCCCGTTCGACGGGGCTCTCGCAGATCGGACAGCGGTCGGGGAACTCGAAGTGGCCGTCGCCCTCGCTCTCGACGACCTCCTCGATGTACGGGATCACGTCGCCGGCGCGCTTCAGCCGGACCCGGTCGCCGACGCCAACCCCGAGCTCCTCGATCTGTTCGGGGTTGTGCAGCGTCGCCCGCGACACCTCGACGCCAGCCACCTCGACGGGGTCCAGAAGCGCGACCGGCGTGACCCGGCCCGTCCGGCCGACCTGCACCACGACGTCTCGGACGGTCGTTTCCTCGGTGCGGGCGGGGAACTTGTAGGCGTAGGCCCATCGCGGTGCCCGCGAGGTGGCCCCCAGTTGCTCGCAGGCGTCCTTGCGGTCGAGCTTGATGACAGTGCCGTCGATCTCATAATCGAGGTCGTCACGCCGCCGCATTACCTCTTTTCGGAACTCGACCGCGCCGTCGATGTCGTCGACGAGCCGCGTGTGGTCGTCGACGTGGAAGCCCCACCGCTCGACGGTCCGGTGTTCCTCGATGCGCGTCTTGAAGCCGTAGCCGCCGTCGTCCAGCACGTCGAAGACGAAACAGTCCAGCGGCCGCTCGGCAGTGACGGAGGGGTCGAGTTGCCGGAGCGTCCCGGCGGCCGCGTTGCGGGGGTTGGCGAATGGATCGTCGCCGCGCTCGATGCGCTCGCGGTTGTACGTCTGGAACGCCGTCTTGGGCATGAACACCTCCCCGCGGACCGCGAGGAACTCGGGATGGTCTCCGTCGAGTTCCAGCGGAACCGACCGGATGGTCCGGACGTTCTCGGTCACGTCGTCACCTTGCTGGCCGTCGCCGCGGGTGGCCGCCCGCCGCAACTCGCCGCTCTCGTAGACGAGTTCGATAGACAGTCCGTCGAACTTCGGCTCACAGAGGTACTCGACCGGGCCCTCGTAGTCCGCTATCTCGAGCCGGTCGCGGACCCGCTCGTCGAACTCGCGGACGTCGGACTCCTCGACGGAGGAGTCGATCGACAGCATCGGCGCGATGTGCTCGACGGTCTCGAGTTCGTCTAGCGGTTCGCCGCCGACCCGCCGGGTCGGACTCGTCTCCGAGCGGAGGTCGAAGGCCCCCTCGAGGGCCTCGAGGCGGTCGAACAGTCGGTCATAGGTCCGGTCGGAAACCACCGGGTCCGCGTCCTGGTAGTACCGGTGGTCATGGTACCGCACCGCCTCCCGCAGCAGTTCGACATGCTTGCGCGCGGCCGCCTCGTCGAGTTCCTCGACCGGATCGAAATCCAGCAGCGGGTCCCGGACGTAGGGGTTGCCCTGGGGTTCCTCCATCGGTTGTCGCTCGGCGCGCCTCGGTGAAAAATCGGCCGAATCGGCGGCCGGAACGGCCCCCTCACAGCCCGGCGACGTCCTCGATGGCGTCGGTCAGCGCCCGAATGCTCTCGACCGTGTGTTCGCCCATGTGGCCGATGCGGAACGACTCCTCGCCGATCGACCCGTAGCCGCTGGAGAAGACCATGTTGTACTTCTCGGAGACCGCCTCGACGGTCCCGGCGACGTCGATGCCGCGGGTGTTCTCGACGCAGGTGACCGTCCGGGACTCGTAGCCGGACTCCGGGTAGAGGCCGAAGTGCTCGCGGGCCCACTCGCGGGCGTACTCGGCCATCTCGCGGTGGCGCCGGTCGCGGGCTTCGTGGCCCTCCTCGAGCATACGCTTCATCTGCCTGCGGTAGGCCAGCATCAGCGGGATGGCGGGCGTCGAGTGAGTCTGGCCCTTCCGGTCGTAGTAGTCCAGACAGCGCTGGAACCCTCCGTACCACGACGCCGAGTCCGTCTCGAGTTCACGCTCGTAAGCGGCGTCGCTGACGGTACAGACCGCGAGCCCGGGGGGCATAGCAAATGCCTTCTGCGTCGAGGTGAAGATGCAGTCGATGTTGTGGCCCTCGATGTCGACGTAGTCGCCGCCGAGACAGGAGATGGCGTCGACGACGAAGTACGTCTCGGGGTAGTCGCTCAGCAGGTCGCCGATTTCCTCGACGGGGTTGCGAACGCCCGTCGACGTCTCGTTCATCACCATGCCGACGGCGTCGTACTCGCCGGTCTCCAGCGCCTCGCGGACGTCCCCGGGCTTGACCGCCTCGCCCCACCCGTACTCGATGCGGTCGACCTCCTTGCCGAGTCGCTCGGCGACGTCGGCCTGCCGCTCGCTGAACGCGCCGGAGGTGGGCACGAGCATCCGGTTGTCGACGAGGTGTTCGGTGTCGAGGAACTCCCTCGTGTCCTCGACGATGGTCGTATAGAGGTCGGTCATCCGGTCCATCCGGTGGCCGAACATCGGTTCGCACATCGCCTCGATGACGTCATCGCGAACCTCGGTCGGTCCCGGGAGATACAGCGTCTTGTCGGGGTAGTTGCCGGTGTACTCTCGTTTCTCGACCACGGGGAACACCTGATGGCTGTCCCCTCGCCGCGCGGCGGTATGGTAGTTTTGATACCGCGCTCCGTGATACTGCTGGCTGTAATTCTTTCAAGATTCCTCGGTGTTATCCGGTCGGATACCGTCCACAGCCCCATTTTCCGGGCGGGACCGCTTCACGTAGTTACAGCCGGCAGTATGAGAAACGTACCCGAGGGGACCGTACCGTTGTCGCATTTATTCCAAACTCGGAAGAATTAAACGCCCTCCGTCGGCCGTGAACGTATGCGACGCCGAACGTTTATGACGGCGGTCGGGGCGACGACTGGGTGGACACTGCTTCCGGGCACGGCCGGTGGGGCCGACACCATCCCCGATATCGCGTTCGACTCGACGAGTAGCTTGCTCGACGCCAACGGGGAGGCGCTGACCGACGAGGCGCTGATCCCCGTCTGGGCGGAGACGACGGCCTATAACGCTGACGAGGACGGCAACGGTGACGCCGTCGACTACCCGGACGGAACGGACATCCCGCTCGTCGCGACCGACGGCGCCGTCGTCGGGTTCGGCGCGATGCTGGTCACCGACGACGCCGAGTTCACATACGGCAACGAGGAGTTCGTCCTGAACGTCTGGGACGCGGAGGTCGGCGGCGGGACGGTGCTGTGGGATGAGGGCCACGACCAGTTCTACGACCTCTCGCGGTTCTCTCAGTTCGAATCCTACGCCGAGAACCGCGGCTACACCGTCGAGGCGACGACGGACCTGGCGTCGGACCTCTCCGACGCGGATGCCATCGTCGTCACCTCGCCCTCCGATGCGTTCAGCGACGCCGAGAAGGACGCCCTCTCCTCGTTCGTCGACGACGGTGGCGCGGTCTTCCTGCACGACCAGGCGGACTACAACAACTTCGACGAGACGGCCAACCTCGACGACATCGCGTCGGAACTCGATGTCGGCTTCCGTTTCAACGACGACCAGGTGCTCGACGACGGCAACAATGACGGGCCCAACTACGTGCCGACGACGGGGCGGTTCAACGAGTCCTCCTTCGATTACTTCGCCGACCGGGAGGGCATCTCGACGACGGGGTTCCAGCGGGACCAGACCTACGAGGCGACCGTCGAGAGCGTCGCCGACGGCGACACGTTCACC
>PXSL01000084.1 GCA_003022815.1 Halobacteriales archaeon SW_5_68_122 | reverse complement strand
CCGGACGACGGCGTGCTGTTCGTTGCGACGGACACCCCCGGCGACGACCTGCTCACCCAGTGTGCGGAGTTCGAACTCGACCCCGAGGAGACGGACCTCCAGCTGATAGACGGCACCGGCGACGCCGGGGACGACCCGGACGCCGATGTCGACGTCGAACCGCTCCCCGACGACGACCTGACGAGCATGGGCATCAAGTTCTCCGTCGTCCACGAGAACCTCTCCGAACAGGGCGCCCGCCGCGTGCTCGCCGGCGTCCAGACCCTCTCGTCGATTCTTGAGGCCCACGACCTCCGGAAAATCGTCCGGTTCCTGAACACCGTCTCGAGCCGCATCGAGAACGGCGGCGGGCTGATGGTATTCGTCATCGACGCCACCGCCCACGAGCGGGAGACGCTGGAGACCATCTCACAGGTCTGTGACGGCTACATCGAGGTCCGCGGGGCCGACGACGATGAGAACGAGATACGGATTCACGGCCTGCCGGACCAGCCCGAAGGGTGGCTCACGGTGCCGGCGCCCCTGCTGTCCCGGCGTGCGTCCGGCGACAGCAACTAACGGGAAAAATGGGCGCTGCAGGCGCTCGTTTGACTGTTGAACAACGCCTCGCGGCTCCACGGGCGAACGCTTTTGCGACAGCAGGCGGTAATGAAACGTATGGCAGAGCGTGAACCGCGCCGTGTCGCCCGCAAACTGACGGACGAACCTCACGTCGCGGGACGACGCGTTAGCGTCCGGCAGGTGTACGCCCTCGCTGAGGACCGTGGCGTCGGTCCCGAAGCAGTCGCGGATCGATACGACCTGGACGTCGCGGACGTCTATCATGCGCTCGCGTACTACCACGACCACCCCCGGGAGATGGGCGACGTCGAGGCCGAGCGTGAAACAGCGTTCGAGGAGTTCCGTGAATCCGTAGAACGACCCGACGGCGTCGAGCCGGATACGGCCTGAGATGGCCGAGTGGCAGTTCCTTCTCGACGAGAATATCGACCCGAAGGTAGCCACGTACCTCGACAAGGAGGGGTTGTACGCCGAACACGTTCGGGACGCTCTCGGAGAGGGCGTGGACGACGAAGATGACGTGTTGCCGTACGCTCGTGAATACGATCTCGTCGTCACGAGTTGAAGGACTTCGGAAATCTTCCGAACGATTCTCATACCGGTGTTGTTCTTCTCTACGACGATACGATGCCAGCCTACCGCGTCGCGTCGGCGCTCATCACTCTGGTCGATACGTATCCGAGTCGCAACGCCTTCGCCGGTCGTGAGGAGCTCAACGCATGGGCCTGAAGCGAGTCGCGGTCCACGATTAGCGATTGATTTCCTGAATGCCGACCGACTTGGATGGACGCGAACCACCAGACGGCACCCCTCAGACGGAATCGTCAACTATCAAATGGAATAAAGTTCGGCAGCCAGCGTCGCTCTATCAGCGACCCGATGCAGTCTGTCGAATGTTGGCCGTTCGGGAATCGGATTGGCGCTGAAGGAGTGGAACAGGAGTCCGAGTGGGCGCTGCAGGATTTGAACCCGCGGCAGCTTGGTCCGAAGCCAAGTACTCTGTCCAGACTGAGCTAAGCGCCCTCGGCCATGGAGCAGGCTCGCGGGTGCCTCGAGTTGACCCGGCCGGGCAACGCCGTCGCCGCGGGCGGACTGACGTTCGTCGGCGCGTTCGTCGCCGGGGGGCTATCGGCGCCGGCGCCGACGGCCATCGCCGCCGTCGCAACGGTGCTCGCGACGGGCGGCGGCAACGCCGTCAACGATTACTTCGACCGCGAAATCGACGCCATCAACCAACCCGACCGACCGATTCCTCGCGGCGCGGTGTCGCCGCGCGGCGCGCTCCTGTTCAGCGTCCTACTGTTCGTCGTCGCCGTCGGCCTGACGCTGCTGTTGCCACTCCTGGCTATCGCCATCGCCCTGATTAATCTCGTCTCCCTGGTCGCCTACACGGAACTGTTCAAGGGCCTGCCGGGCGTCGGGAACGCGCTGGTGGCGTACCTCACCGGCAGCACGTTCCTCTACGGCGGGGCCGCCGTCGGAGGGAACCTCTCGCCCGCCATCGTGCTGTTCGCCCTCGCGGCGAGCGCGACGATGGCCCGCGAGATCGTCAAGGATGTCGAGGACATCGCCGGCGACCGCGAGGAGGGCCTTCGGACGCTACCCATCGTCCTCGGCCGGAAACGGGCGCTCGCCGTCGCGGCGGGGTTCGTCGTTGTCGCCGTCGTCGCGAGTCCGGCACCGTACCTGCTCGGCACGTTCGGTCTCCCGTACCTGGTCGTTCTGGCGCCGGCGCTCGCGGTCATGCTCGGCGCGACCTACCGGTCCTTCGGGTCGCCAGCCGTCGGCCAGCGCTGGCTGAAGGTCTCGATGTTCGCCGCGGCGGTGGCGTTCGTCGTCGGCCGCGCGGCGGTCGTCCTGTAGCCGACCCGCGGGAGGCTTTTTACACGCCGCGTTGTAGCCCGGGTATGCCAATCGAGAGCGACGACGAACTCCGGTCGATACTCGAACTCGATACCATCGCCGTCGTCGGCTGTTCGACGACGCCGGGCAAGGCCGCCCACGACATCCCACAGTTCATGCACGAGCGAGGGTACGACGTGCTCCCGGTCAACCCCTACGCCGACGAGGTGCTCGGGCGAGCGGCCTACGACTCGCTTTCCGATGTCGAGGAATCGGTCGACATCGTCGACGTGTTCCGGCCCAGCGACGAGGTGGCCGGGGTCGTCGATGAGGCACTCGACCGCGAGGACATCGCGGCGGTCTGGACCCAACAGGGCATCCGCGACCCCGAGGCCGGAGCGCGCGTCGAGGATGCGGGCAAAGAGTACGTCGAGGACCGCTGTCTAAAGGTGGAGTACCAGCGACTGATGTAGTCAGGCTCCCTCGTCGTCGCCGGGGTCGGCCTCGGGAACCGCGTCGCCGTTCTCGTCAGCGCCGGTGGCGTCGCTTCCGTCGGCCGCCTCGTCCGGTTCGGCCTCCTCGATTGCGACTTCCGTGACGAGTTCGTCGACGTCGACGCCCTCCCGTTCGGCGAGCGCCTCGAGGATGGCGCTCTGGTGGTCGACCTTGTTCTCGAGCGCCTCGACCTTCCGGTCGGTCTCCTGAACGGTCTCGCTCACCTCCATCATCTGTTCGCGGAGTTCCATGACGCGCTGGTAGAGTTCCTCGGCGGTGTCGAGGATTTTCTGCACCTTGTCGGTGACCCCTCCGAGTGGCATACCGCCGGCTTCGGGACCGGGGGTCGTGTGCCTTGCGGTCGGTGATGGGCCGAACCCGCCCCCGTTAAGGCCTCGCCGGTCGGAGTTCTTTGTATGGAGGACAGACGGCTCGCGCCGACCGTCGGCATCGTCGCCTCGCTGCTCGTGGTGGTCCTGCTCGCCGTCCCGTACGGGGTCGTGGACGGCGAGGCCGTCGCCAACTACTACGGGGCGGGCGTCCTCTCGCCGTGGGTCGGCGGACTACTGGCGCTCGTGGCGGTCGTCGTCTTCGCCGCCGGCCGCGAGGACCGGACCGAGCCCGAAACCGCCGCCGGGTTCGGGCTCGGCCTCGGGGTGGCGACCGTCGCCGTTTTCGCCCTGTGGGCGGTGACGGTGCCCGCGGAGGTGCCCCTGCAGTTGACCACCGACGAACCGCTCGTCGGCCCGCTCACCACCGGGACCATCGTCGAGTATCACCGCTGGGTGACGGCAGGGGCCGCCCTCCTCGTCCCGGCCGCGGGCGCCTGGTACGCGAGGGCGCTCCGGCTATACTAACCAAATTTTTTGCACAGTGAGCCTGCGGCTCGCCAAGGGCGAGCGCTTGGCAAAAATCCACGCGAATCGCCGAAGGTGATTCGCTGGATGATGAGAGGCGTCGACGGCACCTCTCGAATTACTTCGATAAAAAATAGCTCCCTCCTCCAGCCGCCTCGTGCCTTCGGCGCTCGCCGTCAATCGTTGGTCGCTACCGGACGCGAGCGGAGCGAGCGTCCGGCGGGAAATACCTGTTTACGCGCTCCGTGTCTGTCAGCATACGCCGAGCGAAGCGAGGCGTTTCACCGCGCGAGCGGTGACGAGACGCGACCGTAGGGAGCGTCTCGGGAACGCGAACGGCGAACGCAGTGAGCCGTGAGCGAAGCGAGCGCGGGACCAGGGGCCGACCATAGGGAGGCCCGCAGTGTCTTTTTCATCGAAGTTTTTGCCGGGGAGCCGCCAGCGGCGGCTCCCCGTGCAAAAAGTTCGGGATGAATGAACGGACGCCGGGGGTTGCCTGGCCGTTCCAGTGCGGGGAGTCCCGCGTGCCTCCTCCACCCCGCGACCCTGCGGGCGACAGCTGTCCGCGGGCCCGCTGCTCACTTCCGTGCCTGACGGATTACCCGCGGTTAACTCCGACCGGGCGTCCCTGCAGACGCCGGGACGGAGACCGCTGCCCTCGCAGGACGAGGCTTCGACGTTGGCTTGCGGGGCCCGTACTGGTCGGGCCAGACGAACCCCGGATTCGGTCCCCGCTGAAGACCATAGCGCGGGTGGCGAGCGGGGCCTAACCGCCCGACCTAGTCCACTCCACCGTAGACGACTCCCACTTATGGGCTTTTCGTCTCGACCCCCGGCGTCACTCCTCGGCGGGGGCCTCGGCCGTCGCCGCGGGTCCGTCGGCGAACTCGATGCCGCCGGTGAGCGTGCGGTGCGGGTAGGGGATGTCGATACCCTCCTCGTCGAAGCGCTCCTTGACGGCGGTAACGTACTCGCCGCGGGTCGCCACGAAGTCGGCCCGCGAGGGCTCGGCGATCCAGAAGCGGGACTGGAGGCCGACCGAGGAGCCGCCGAGTTCGGTCAGCCGGACCGAGGGCGCGGGGTCGTCCATGATGTCCTCATGGGCCTCAGCCTCCTCAAGGATGATGTCGGTCGCCCCTTCGATGTCGTCGTCGTAACTGATGCCGAACACGAACTTCATCCGGAGCTTGTCGGCCTCGACCGGGTTGGTCAGGACGTCGCCGGTCAGCTGGGCGTTCGGGACAGTCAGAAGCTCGTTGTCGAACGACCGCACGCGGGTG
>PXSL01000083.1 GCA_003022815.1 Halobacteriales archaeon SW_5_68_122 | reverse complement strand
ACGAGCGCGACGGCGAGGGCCGCACGGCTCCGGCCCCCGAGGTCCGACCACGCGAGGAGCGCGGTCGCGGCGACGAACAGGCCGACGAGAAGCGCCGCCGCCCGGTGGAGCAGAACCACGAGGACGGCCGGCGAGGCGAACTCCCCGCCGCAGGCCGGCCAGCCGCCACAGGCGGCCGCCGCGTCGGCCAGCGCCGCCGTCGCTCCCACCACGACGAGTACGTAGACGCCGACGACGGCCGCCGCAAGCAGCGACGTCGTCGAGGGTCCACGATCCATAATTTATTCTTCGTGTGCGCGCACTTAGACTCCCTGCTTCCGAACGCCCTCGGGGAAAGTCAGCAACTATTTACTTCGGTACTCCGTAGCCAACAGTAATGAGAGTGAGCCGTCTTGCCCACGCGGCACTGGGTCTCGTGCTGTTGCTGCTGGCGGCGGACCCCGCCGTCGCCCAGAACAGGAACGTGGACCTCATCACCGACCTGAACCAGACGCTCCTGTACGCCGCCATCCCCATTACCATCCTCGTCGAGGCAATCCTCATCTACGCCGTCGTCAAGTTCCGGAACAACGACGACCCCGAGCCAACGCGGGAGAACCGCCGTCTCGAGATTACCTGGACCGTCGCAACGGCCATGGTCCTACTGTTCGTCGGCTTCGCCTCCTACCAGGTGCTGGCCGTCGAGGAGGTGGGCAACCCGGTCCCCGGCGAGGAGGACCGCGTCGAACCGGAGGTGTCCGAGGACCTTGAGGGCGCCGTCGGTCCCTACGAGTCCGAGGACGACGCCGTCGAGATAGAGCTGCACGCCTACCGGTACGGCTGGGAGGCGACCTACGAGGGCACCGACGTGACGACGAACAACGAGATACGAATACCGACCGACCGGCCGGTGTACATCCACATCACCTCCGACGACTGGCTCCACATGCTGTCGGCGCCGGACCTCGGGCTCAAGCAGACCGCCTTCCCCGGCGAGTACAACACCATCAAGACAAGCGCCTACGAGGCCGGGAGCCACCAGTACTACTGCACCGAGTACTGCGGCGTCGGCCACTCCCAGATGAACGGCGAGTTCATGGTCATGGAGGACGGCGAGTACGACCAGTGGCTCTCCGAGCAGCAGGAGTCGGGCGACGACGAGGCCGCGAGCGACGAGAGCGAGTCTACCGGCGACGGCGAGCAGGACGGCGGACCCGAAAACGCCTCCGGCGGTAGCAACGCTACGGCCACCGAGGCCGCCGTCGCCCCCGCGGCCGGCGCCTGAGACGGCCCCCTCTCGTCCGCCCTCCGTCGGCGGTGGTGTTCAGATAGGAATTGAGGGATTCAGAAAGCCCTCGGCGCTCTCGACTGCTGCTCGCGGACCATGCGCGGCGCTCCGCGCCGCGAATTCGAGGCGGTGAAACCGCCTCGCACGGCCCGCTCGCACGGCTCGAGGCGACTTCGTCGCCTCGCTGCCCGGACTCGCTGTCGTTCGAGAGAGCGGAGCTCTCTCGTGATGTTGCCAGAATCCTACGGATTCTGGCCGCAAGCGGGAAATCTTCGATTTCCCGCACTGACGAAAGACGCGTTGCGTCTTTCGAACCATGCTCTTCGGTCGCTTCGCTCCCTGTGGTGTCCTCGCGCGGCTGCGTCGCGCGGGTTGCCGGCGCTGCCGGCAACCAGTTCCGTGGCGGCCACGCCGCCACGCCAGCGGGCCGGGGGACCGCCGGTCCCTCGCGGTCGTCGGTGCACGGCGCCGACTGCCAGAGGGAGCCTCCGGCTCCCTCTCCGCTTGCATCGTCCGGAGTCGCCGAGAGCGCCTCGCCCTTTCAGTCCGCCAGGATTCGATTGGTTAACCCGGCAGAAACGGACTAGCTCGCCGCCTTTTATCTGAACACCGCCCCGTCGGCTTTGGGAGGGTTTTTACTCCTCCGTCCGAACCCTCTGGTATGAGCGTCGACCACGACGAGGGCCACGAGGGCCACCTGCCCGCGGTCGAGGACTGGCCGAAAGGCTTCGGTGAGGCCTCTTGGTGGCCCTTCGTCACCGCCGCCGGTGCCGCCGGCTTCTACGTCGGTGCGGCGCTGTTCGTCCTCGGACGGAACGACATCCTCAGTCCGGCCGTCGGCGCCGGCGTCTTCGTGCTGAGTTCGGTCGCCTTCCTCGCCGGCCTGTACGGCTGGCTCTACCACGCTTTCGTCGTCGACTTCTGGGAGGGCGAGGCCGACGACTACGGCTTTCCGCTAAAGCTGACGATGCTCCTGTTTCTCGTAACGGAGGTGGCCACCTTCGGCGCCGGATTCATCTACTACTTCTTCATCCGCGGGTCGGGCGTCTGGTCCGAGGAGGCACTGCCCGAACTCGTCGTCTCCGGCGACGTCCTCAGTTCGCTCGTCGTCGTGAACACCCTCATCCTGATCGGGAGTTCCTTCACGATGCACTACGCCCACCACGCGCTCCTGAAGGACGACCGCACCCGGTTCGTCCGACTACTGGGCGTGACACTGGCGCTCGGCCTCGTCTTCCTCGCGGGCCAGGTGTACGAGTACTACGAGTTCATCGTCCACGAGGGGTTCACCATCACTGAGGGCGCCTACGGGTCGGCCTTCTACGGCCTGACGGGCCTGCACGGTCTCCACGTCAGCCTCGGGGCCGTGCTGTTGGCCATCGTCTTCGTCCGCGCGCTCTACGGCCAGTACTCCCCCGAGAAGCACACCTCCGTCAGCACCGTTTCGATGTACTGGCACTTCGTCGACCTCGTGTGGGTGTTCCTTGTCGTCGTGCTGTACGCCGGCGCCATCGTCTAAGACGGACTACTGTACGTTTTTCGACTGCGACCGTCCGCCTCGAGTAACCCCCCGTCGCAGACAGTTACGGCAATCCGTGCGACGCCGGACTCGGAGTCGGCCGCCGCCACCGGCGGCCGGCTTCCGGAACTCTCTCTACGGTCGCCCCCATACGACCGACAATGGGCCGTCGCCACCGTCTCGCGCTCGCCGCCCTGCTGTCCGTCGTCGGTCTTGCCGCGCCGGCGGCCGCCCACGGCGCGGGCCTCTCGACGGCCGGCGGCCGCTCGCTTTCGGTGCCCACCTGGCTGTTCCTCTCGACGGGCGGCGGCGTCGTCGGCGCGTCGTTCCTCCTCGCGTCGTTCGTCACCGACCGGTCGTTCATCCGCCGGATTCACGCCTGGCGGCGCGGCGGCGCCGTCCCCCTCGAGCGGGGGCTCCGCGCCCTCGGCGGGGCCGTCTCGTCGGCAACGCCTGGCCGGTGCTCAACCCCTGGCGGACGCTGGCCGGGGCGCTCCCGTCGCTGGACGCCGCGTATCCGGAGCGGCTCGACGCCTGGCCGAGCGTCGCCGGGTTGCTCGTGCTCGTCTGGCTGGAGGTCGTCAGCCCCGTCGCCGACCGGCCGCGGTTCCTGGCGGCCGTCGTCGCGGGCTACACCGTCCTGACGCTGGCCGGCGCCGCCGCCTTCGGGTCCGACGTCTGGTTCGACCGCGTCGACCCCATCTCGCGGGCCTTCCGGTACTTCGGCCGCATCGCGCCGCTGTACTACGACGACGGCCTCCGCCTCCGCCTGCCGGGCGCGGGCCTCGACGAGCCGAAACTCGTCACCTCGCGGGCGGAGGTGGCCTTCGTCGTCGCCGTTCTCTGGGTAACCACCTACGACGGCCTGGTGGCCACGCCGCTGTGGCGTCGCTTCTCGGTGGCCACCGTCGAGGCTGGCCTTCCGCCGCGACTGCTGTACCCCGCGGCGCTCGTGGTCGGCTACCTCGCGGTGCTCGGCGTCTACGCGGCCGCGGTGCCGAGACGTACCTGCCCGCGGACGCACTCGCACGGCGGTTCGCGCCGTCGCTGCTCGCCATCGCCGCCGGCTACCACCTCGCGCACTTCCTCGGGTACTTCCTGGAGTTGGCCCCGTCGCTCCTGTCGGCGGGACTGACGCCGCTGTCGCCGCCGGCGCCCGTCGCGCTCGTGTTGCCGGCGTGGTTCGGCGGCGTCGAACTCGCGGCGGTCGTCCTCGGGCATCTGCTGGCCATCTGGGTCGCCCACGCCGCCGCCTACGAGCTCTTCCCGGGGAAACTCCAGGCCGTCCGGAGCCAGTACGCCGTCACCGCCGCGATGGTCTGCTACACGATGGCCAGCCTCTGGATAGTCTCACAGCCGTACACGGTCCCGCCGTACGTCTCGTGACCCCCGAGCGGTCCAGTCCGCCCGCCGACGCCCCCGACCAGCCGACCGTCTGCGAGCACTGCGGCGATTGCTTCGCCGACGAGCGCCTGCTGGCGCTCCACCGCGGCCGGAGCCACCGCGAGGCGCTGACCAACGACGAGAGCGAGGCCTACCGCGAGGCCAGAGCCGAGGAACGCGACGATGTCCGGCTGTTCCGGCTGAAGGCGCTGGCGGCGCTGCTGGCGCTGTACTTCGGGTTCATCTACGTGTACGCGTTCGTTCTGTAGACTACACCGCGGTGAGGACGAGAATTAGTCCGGTGCCGGCCATCAGGAGTGCGACGCCGACGAGCACGACGAGGAGGTACTCCTTTTCGGTGAACTCCCGTGCAGACTCGGCCATACGCGGGGTTGGACGGCCCGGAGTCAAAAGAAGCGTGGTTCGGGGGCGGACCGAGACGGAAACGCTCATCGCGGGGGCGGCCGTAGCCCCGGTGTGACCGAAGAGGAGACCGCCGGCTTTGGCGGCAACCGCGTCATCCTGGCGCTGTACGCCATCGTCGTGTCCGTCGCGGGGCTGATGGGCGGCGTCATCGGCAGCATCGGCCTCCGCGACCTGGAGTCCGTCACGTTCCTCGGTCTGGTGACATTCCAGCCGACGCCGCTGGGGTTGGCGGCCTTCGGCATGCTGACGGTCGGCACCCTGCTCGGGTCGCTGCTCCTGCTCGTCGTCTTCGTCTCCCGGCGCTACGCCGACGGGGGCGCCGACTGACCCGCCGGCAGAGAGAACCTTCTTTTTCCTGCCGTCCGAACTATCTTTCATGTACCACGTCGCGCTCGGGATCCCACGCGAGGACGAGCACCTCGAGAACAAACTCGAGGCCGTCGCCGCCCTGCCCGACGCCGAGACGTCGGTCCGGGTGTCGGTCGTCCACGTCCACGACGCGGAGGCCGATGTCGGGTCGGTGCCGACCATCGCCGAGGCGACGGACCGTCTCGGGTCGGCCGGCATCGAAGCCTCGGTCCACGGGGTCGTCGACGAGGACCCGGCGGCGGGCCTGCTGGAGGCGGCTGGCGAACTCGACCCCGACGCCATCTACATCGGCGGCCGACGGCGCTCGCCAGCCGGGAAACTCCAGTTGAAGCCCGGTGCACAGGAGGTACTCCTCCGGGCGGAGGTGCCCGTCGTCGTCGCCGGCGACCTGGAGAGCCGCGAACCGCGGACCTAAGTGTCGGGCCAACCGCGGCCTGCTCCAGATTTGATTAAGTAACGTGAAAGATAGCCGGCGCAACAGACATATATGTGCCTGACGGATTTGGTTCATGGATTCAAGTCGAAAACATATCGGGCTCGGAATACTCGCGAGCGTTTTCCTCTCGCCATTCGTCGGCGGCGCCGTAGCCGGCTACCTCAAGGAGACGGACGTCCGGCGCGGCGTCAAAATTGGCGGCATCGTCGGCGGTATCGTGGCACTCGTCGTCGGCAGCCTCTCACTGCTGTATTTCTACATCGGCCCCTACGAAACCCTGCAGGCCTTTAGTCAGCAAATGGCGGTAGGGTCACAGACGAGTTCCAGCGTCACGTGGTCCGAGATTTGGCTATACTTCGCACCGTACATCATAGCGACCGGCGTCGCTATCGTCGGGAGCGTCCTCGGCGGCCTCGCTGGAGGTGGAGTCGGGACCTACGTCTCGGGTAGTCAGGCACGGGCCCCAATGGGGTCGACCGAAGGGACGACACGGAAGAACCTCATCGCCGGCGTTGCAACGAGCGTCGGGAGCCCTCGTCGGAGTGCTGGTCGGGCTCCTCCTCGGTGCGATAGTGCTCCTGCTCGGGGTAGCAATCGCACTCGGGTCGAGTGGATTCGACGGTATAGGCGAACTCCGCAGGTTCATCGCCCTTGCTGGATTGGTGTTCGTCGGCAACGTACTCATGGCGGTTATCGGAGCCAGCATCGGGAACGCCGTCGCCTACAGGAACCCGCCACGCCACGGCAGGGCGTCTACACAGTGAGGCGAGAACGGTCGCCGCTCTACTGACGCCCAGCACACTCAGGCCATCCCGACCGTCTCCTGGTAGGCGCCGTGGTGGTCCTCGAAGACGGCCATTATCTCGCCCATCGTCGTGTAGGCCTTCACCGCCTCGTTATTGCGGTCGGCTTTGGTCTGCTCAAGGCGATCCACCTGGTGGTTCCGAGTCTCGGGAGCGACCGGCAGTGCACCGTATTGGACGGCCGATAACCGTCTCTCGGTCGTCGGTCCAGTCCGTGAGAGAGGTGCCCCTCGCACCTTAGAAACTGAACACGTAAGCCGACCCCGCGCCGTCGCCGTTGGGGTCCTCGTCGCCGTCGGCGCCGACGAGAACGGTGCCCCTGTCTCCCGCCAGTGCGACCGACGAGCCGAAGCTGTCACCGTCGTCGCCGGCGGCGAGTTTTGCCCGCTCAGACCACGTTTCCTCGCTCCGCTCGAGGAGATATGCCGACCCCGCTCCATCCCCGTCTTCGTCGGCGCCGACGAGCGCCGTGGTCCCGTCATCCGCCAGCGCGACCGACGACCCGAACCGATCGGAGCCGTCGCCGTCGCTCGCGTCGAGTCTGTCCTGCTCCGGCCAGTCTCCACCGTCCCGCTTGAAGACGTACGCCGCCCCCGCTGCTCCGCCGGACGCGTCCCGCTGTGAAGCGCCGACGAGAGCGGTGGTCCCGTTCCCCGTCAGCGCGGCCGCCCCGCCGAAACGGTCGCCGTCATCGCCGCCGTCGGGTGCGATTTTCGCCTCGCGAGACCACGCTATGGTGCTACTCTCTCGGAAGACGTATGCCGACCCCGCCGCACTCCCGTCGGGTTCATCGTTGCCGTCCGCGCCGACAAGGACGACGGCACCGTCACCGGCGACGGCCACCGACGACCCGAACCGGTCGCCCTCGTCGCGGTCGCTCGCGTCGAGTCGCTGTACCTCTTTCCACGCGCCGCCACGCCGCTCGAAGACGAACGCGGTCCCGACGTCGCTCTCGGGGGCCTCCGCGTGCCCGGAAGCGCCGACGACGGCAGTGGTGCCGTCATCCGTTAGCGCGACTGCGCCACCGAAGCGGTCGTTTTCGGTGCTGTCCTCGGGCCGTATTTTCACCTTCTGCGACCACTCTCCGCCGCTCTCCTGGAAGACGTACGCCGCCCCTCCCCTCTCCCGGAACTCTGTTTCGTCGCCGTCGTCGATCTGGGTCTCCTCTCCGGGCGCGCCGACGAGAGCGGTGCTCCCGTCGCTCGACATCGCGACGGCACCGCCGAAGCGTGCCGGGTCGTCGTCGTCGGCGGCAGCGAGTTTGGCCTGCTGTGCCCACGTCCCGCCGCTCCGCCTGAAGACGTACGCCGACCCCGCACCATCGCCATTGGGGTCCTCGTCGCCGGCCGCGCCGACGAGGGCCGTGCTCCCGTCGCCAGCGACCGCGACCGACGAGCCGAAACTGTCGTCCGCATCGCCGTCGTCGGCGGCGATTCTGTTCTGGTCCGGCGTCGGTGGCGCCGTGGGTGTCGGCGTCTCCGTGGCCGCTGGCGTCGGTGTCGGTGTCGTCACCGGCGTTTCTGTACCCTGTGGAGTCGGCGCGTCCGTGTCCGTCGGGGTCGCCGTCTCCGCGGGCGTCAGCGTCGCTGTCGGGGTCACCGTCCGCGTCGGAACGGGCGTCTCGGTGTCATCCCCATCCTGAAACAGGTCCGTACAGCCAGCGAGTCCGGCGATGCCCGCTAATGCCGTGCCGGCTTTCAGCAGCGCCCGCCGACCCGGGTCCCGCCCTCGACCGTCGGGACTCACGTCTCGACACCTCCCGGGAGGGCGCTTCGACCGGGGACCGAGTCACGGCGGCGCAGTCGAACCCCTTCGCGCCGCACTGCGGCCGGTAATCCATCCCACCACCTCGCGTCGGGCCGTCCTGTTCCTGCGGCCGATTCCCCGAACTGCCTCGTAGAACTACTCGACATATCCGCCACTTGACTGCTTACCAAATTAAATTGCGGGCCGCCGCGGTATGTCACAACGTTCGTCTCCCATATTCCTCTCCCCAGGTCGATACTGCCGCGGTTCCGACGGAACGTCGGACCCGCTCAGGCCATCCCGACCGTCTCCTGGTAGGCGCCGTGGTGGTCCTCGAACACGGCCATTATCTCGCCCATCGTCGTGTAGGCCTTCACCGCCTCGATGATGGGCGGCATCACGTTCTCGCCGGATTCGATGGCCTTCGAAAGCGACCCCAGCGCCTCCTCGACGGCGGCGTCGTCGCGTTCGTCTTTCACCCGCTCGAGCCGTTCGAGCTGGCGGTCGCGGGTCTTGGGGTCGACCTTCAGGATGTCGGGATCGGTGTCCTCGTCGATTTCGTACTCGTTGACCCCGACGACGACCTCCTTACCGGCGTCGACCCGGCGCTGGTACTGGTAGGCGGCGTCCTGGATTTCCCGGTGGAAGTAGCCCTGCTCGATGCCCTGGAGGACGCCGTCACGAACCGACCCGTTGCCCATCTCCCGGATCTCCTTGATGTAGGCGGTGATTTCGGCCTCCATCTCCTCGGTCAACGACTCGACAGCATAGGAGCCGCCCATC
This sequence comes from Halobacteriales archaeon SW_5_68_122, assembly GCA_003022815.1. The sequence continues at coordinate 519 of PXSL01000083.1, read as the reverse complement.
GGGTCGACGATGTCGGCGACGCCGGACTCCTCGGCCAGTATCTGCTGGGTCCGCAGCGCCACCCGGACGGCGTCCTCGCTGGGTAGCGCCAGCGCCTCGTCGTAGCTATTGGTGTGTAGCGACTGGGTGCCGCCCAGCACCGCCGCCATCGCCTGCACGGTCACCCGGACGATGTTGTTCAGCGGTTGCTGGGCCGTCAGTGACTGGCCGGCGGTCTGGGTGTGGAACTTCAGCCGCTTGGAGGCGTCCGCCTCGGCGTCGTACCACTCGTCCATCACGCGGGCGTAGATGCGGCGGGCGGCCCGGAACTTCGCCACCTCCTCGAACATCGAGTTGTGGGAGTTGAAGAAAAAGGACAGAAGCGGCGCGAACTCGTCGACGTCCATGCCGCGGTCGAGGCAGTCCTCGACGTAGGCGAAGCCGTCCGCCAGCGTGAAGGCGGCCTCCTGGGCGGCCGTCGAGCCCGCCTCCCGGATGTGGTACCCCGAGATGGAGACGGGATGGAACTTCGGCGTCTCC
>PXSL01000082.1 GCA_003022815.1 Halobacteriales archaeon SW_5_68_122 | reverse complement strand
CCCCGCCCCTCGACGTCGGTGTACTCGGCGTCGATGAGCCCGAGCTGGTCGAGCTTGTTGATGATCTCGGAGTAGCGGGTGTACCCGAGGTCGGTCCGCTCGTCGAACGCCTCGTAGACGTCGCCGGCGCGTTCCCCGTCGTATTCGGCGAGCACGTGGACCAGCGCCGCTTCGGACTCCGAGAGGCCGCGGAGGTGCCGCGAGAGGTGGACGTACTTGGCTTTCTCGTAGGCCTCGTTGACGTCGTCGGGGCTCACCTCGGCGGAGCCGCGCATCTCGGCGTTCAGACCGGCGCGGCGGAACAGGTCGATGCCCACCCGGAGGTCGCCGCCGCTGTCGGCGGTGTGCTCGGCCACCCGGTCGAGAACGCGCGCGCCGACGGCGCCGTCCCGGAACGCACGCTTGACCCGTTCCTCGAGGATGTCGACGATTTCGCGCTCGCCGTACGCCGAGAAGTACACCTCCTCGGGACGGAAGACGGACTGGACGCGGCCGTCCAGCTCCTCGATAACGTCCAGCTCGAGGTCCGAGGAGACGACGATGACGCCAATTTTCGCGCCGCTGTGGGCCTCGTGGGCCCGAAGTAGCGAGTACAGTGTGTCAGAGGCTTCGTCCTCGTAGAAGAGGTAGTTCACGTCGTCCAAGGCAACGACGAGCACCTCGTCCTCCTCAACGAGGTGGTCGGTGATCTGGCCGAACAGTTTCTTGAAGGAGATACCCGAGGTCGGCGGTTCGTACTCGAAGAGGCCCTCGAAGAGCCGCGAGAAGACGGCGTACCGGGTGGAGTCGACCTGGCAGTTCACCCGTACCACCTCGACGTCGCTGACGCCCGTCAGTTCGTCGAACAGTTTCTGGACGGCGGTGGTCTTGCCCGTTCCCGGCGGCCCACGGGCCATCACGTTTAGTGGCCGCGACCCCCGGACCGCCGGCCGGAGGGCGTACTTCAGGGTCTCCATCTGCCCGTCACGGTGCAGGAAGGCCTCCGGGAGGTAGTCCAGTTCGAGGACGTGCTCGTCGCGGAACACCGACTCGTCCCATGAGAGCATGTCGTCGTCGGCCATTTCACTTTCACCACGCTACGCCGCGTGTTAAGCCTTCGGGGGTGTCAAACGGGATGATGAACCCCGACCCCCCGGTCAGCCCTCGTCGAACTTCTCTAAGAGTTCGCCGTACAGGTCGTCGCCGTCGTCCTCGGCAAGTTTCTCGACGATGAGTTCCGGGGTCGACCGCGCGAGGTGGTTTTTGACGGGCGAGCGGTTCACTTGGAGTTCGCCGTCCTCGAGGCCGAGCGCCTCGATGCCGTCGACGGTGACGTCGATGTCGGCCTCCGCCCGGATCTCGCCGGCGAGGTGCGAGACGAAGGCCGCCGTCGAGTCGCTCTCGGCCAGCGCCTCCAGGATGCCGGCGACGATGACGGCGCTGGCGCCGGGTTCGGTGATGGACTCCAGTTCGTCGACCAGGACGAGTCGGCGGCGGTCGCCCGCCACCAGCGACCCGAACTCTCGGAGGGTCGACTCGAAGGCGCCCGCGTCGAGGGTCCCCTGGGTCTTGGCCTGGTAGTGTAGCGCCTCGAACCGCTCCAGCCGTGCCGAGTCGGCGGGCACCGGCAGGCCTATCTGTGCCAGCACGACCACAAGCGCCACGAGGTCCAGCGTCGACGTCTTGCCGCCGCTGTTGACGCCCGACAGCAGCGCGACGCCCTCGACGCCGTAGTCGACCGGTTCGGCGTCCTCGAACTCGATGTCCAAGAGCGGCGACCGCCCGCCCTCGACGGCGAACCCCCGGCCCTCGAACGTCGGGAACGCGCAGTCGAAGTCGCGGGCGAACCGGGCGACGGCGAGCTCGACGTCCAGCTCCAGGGCGGCCTCGACCAGCCGCTCGGCGGGGTCGCGCATCTCCCGCAGGTCGTCGGCCAGTTCTCGCTTCAGCGTCGCCGCCCGGCGGTCCCGTTCTGCGGTCAGTTCCTCGCGGAGTCGCTCGACGATTCGCTCGTCGTGCTCGACGGGGAAGGTGGGGTCGTCGTCGAACGCACGGCGGGCCATCGACTCGTACTCGTCGACCCCCAGGGCGTCGACGAGGTGGTCGCGGGCGGCCTCGACGGCTTCGGCGAACTCCTCGGACAGTTCCCGCTGGAGCAACGAGTCGACGCCGGCGCCGCGCTCGACGAGCGACAGCAGGTCCGCGCCCTCGATCGTCACGTCGCGCTTCTCAATGGCCGCCCGGAGGCGGTCGTTGGCGACGCTCTCGGCCATCGAGACCGCGGCGTCGAGGTCGGATATCGCCTCGGTCAGGGCGTCCAGGGTCTCGTCGTCGGCAACGGTGCCATCCTCGTTGAGCCGCGCCAGCGCGTCGTCCAGCGCCGCAATGTCGCAGGGTGCCTCAAGGTCGGCCGCGCGGTGGACCGCCGCTGCCGCCCGCAGTGACTCGCGGTTCCGCGCGAAAAAGGACAGCGTCCGCTCGGGAACGACCGCGGCGGGGTCCTCTAGGGCGGCCGGCTCGACCCGGAACTCGACGCTCAACTCGGGGACGGCCTCCCGGGCCGCCGAGTAGGTCTCGGCGTCGCTCGTCGCCAGACAGCGGTCCCGGACGCGGACGTCACGGGGCTCCGAGAGCGGTTCGACGCCCGACAGTGCCTCCAGCACCTCCGGGGTCGGCTCCCGCTCGACCGCTGCCCGGGCGAACGAGCGGACCTCCTCGATCCGGGAGGTAGCGGCGCTCGGGTAGAACGTCTCCAGGCGCTTTTCGGCGTAGTCGGTGACCGCCCGGTCGGTGAGCAACTCGAGGGCCGCGTCGTAAATCTCCCGCGCCCGCGGCGTTGCGAGGAAGTCGCCGTCGTCGTCGTGCTCGTGGCGGATGGCCGCGCGGGCGATGCGGGCGGCCCGCCCTTCGCTGATGCCCGGTGCCCGAGCGATGGCGGCGACGTCGCCCGACGCGAGCGCCGCCTCCGGGTCGTCGAGCTCCGACAGCCGCTCGGCGGTCTTCGCGCCGACGCCGGGCACCGCCTCCAGCTCCTCGAACTCCATCTACCCCCTGTTGGGTCGGGCCCCGGGAAAACTTCGTCGCTCGGCCGGGTTTGCCGGCGGCGGGCGAGCCGGCCCGTTGGGCCGGGGTTGACTCGCCCGACGTTTGGGCGGTTCGGCCGGCGTCAGCTACATTATGGTACGGGCCGGACTGGACGGCGTGACCCGGGAGGCAGCATGCTCGGGATTCGAACGGTTCGTCGAGGACGCCCTCGGCTACACCGAGCGGGAGTTCAGTGTCGCTCAGGCGTTGCAGTCGGACGCGACCGGAGCGGGCGGCAAGGTCGTCGACAGACTCCTGAGCGACTCCGAGGCCGTCCGCGAGCGGGTCGTCAGCCCGGAGCTTTCGGCCTACCGCGAACAGATTCTCGCGCAGTTCGACGTCCTGCTCGACGCCATCGAGAGCGACGGGCCGTTCGAAACCCACCGCGAGAAGATCCTCGAGACGGACGCCTACGACGCGAACCTGCGGCCGGACCTCCCTGCCGACCGCCGGTCGGCGCTCCGCGACCGGCTCTTCGAGCGCCAGCAGGGGCTCGCTGGGGCCGTCGAACCGCTGGTCGAGGCCCCCGAGGACGAGTTCTGGGCGGCCGCGGCGTCGGCGTTCGACCGCGAGGCGATGACCAGCCTCGTCGAGGACCACTTCGCGTTCACCGACCCGATGCAGGACCACCGGCGGGCGTTCCGGATGACCACGCGGGTCGACCCCGGCGAGGTGCTGGGTGGTGGCCTGCTGGTCAGCCGACTGCCCGCCATCGAGGTCGAGTACACTGACGAGGCGCTGCGGTCGATGCGGCAGGCCGAACGGCGCGTCATCCGCGAGACGAAAGAAGAGATAGAGCGGCGGTACTGACCGGATACCCCGGCCGTCTCGGTGGAAACCCCCGCGGAGAGCATACGCCGAGCGAAGCGAGGCGTTTCCCCGAGCGCGAACGGAGTGAGCGCTCGGTAGCAACGAGCGACCACCGCGCCCGACCGCAGGGAGGGCGCGACGGGAGCGAGGCGCTATTTTTCATCGAAGTTTTTGCTGGGCCGGCTTCGCCGGCCCGTGCAAAAAGTTCGGGTTACATGAAGTCGCCGATGCCGCTCTGTTTGTTGGTGTCATCCTTGAAGACCGACTCGACGGCCCGGTCGAGAATCTCGAGCCGCTGGACGGTGTACTCCCGGCAGTCGTACTCCTCGGCCACCTGGAGGGCGGTGTCGATGTACTTGTTCACCGAGCCCTCGTAGACGGTGAGGGTCACGTCACCGCCGCACTCCCGGCAGTCGCCGGTCAGCGGCATCCGGCGGAATTTCTCTCCGCAGTCCTTACAGCGGGTCTCTTGCCGGGAAAAGGCCCGCAGGTTGCCGATGATGTCCGGCAGGAAGTGGGACTCGATGACCCGTTCGGCGACGTCCGTCTCGTCGACCGACCGGAGCTTCCGGGACAGCTCCAGCTGGGCGTCCATCTTCTCCATCATGTCCCCCAGGGTCTTGTACGCCGACAGGTCCGGGCCGAGCGCGATGTCGCCGGTGTCGTGGGTGTGATCGAAGCCGCGGTACTGGCCGTCGGTCCCCAGGGTGTCTTCGCCGATCTGTACGAGGTCCTCGACCTCGCTCGGGTCGGCCATCTCCCGGGTCGCCTCGTAGAACGCCCGGGGGTACTCCGAGACGATGTCCATATTGTGGGCCTCGTCATCGATTTCCGCGGGGTCGATGCGCGAGGACATGACCAGGGGCGCGTCCATAGAGTTGTGGGCGTACAGCCAGTTCGCAGTGAATATCGGCTCGCCGCCCACCTGAAGATCATAGAGGTAGCCGTCGTAGTCGACTTCCCGGATGTCGGTGACCCGGAGGTATGAGAGGTCACCGTCCACGAGCGGGCGCATCTCCTCGAGTCTATCCTGTGCCTCCGGGGGCAGGTCGCGCCCTTCGAGTTCCGCGATCATCTCTCGGAGTTTCTCCAGCGAGACGTTCTCGCGTCGGCGGAGATACTTCGGTATAATCCGCTTGACGCCGTCGATGTCCATCTCTCGGACCTCCATCAGCGCGTCGGGAATCCCGACGGTGAGGCTCTTCGGAAGGTACGACTCCTCGCCGTTCAACACTCGCCGAAGCGGGTTGTCGGCGGACCCCCCGGAGACGGAGACCGTGTAAATCGGCTGCCTGCTGGAATCGCGCTCGCGGCGCGAGACGTTCGCAACCATCCCGAATCGGTGGGCGAGAAACACGAACCCGTCTTTGACATGCTCGCTGGTCGTGTGGAATCCGATGCTGCTGAAATCGTTGCCCGCGATGTCGGTTTCGCTCCCGTCGCCGGCGAGGAATCCCTTGATGAAGGACAGCGCAACGTCCTTCGGCGCCCTGAGTATCGCGTCGGGGACGATTTTCTCGCTCGAACCGTATGAGTCGAGGTTCTCGAAGCCGAGTTCGTACAGGACGTCGGCGAACACGGTCGGGAACCGGACTCGATACGATTTGTTCGACCATTCGACGGTCGGTCGCGTTCCGAGGTGTGCTTCGGCCACCGACGCGGCGTGGTCGACGAGTTCCCTCTCCGAATTGTAGAGCGTTGGGCTCGTCCCGGAGAGCGAGCCCTCGGCGACAAACATACCGAGGAGCCACGCGAACTCCCGGTCGACGTCTATCGCCCGGCTGATGCCGGTTTCTGACCCCCAACGGGCGACCGTTACATCCTCGGGGACGACGAAGCCGCCCGCCTCGAGAATCGACTCGAAACGGCTGATGACGACGTACGGTTCGTCGACCGCGTCGACGACGTCGATACGCCGTTCGGTCGTCTCGACGTCGAGTTCCCGGGGAGCCAGCACGTGGTCACCTGGCCGGAGGTCCGCCCCTGGGACCTCCTCAATGCCGTCGTCGTACCGGAAGAGGCTGTGGTGTTCCGTGATGTCGAGCGAGCGACCGAACTGCGTCTCGATTCGGAGGAGCGTCTCGTCCGGGTCGGCCTCGTACCTGATGGCGCGTTCGATGGGCTGAAGCCCTGAGCGGTGGTCCTCGTCGAACACGTACGTTTGCCATCCGGAACCGTCGACGAGTTTCTTTTCGAACTTCCCGTCGTGGTGGACCGGAGCGTCCAGTTCCGCCCAGAATTCCCCGAACGTGTGGAACTCGACCTCGCCGCCGGGACCGACCGCGACCAGTCGGGTGTCCTCGGTGACACTCCCTCCTCGCTGGTCCGGGAGATACGTCTTCGAGAAGTTGATAAGTCCGTCCATGAGAAGCATCACGCAGTCCTCGTCTCCGTCACACTGGGCGGTATAGAGGCCATTTACGGCGACTGTATTTGTGTCTTCTACTGTAAGACAATACGTATTTTCTATGTCAGATTTTATATACTCAACATGGTCGACAGTCTCGGTCGCAATGCCGCCGTCCGCTGATGCGTCTTCGACGTGGAATACACCGTTCATTACCGGAGACGGACCGTCGCGAATCGGGATAGCATCGCCCTCTCGCAGTTCGCTCGCCGTAGTCCGTTCGAACTCCGAACCCGCTCGGGAGTCCGCTCGCAACATACCGTGGTCGGGGGTCACTGTCAGAGAGCGTCCGCTCGCTGTCCGTATCTCCATCAGATGCTCGGGCGCCGTGTGCTTCGAAACTGCTTCGACGTGGCGCTCGACCGGTTCTCCCCCGTCGGTGATGGAGAGAGCGGATACGGCCCCGTCCAACTCCTGGACCAGTGTGCCGAAGTCGTCGGTCTCCGGGTCCTCGAGCCGCGACTCGACTAGTGTCTCTATCGCCTCGTAATGCCAACCATCGTCATCTTCGTACCAGATTTTCGTCTCCGGATGGAAGCAGTTCCGACGCTTCGCGGCGTGAAAGTACGGATGCGCGTACCCGACGGCCGCCGAGGTGAACCCGATTACCCTCCCGACGACTGCGGCGGAGGTGTGCGGCGCCATCCCGAAGACGAGTTCGCCGACCAGGTCCTCGCGGTCCTCGACCTCGTAGAACGGCTCCATGCCGTAGTACTGGGTGAGCAGGTCGTCGACGAAGTCGGCGGTCCGGAGCATGTGCTTTGCGGCGCCGTCCGGGAGGACGACGTCCTGGACGCGCAGCTCGACGAGCTGGTCCTCGTGGGTGAGGGGGTCGCCGTGGACGTCGGTCTCGTAGTCGAGCGCCCGGAGCTGGTCGGCGGTGACGTTCAGCTCAGCGGGCCGGACCGAGGTGACCGGTAGGTCGGTCATGTCGTAGCGGACGGTGCCGTCCTTGAAGGAGGAGACGCCGTTCTTCGCCCGGAGGATGCCCTTCTCGATCGCTCGCCGACGTTCGACAGCGCCGAGCGGTACTCGTCGTTCACGTCGATGGTCTTCGTCCGGACGGCGTCGGCCTCCTGCTCGCAGTTGGGGCAGACCGTCCGCCCCGACTCGTCGGGCTCGACATCGATGTCGCAGTCCCGGCAGACGTAGTGCGATTCGGTGACGGCGCCGCAGTCGGAACAGCGGGCGCGGTGGGTCTCGGCACCGCACCCGCCACAGCGGCGTCGGCCGACCTGCACGTCGACGAGGCCGGGGGTGTCGCGCATGCTCTCGGCGTGCTTGCCGGCGGCGGCGACGTCCCGCTGGGAGCCGCCGGCCTCGCCGATGGGAAACAGCGTGTGCACCGCGGGCGAGAGATCCCGCTTCTCGGACTTCTCGGGGCGGCCCATCCGGCAGCCGACCCGGGTGGGCGCCCGCTCGCGGACCCCGAACGGCGCCACCTCGTTGACCACCCGGACGGCATTGTTGCCGCCGTCCCACTCGCGGGGCTCCGCCGAGAGGCCCTCGAGCGTCCAGGGCTTCTCCAGGTCATCAGTGAGCCCCAGCGACCGCACCAGCGGTACGGCGTCGGGCACCGTCAGTGTCTTCTCGCCCTGGGTATGCTCGACGAGGAGCACCTCCAGGGCCTCCCGGACGGGGTCGGTATGTGGGAGGACGAGCGTCCGCTCGACGGGGTCACTCGCGGTCCCCTCGCGGCTCGCGGCTCCAGCGTCGCCGCTCGCCATCTCCGAGGGCTCCCTTCGGTCGCCCTCGCCGCTCGCGGGTCGTCCCTCCCCGCTCGCTTCATCCGAGGCTTCGCTTCGCTCAGCCTCGCTACTCGCCCCATCGGCCTCCGCCCACCACCCCTCGCTGGCGGCGGTCGCCAGCGCGTCGAACCGCTCGACGTCGAGGTCGTGCCACAGGTAGGTGTACTCGGGGTGCAGTGGCGCGTCGTAGCTCTCGACCCACCCGAGCACCCGGTCGGCCTCGGGATGCTCGAGGTCGGTTCGAGGGGAGTCCTCAAGCGCCTGGACGTCGGCGCCGGCCGCGGCGAGGTCCTGCTTCCACCACTCGGGGGCGTAGGCGGCCGGGGCGAGCGGGTGGTTGTTCTCGACGAACTCGCCGTAGTTGACGAGGTACTCGCCCAGGTCGAGGATGGCCTCGACGCCGTTGCGTATCTCCAGGGCCTCCTGAGGGTCGTCGACCCGCCGGACGTCGCCGTTGGCGAGGCGGACGGTCGGCCCCTCGATTGAGTCGACCGGCACGACCCCGGCGGCCTTCCCGGGCCGTTCGGTCTTTATCTGGGTACCCGTCGCGAGGAAGTCGTCGATGAGGTGCATCGTCGCCGGGTGGACGCCGGCGGTCGCAAAGCCGTGGTTCCGGGCGCGGCCGTACCGGAGCCGGAATCCGCCGGTCTCGGAGGGGTGGCCGAACACCGGCCGGCCGGCGATGAGGTCCCGCAGGAACTTCTTCGAGGAGTCCGGGCGTGGCGGCCCCGCCGGTTCCGCCCTGTCTGCGTCGTCCTCTTCCTCGCGGTCCTCGAGGTCGTCGTCGGCGTCGCCGGCGTTCTCGGCCGCTTCCTCGCCTCCGTAGTTGCCGTCGATGAGGTCCTGGAGCCACGGCCAGTCGACCTCGTCGAGTTGGGAGGTGTAGCGCTGTATCTTCGGCGCCTTCTGGGCGATGCCCTCGCCCAGCACGAGACACATCCCGCCGCGGGCGCTGTCGGTGTCGACCCGCTCGAGGTCGCGGAACCCCGACACCTCCTCGTCGCCGGTGGCCTCCCCGTCCAGCATGATTGGGAGGTTTCGGGCGATGAACTTCGCCTCGGCGTTCTTCGGCGCGTACTGGAGGCCGGTCTCGTCGTCGTACAGCGCCAGTTCCTCGGCGTACCGTTCGATCTCCGAGTCGTAGGGGCGGTACTCCTCGATGCCGACCAGCGTCCGGGTGTAGTCGGCGACCAGCACCGACAGCGCCTGTGCGGTCCCGCCCGCAGACCGGATGGGTCCAGCGTAGTAGATGTTGACGAACTCGGTGCCGTCGTCGTTCTCCAGCAGTTCGACGCGGTCGATGCCCTCGATGGGGGCGGCAACGACGCCCTCGGTCAGTAGCGCGACGGCGGTCCGGACGGCGCCCTCAACCTTGCCGGCGCGGGTGTCGTAGTCGCCGACGGTGCCGTCGGCGAAGTCCGCGGCCAACTCGAGGGTGGCCTCCTCCCTCGAGAGGTCGGGGTCGGCCTCCATCTCCCGGACGCGCTCGGCGACGCCGTCGATGCCGAGGATGTTCTCGACCCGGTCGGCCATGTCTCTGGCGATGGGAATCTCGACGTCGTCGGTCGGGTCGCCGCCGCGCTCGCGGGCCTCACGGGCGACCGATAGCGCCTCCTCGAGGCCGGATTCGAGCCGCTCGAAGTACCGGTCGTCGTCGCGCATTTACAGCGGCCAGAGGTCGAGGTCGGTTACTGGGTCGTGCTCCCGCTCGAGACGTGCGTCGAACTCCCGGAGGTACAGCTCGCCGGCGAACGTCGTCGCGGAGTCGAGATGGCCGCCCAGGGCGGTGCCGTCCTCCTGGGAGAGCGTGACGTGGGTGTGCGCGAACCGTTCGCCATCCAGCCGCGAGATGTTCCCAACGGCGGCGGTCACCTCGAACGGCTTGTCGAACTCGACGGGGTCGTACTCCTGGGTGTCCTGGTCGTAGAACAGTAGCGTCGCGTCCTGCACGGCGCCGAGACCGAAGAAGAAGGCGGCGTCGACCCCCTCGGCGTCAGCGAACGCCTCTATCTGCTCACGCCAGTCCCGGCCGTGCTCGAGGCGGGCCACGTACTCCCGGCCGCCCTCGACGCGCTGGTAATCCATGTTCGGTGTCACACTGGCGGGCCCTAAAAGCGGTTCGCCCGCCCCCGGACGTCGGCGCGGTCGCTGGTCGTCTCGTGTCCGAAGGAAACGGTACGGAAAGCGTTACTGATAGGTCGGTGAATGCCCCCCGCCCCGCGGCCCCGGGCTATCGGAGAGTGTCGACGACGACGGTCGCGTCCGTCGACATCGAGAGCCAGGCGTCGTCCCGACAGCCGGACCCGAGGTGGCTGTGTCCTGTGCCATGCATGTGCATAGACGTTAACGGATATTTAATCCTGACGATGCGACACCGTCTCATACCGTGGTTTGCCGCATTGTTTATGCCGATTTACATACTATAAAACATGACACCGAGTAATACAATCTGCGAAAGAGGTCCACCGGGCGGTCGGTACCGTCGGCTCCCCGAAGAAGCGAGGACCCTCAGCATCCCCTCTCGGAGACCAGGCCCGGCGTCGCTACCGGCCCCAGACGAGGCGACTGACCGCCTCGTTCACCCGCGAGGAGACCCGCCCCATCCAGGCCTCAGGGGAGACGCGCTCGAGTTCCCGCCCGTCGACCTCGATGCGCTCGCCGTCGAATGGGTCCTGCGGGCGGTTCTCCTCGTCGTCGTCGACGGCGTCGACCACGACGGTCATCGAGCAGCGACCGCAGGCTTCCGTGTCTTTCGCCATGCCTGTTACTCCCACGGTCGGGGCCGCAGCGTCAAAAGCCTGCCGCGTGTTCCGCGCGGTGGGGGTGACCGACGCGTTTATATCGGACAGACGGCACCTCCACGACATGTCGTACCGAGGCACGAACCCCGCACTCCGCTTGGCGGACGCGACGTTCGCCGGCGACGGACGATGAACGAGCGGACCGACGCCGGCGCGGTCGGGGAACGACCGGACTACGGCGACGACTGGGAGGACCCGGCGGAGGGGGCGGTGCCGAAGTCCAAGCTGCCGGACGAACTCGTCGAGGACGTCCCCTACTGGGAAGAGGACCCCTACCTCGACCGGGTCAGCGACCGGCTGATGTATAATTATACGCTCGAGAAGGACCACCGACTCCGGGGGGAGAGCTGGGACCTCTACGGCGAGATGCGGGTCCTGAACCAGAAGCAGTTCTTCCATCCAGCGCTGTCGTACGCCGACCACCGTTCCGAGGAATACCTCTACGCCCGCCGTCTCGCCCGCCCGACGGTCGAAGAACTCGAGCGACTGGTCGAACTGGGCCACGAACTGGCCGACGAGCGAATCGAGGCCCACGAGGAGCACTACCGCACGGACGTCACGTTCGTCCTCGTCGCCGACGAGTTGCCCGGCGAGGTCCGGGAGTTCGTCGACGGCCAGCGCGAGCGGACCCTGCTGAAACTCGGCTACTACGGCCACTACGAGGTGAACCTCGCCGTGGTCGTCCCGGACGCACGGGAGGCCGTCGCCGGCGACGCCGCCGACATCGTCGAGGCGTTCCGCCTCTGGGAGGACGTCACAAAGCCCGACGAGGGACTCCTCTCGCGGCTCGCAAAGCGGTTCTGGAGGTAAACTACCCATGACTGAAGTCATAGGCGTTCCCCCGCGATGGGGTTTCGGCCCACACTCCACGATTGTCACGGGCGGGTTGCACGCACAGCGTTCGGCCGGAGGAGACTGTTCTGTGTCCTCCGACGTACTCTCACCGGGCTTTATTCCGGCGAGGCGTTGGCGTATGGAAGCGCACGTTCGCCACGGCAACACGCCAGGGCGACCGGCTGGCACACACCACTTTAATTCTCGGTGGACTCCCGTGCTTCGCGCTCCCAACAAGGGGAGTCGGAGCGGCACATTCAACGACCCCGAGTTCAGGGCCGGCCTACGGCGGCCCCTGCACCAGCTCCATTTTTGGCTCCGATGCAGTACACGGGATTATGCGAGCGACACACATATGTGTTACGGTTGTGAACAAGATGTGTGGTCAAGAACATCCGCATCGAACTGTCGGACGAACAGCACGCAGAACTCACAGAAATCAAAGACCGGCGCGGGTACACATGGAAAGCGATGCTCTTGCACGGGTGGGAAACTCAGCCAGGCGGAGAACCGAAGTGAGCGGCACGGAGCGTACGCGCTTCCTTCCCACCCCTAAAGGGGTGGGTTTCCGCGCTATGGTATCTATGACGGTCTCGCGGGCCGCCGTCCCGTTCTCGCCGGCTGTGCCGTCGCTCTGGCGGGCTGTTCGCTCCTGCCCGAGGAGCCGGAGTCCATCGAGGCCGAGGCGGCAGCACCCGTGGTCCTCCCCGAATCGCCCGGCTACACCACCGTAGTCGCCGAGGAACCGACCGTCGAGACAATGGTGCGGGTCGACCTCTCCGGGGACGTCCAGTTGACCTCGCGCCGGGACGTCACCGCGACCGTCTTCCGGCGGGTGTGCGAGGCGCCCGGCGGCCGCCGGTTCGGGCTCCTGACGGCCCCGGCCGTTCGGGTCGTCGAGGACTCCGAGGTGATACGGGACCCCGTCGCGTCGCTGGACGCAGACCGGGTGCTGGAGCTGGCGACGGACTGCACGACTGGGTCGGTCGACGGGTACGAGAAGGCGGGGTCCGTGATGCTTCTGTCGACGGAGACGACCCGCGAGGTGACGACCGCGACCCTCGACGGCGGCGACGCCCAGGTCGTCCGAGTCCGGGTCCGGGCCGGCGAGGACTCCGTGACGGCCGTCGCGGTCGCGCCCGACGGGGTCGAGCACCCCTTCGAAAACGTGCGGCGGGAGGCGTAGCCGCTCCCGGGCGCTGTCTCGCCGAAAGGGGTCGCGGCCGGGTCAGTCGTCGCTCGGCTCGGCCGCGGCGCCGTCGGAGCGGTCCTGGACGGTGGAGATGTTGTCGTAGCCCTTCTTCAGCAGCCCCAGCGCGAGACCGATGAGCACCAGCGCGAGCACCATCTGGATGACCGAGGATATCAGCGCCGCGGTGTCGCCGGCGCCGCCCTGGATGATGTTCTGGTACAGGTTGCTATAGAATGCCAGCCACGAGAGCCCGAGGACGGTGATAGTGACCATGATTGCCATCGGCACCCCCGTCGAGTACAGCTGCTTGTCGTCCTGCCAGTTGGCCAGCCAGACGGTCGCCGTCAGCAGTGCCAGCGCCGCGAGCAGCTGGTTGGCGCCGCCGAACAGCGCCCACAGCGTGAGCCACTCGCCGGAGATGACCATCAGGTAGGCCGGCACGGCCTGGACGAGGGGGTTGGTGTAGCGGCCGACGTCGGAGCTACCGGCGGTCTGGCCGGCCGGGACGCCGATTATCTCCTCCATCATGTACCGACCCAGCCGGACGGCCGTGTCGGTCGACGTGAGGAGGAAGCTCACGAGCACCAGCGCCATGAACGGCGCCCCGAAGCTCTGGGGGATGCCGACGCTCGTGAGGATGATGCCGCCGCCGGTCGCGAAGTTCGGCAGGGCGGCGCCGATGCCGCCCGCCGGGTCAGCGAAGCCGGCCACCCCGAGCGTGATCAGCGCAACGGAGGCCAGCAGGCCCTCTCCGAGCATCCCGCCGTACCCGATGAGACGGGCGTCGGTCTCCTTGTTCAACTGCTTGGCCGTCGTTCCCGACGAGACGAGCGAGTGGAACCCGCTGATGGTCCCGCAGGCGATGGTGATAAAGAGCAGCGGGAACAGCGGCGCCAGTCCCGCACCTTCGACGCCCCAGAAGCCCTCGAACGCCCCGAGGCTGCTGTCGACGACGAGCGGCTCCGCGGACGTGGCGAGCACCGTCCCGATGATGACCGACAAGAGCGTCCCGCCGACGCCTGTGTACAAGAGGAACGACGACAGGTAGTCGCGCGGTTGCAGCAGGACCCACACCGGGAGCGCGCTGGCGACGCCCGCATACACCATGACCATCGGGACCCACGCGGCCCGGTTGGGGTTCATCGCGACGGCCGAGGAGCCGGGAAGCCACTGCCCGCCCCCGAGGCCGAGCACGTCTGAGAGGACGATGGTTCCCGTCGGATACGCCGCGTCGCCGACCGCCGGGAACAGCGCGAACGGGTACTGGATGCCGACGTAGACGCCCGCGAACACGCCGGCGACGAAAACCACCGTTCCCGGGAGGAACGGCCCGTTCAACTGATAGAGGTACGCTCCGAACGCGAGCGCCAGCGCGATGTAAATCGTGCTCGCGGTCGTCACCTGCGGGAATGCGTCGAAGACGATGGCGACCACCAGCGCGAACACCGCGACCACCAGGATGATGGTCAGGAACGCGAACCACAGCAGCATGTTCTTGCCGCCCTCGCCG
>PXSL01000081.1 GCA_003022815.1 Halobacteriales archaeon SW_5_68_122 | reverse complement strand
TTCGGCCAGAATCTCGTCGCGCCGCTCCAGGGACCCGGCGGTGACGACGAACCAGGTGTTCCACTCGTGGTCCCGCCGGTAGTTGTGGTTCACCTGCGGATAGGCGTTTATGATCTCGGCGACGTCGTCGAACCGCTCGTCGGGGGCCTGCACCGCCGCCAGCGTTGAGGCGCCGATCACCGGCGGGTTGAGGACGGCCCCGAACCGCCGGAACACGCCCCGCTCCCGGAGGTCGCGGACCCGCGACAGCGCCTCCGCCTCCTCGACGCCCAGGTCCGCGCCGACCGACCGGAACGGCCGCTCCTCGACGGGAAAGCCCGACTGGTAGCCGTCGACGAGCGCGGCGTCGACCTCGTCCAGTCCCGCCCGCCAGTCGTCGCCGTCGGCCGCTGGCGAACTCATTGCCACGCGTAGGAACCGCGGGGATTAGGGTCCGTCGGTTCCGGGCGGCAGCGGTCCGCGGGCCGCCGAAGGGACTTTATGGCCGCACCGGGAGTATCCGCCGATGAGCCGCGAGTCGATTGGCGGGGTTCCGGACTGGGTGACGCTCACCGACGACGAGACAGTCGTCTGGCGGGGCGGCCCCAGCACCGCGCGGGTTGTACAGGAACTGCTGGGCGAGACGCTCCTGGTCGTGGTCGGCATCGCGGTCGTCGCCGTCGGGTCCGGTGCCGTCGCCGCCGTCGACCCGCCGACGCTCTCGGCCGTCCCACTCGGACTCGTCGGGGTCGGCCTCGCCGTCGTACTCTTGGGCGTCGTCCTCGGGGTGGTGACGTACCTCCGGTTCCGGGCCATCGTGTACCTCATCACGACCTCGGAGCTGTACCGCAAGCGGGGGCTGTTCTCGCGGTCGGTCAGGAACCTCCGTCTCGAGCGGGTCCAGGACAGCGGCTTCCGGCAGAGCGCCGTCCAGCGGCTCCTCGGCTACGGGACCGTCCACGTCTCGACGGCCGGCGGCGGCGGCGTCGAGTTGCGGTTCCGTCACGTCACCGACCCCGAGGCCGTCAACGGTCGTATCGCCCGACAGCTGGACCGGGTCCGCGGGGAGTAGCGTCCCGTCGCCGGCCGGGTCCGGGCCACCGCGGCGGGACCGCCAGGGGGTCCGGGAACCACGAAGCTCATGCCCCGGCCGCCCGAAGAATGGGCCGGAATGGCCCCGAACGACGCCGACCACGTCTCGCGTCGGCGACTCCTCCGCGGTGCCGCCGTCGCCGCCTCCGGCGGCGCGCTGTCGGCGAACCTCTACGTCGGCGTCGACCTGTTCCGGCTGTTCGGGGCGGACGACCGGGCGGGGTTGCGCGCCGTCGCCGGCGAGCTGCTCGCCGACCTGCGCGAACACCCGTTCTCGGCCCGTCTCGACGCTATCGCCGGCGAGATAGCCGCCGCCGGGCCCGACGTGGTCTGCCTCCAGGAAGCGGCGCTGGTGCGGACCCGCGACCCGAGCGAGTTCGACGCGGTTGACGACCCCGGCGCCTCCGAGGTGCTGGCCGACCTGCTGTCGGGGCTCTCGGCGGCACTGTCGGCCCGGGGGGCCGCCTACGAGCCCCGGGCGACGCTCGTGACCAATGACGTCGAGGTGCCGGCCGACGGCGAGGACGGCCCGGTCGACCTGCGGCTGACCGACCGGGTGGCCGTCCTCGTACGGGCGGACCTCCCGACCGACGCGTTGGTCGCAACCCGGTTCGACGCCGGCGTACCCGTGCCTATCGAGGACATCGACCTCGCGGTCCGACGCGGGTACGCCGGCGCCGACGTTGCCGTCGGCGGCCGGACCGCACGCGCGGTGACCACTCACCTCGAACCGCTGTCGGCGCCGATCCGGCGCGCGCAAGCCGAGGAACTGCTCGGGGCGCTACCTGACGATCGGCCGGTCGCCGTCGGCGGCGACCTCAACAGCGTCCCCGGCGAGGAGGCATACGACCTGCTTCGCTCCGACCTCAAGGACGCCGGCGCGGCCACCGGGGGCGGGTCGGCGGGCCCGACCTGCTGTCAGGAGGCCGACCTCCGAAACGAGGCGTCGTCGCTCTCGCGGCGCGTGGACGCGGTGCTTCACTGCGGCGCCGGTCGGTCGACGGCCGTCGAACGGGTCGGCGAGGCGCCCGGCGACCGCATCACGGCCGATATCGGCGGCGAGACGGTCCGGGTGTGGCCGTCGGACCACGCCGGCGTCGTCGCCTCGTTCCCGCTCTTGGCCGCCTCGACAGCGACGGCCTCGCCGACCGTCCAGACGCCGTCCCCGACGGCGGCCGACAGCACCACCCCGACCGGCACCCCGGAGGAGTCGATCCCGCCGGCGAGTTCGGAACCGCAACCGGGGATGGGCCTGCTGGCGGCGCTTCTCGCCGGCGGCGCCGCGGTCGGAGCGAAGCTGTGGGGCCGCCGCGAGGACTGATACTGATTGCTGTACGTCGTTACCGGGTCGACCGCCCGACCGTGGGGGGGTCGTACCGTTACACAGCGACAGCAATCATTATGCCGGTGTCCGACCGTCGCCGAAAGAGAGACGTTTTTGCCTCGCCGCCCCGAACCGTCTGTATGGCGAAAGCGACCGAGACTTACGGCGAGTGGCCGCTGGAGCGGCTGATGACGGAGGTGGTCGGCTCCGGGCACAAGTCCGCCGACGACATGACCCGCGAGCAGGCCGCCGAGGCGTTCCGCCGGGTGCTCGACGGCGAACCGGACCCGACAACGCTGGGGGCATTCTGGCTGGCCAACCGCTGGAAGCGCAACACCCCCGAGGAGCTGGGCGCCTTCGTCGACGTGATGAGCGAGGGCGTGTGGCCGCCGCCGCCGGCACGCCCGTCGTCGCCCACTCCGCCGACCGCGTGCCGACACAGCGCCAGGACGCCTACAAGCACGTCCTCGACGAGTTGGGCGTCCGGACGGACCTCGCGCCCGCCGAGTCTGCCGACATGACCGACGAGGTGGGCTTTGGCTTCTACTACCGGCCCGACTTCGCGCCCGCCGTCGAGGCGCTGGACGACCGCCGCGCCCGGATGGGTGTCCGGACGTTCGTCAACACCATCGAGACGCTTGCGAACCCCGCCGAGGCCTCGACCCATCTGGGGTCGTTCTACCACCTGCCGTACGCGAAGCGCATCATCGACACCCTCGGGGAGAGCGAGACGGCCGACGTTGACCGCGTCGTCATGTTCCAGGGCATGGAAGGGTACGACGACGTCCGGCCGGGGTCGACGACGGTGGCCGTCTGGTCGGAAGGCGAGGAGATGGACGACTTCGACATCGAGACGCCGGAGTACGGCATGGACTTCGAGGAGGCGGACCTCGGCGTCGACGACGTGGCGGCCGATTCGGCCGAGATGACCGAGGCCGTCCTCGCCGGCGACCGCGACGACGAGTTCGCCGACGCCGTCGCGGTCAACGCCGCGCTCCGCATTTACGCCGCCGGGGACGCCGAGGACATCCGCGACGGCCTCGAGTCGGCCCAGGAGGCGCTGGAGAGCGGTGCGGCCGCCGAGCGACTCGAGAAACTGCGGTCGTTCTGAACGCGGGACTACTGTTCGACTGCCGCTCCTTGGGCGGCGCGCCGGAGTTCGAACCCGTCGTAGCCGTCCGCCGCGACCCGCTCGCAGATATCGCGGTACATGTCCAGTCCGCCGTTGGTCTGTGAGACCCACTGCCGTTCGGATTCGGCGGTCGGCTCGATGCGGTCGTACCCCTCGCGGTCCATGTGGGAGATGCAGTCGGCAATCCACTCAACGTGCTGCTCGATGGCCATCGGCATATTGGTCAGCACGGATGGGCTCTGCGGGCCGGTGATGGTGAGGAGGTTCGGGAAGCCGTGGACGCCGAGACCGAGGTACGTGACGGGGCCGTCAGCCCACTTGTCCGCCAGCGTCAGGCCGCCGCGGCCCTGGATGTCCATCGCCAGCAGCGCGCCCGTCATCGCGTCGAACCCCGTCGCGAACACCAGCACGTCGAGTTCGTGGTGGCCGGCGGTCGTCCGGACGCCGCCGGGGGTCACCTCGGTTATCGGGTCGGCGTCGACATCGACCAGGGAGACGTCGTCACGGTTGTACGTGCCGTAGTAGTCGTCGTAGTCCATCGGTGGCCGTTTCGCGCCGTACGGATGGTCCGTCGGGACGAGTTTCTCGGCGGTCTCGGGGTCGTCGACCCGCTCGCGTATCTTCTCGCGGATGAACTCGGAGACGAACTCGTTGGTCTCGGCGCTCGACAGCACGTGGCCGGGTTCGAACGCGTGGAGAAACCGGAAGCCGCCCTGCTGCCAGCGCTTCTCGAGGATTTCCCGCATCTCCGCCTCCGAGAGGGTCCGGGCGGAGTTCTCGTCCGGCTCGAACGGCATCCCCAGCCGGGAGTCGCGGGCCCGCTCCCAGATGTCGCCGTAGTTCTCGCGTATCTCGGCGTACTCGTTGTCGGCCAGCGGGCGGTTCCGCGCGGGGACGGCGTAGTTCGGCGTCCGCTGGAACACCGTCAGGTGGCCCACACGCGGTGCGGTCGCGGAGATGAACTGGATGCCGGTCGACCCGGTGCCGACGACGCCGACCCGCTTCCCCCCAAGGTTGACCCCGTCGTGGGGCCACCGGGCCGTGTGGTAGCACTCGCCGTCGAACGTTTCGAGGCCGTCGAAGTCGGGTTTGAACGGCTCGGAGAGACAGCCGACGGCGCTGACGAGGAACCGCGTCTCGACGCCGTCGCCGTCGTCGGTCTCGACGGTCCAGGTGCCCGCGTCCTCGTCGTACTCGGCCGCCGTGACCGCCGTCCCGAAGGCGATGTCGCGCCGGAGGTCCAGCCGGTCGGCCGCGAACCGCAGGTACTCGAGAATCTCCGGCCCTTCGGGGTAGCGCTCGGTCCATTCCCACTCCTCGAGCAGGTCCTCCGAGAAGGAGTAACAGTAGATGTGGCTCTCGCTATCGCACCGTGCGCCGGGGTAGCGGTTCCAGTACCACGTCCCGCCGACGCCGGCGCCCTTCTCGTAGACGCGCACCGAAAGGCCCAGCTCCCGGAGCCGGTGTAGCATGTACAGCCCGGAGAACCCCGCGCCGACGACAACGGCGTCGAGGTCGGTGTCGTCGGGCGTCTCTCCCGCGGTCACTTTCGTCGGACCGGCCGCCTCAGGCACAGGTTGTCACCGTCTCACACTGTGGCGCAGGGCACAATCAATCCACCACCTCGCAAGCGAGGCGGGTTACACAAGCGGGGGCCGGCGCCCGATAGTCGTCGGGTCGGCCGGAGCCGGTCAGTCGTCGGCCTCGAACGAGCTCTCGAGCGCCTCCCCCCAGCGCCTCCAGAGAGTCGGTCGGAACGCCCGACGGCGGCGGTCACGCCGCTCTTGGCGGCCAGTCCCGCCGCGCCGCCCAGCCCCTGTAGAAACGTGCGTCGCTCCATGTGGCCCCCGGTTCGTCGGTCGCTCCGAAAGGCGATTCGCCGTCTATCGTGGGTGGTTTATCAGCCGACCAGTCGGGCGTGACCGCGGTTCGACCGCCGCCGGCCCCACCACTCGCGCTGCCAAGAGCTCAGGTACGCCTCTTGGGTGTCGGTGAGTTCGTCGTGTTCGGGGCCCAGCGCCGCGAGCTTCCGCTCGGCGACCTCGCAGACGATGGTCCGGCGCCGCTCTCGAACGCCTCGCGGGGGGACGACACTTTTCCCCCGACGCGGCGACGCGGCGAGCGACGCCTCCAGAACCCCGGATCGACCGCCCCCGACCGGCGAGCAGTCGGCAGTCTTTTGCGACGTCCGCGCCACCCTCCGGCCATGAGCGACAACCCGACCGTCACCCTCGGGACGACCCACGGCGACATCACCATCGAACTATTCAAAGAGCGCGCCCCCCGGACGGTCGAGAACTTCCACAACCTCGCGGAGCACGACCCGGCGGCCGACGACGACCCCGCGCCGGACACCACCACCTGGGAGGACCCCGAGACCGGCGAGGTGCGCGGCGACTCGCTGTACGAGGGATGCGTCTTCCACCGAATCATCGAGGGGTTCATGATTCAGGGCGGCGACCCGACGGGGACCGGCCGCGGCGGCCCCGGCTACGAGTTCGACGACGAGTTCCACGACGAGTTGACCCACGACGGTCCGGCAAGCACGCCGTCTTCGGCGAGGTGGTCGCAGGGATGGATGTCGTCGAGGAGATCGGCTCCGTCCCGACCGACCGCAACGACCAGCCCCGCGAGGACATCGAGATTGAGAACGTCGAAATCGACCGGTAGGCGCTCCGGGCCGGACCGTCGTCGGCCGCTCTGCGCCGCTTATCTCGAGCCGAAGACGCGGCGCTCGTTGCGTCCGGCAACACCCCGATAGCGGTCCGGCGACGCCGAACGCTGATGTTCCCCGATCCCGGCGCGGTTAACGGGACCGTGGGAGACCGGCACAACATATAGGGGTCCCGCCCCCGGCCACCACACATGGCTACCGTCTTCCTCACTGGCTTCCCGGGCTTTCTCGGGTCGGCGCTCGTTGAGCGGCTGCTGGACCGACACGACGACGACATGACGGTGACGTGTCTGATACAGTCGAAGTACCGCAAGCAAGCCGAGGAACGCGCCGCCGACATCGAGGCCGACGCCGACCGCATTGACCTCCTCGAGGGGGACATCACCGACGCGGGCCTCGGACTGGGCGACGCTTACGACGACCTGCAGGACGAGACCGTCGAAGCCTACCATCTGGCGGCCATCTACGACCTGACGATGAACCGCGAGCCGGGCAAGCAGGTTAACATCGAGGGGACCAGACACGTCCTCGAGTTCGTCGCGGGCGCCGACGTCGACCGGTTCCACTACGTCAGCACCGTCGTCGTCTCCGGCCTTTACGAGGGGCGATTCACCGAGGAGATGCTGCTGGAGGGCCAGCGGTTCGGCAACCACTATGAGTCGACGAAACACGCCGCCGAGGTGCTCGTCCAGGAGCGGACCGA
This sequence comes from Halobacteriales archaeon SW_5_68_122, assembly GCA_003022815.1. The sequence goes on along the minus strand of PXSL01000081.1, from coordinate 2,637 downwards.
CGAGATTCCGACCACTATCTACCGGCCGGCGGCGGCCGTCGGCGACAGCGAGACCGGTGAGACCCAGAAGTACGACGGCTCGTACGCCTTCATCGAGGCGTTGCTCGAGCAGGGTGAGTACGCCGTCGTGCCGGCGCCGCGCGGCGCCGGCGACGCGGAGTTCAACGTCGTCCCCCGGGACTACGTCGTCGACGCCATCGGCTATCTAAGCGACATCGACGAATCCGAGGGCAAGGTGTACCACCTCGCGGACCCCGACCCGCCCTCGACGGTCGAGCTAATCAAGACCCTCGGCGAGGCGGCGGGCAAGACGAAGACGTTCGTCCCGCCGTACCCGAAGGGGGTCGTCCGCGGCCTGCTGGAGTCGCTTGCCCCCGACCACGAACTGGTCGAGAGCGGCGGCTTCGAGTTCCAGACGTGGTCGGCCAGCTTCGACTGCTCGAACACTATCGAGGACCTGGAGGGTTCCGGTATCGCGTGCCCCAGATTCGAGGAGTACGCCGGTGATCTCGTGGCATTCTACCGGAACCACCCCGAAATCGACGACGCCGGAATGCGGTGAGGGCCGGTTACTCGGCTTGCAGGGCGTACTGGAGGACCGCCAGCGCCGAGCGACCGTCCCGCAACTCGCCGGCGATGGCCCGCTCTTGGAGGTCGGCGAACGTGGTCGTGTCGACGCGGATGGACTCGTTGTCGTCGAGGTCCCGTTCGGCGGTCGGCTCACAGCCGCGGGCGACGGCGTAGTGGAACGTCGAGTCGAAGAGGCCGTTCGCGGGCTCGTAGGTGACAAGTGGCTCGACGGCGGCGGCCTCGTGGCCGGTCTCCTCGGCCAGTTCGCGGCGGGCCGCCGCGGCCGGGTCCACGTCCTCGCTCTCGAGGCCGCCCGCCGGCAGGCCGTAGTTCATCCGGCCGACGGCCTGCCGCCACTCCTCGATGACGACCACGTCGCCGTCCGTCGTGAACGGCAGCACCACCACCGACGGCGGCTCCGAGACGTAGTGGTACTCCGCCTCGGTGCCGTCCGGCAACCGGACGTCGTCGACGGTGACGTCGAAACCGGGGCAGGTGTAGTCCGTCTCGGTGGCGAGCGTCTCCCAGGCGAGTTCGTCGGCCTCGTCCATACCGTCGGTCGGGCCGCGGCCGGGGAAAACTCTACGCGTCGTCGCCCGGCGTTTCGAAGTACAGATGGTAGTGGTCCGCGCAGGCGGGGTTGAACCGGGCGCCGCAGTCGGGACAGGAGTCGACGCCGACGTACTCCTGAACGGCCAGTTCCGCGCCGCAGCACCCACACAGCACCGCCGGTTCGTCGCGGCGCTCGACGGGCCACCGTTCGGCGTCGTGGGCGGCCGCCTCCTCGTGACACCGGAAACAGGGATAGTACGTCTCACAACAGGCGAACCTGATGGCGACGACATCGCGGTCGGTCCCGTAGTGGGCACAGCGGGTCTCGCCGCCGATGTCGATGCCCCGGACTTCATGGCCGTGAACGCGCACGGCCGACGGTCGGGTCCCGGCCGGCAAAAACGTACGCCTCCGGAACGCCCCCAGGATTTATGATTTGGGACGGTAGGATGGACGGTGTCAGATACGGACCGTCCAGTGGGTCCGTTTCCGCCAGCTGACCGGCCGGGGCTTGGCGAATTGAAACGGCGAGGCATTGCGTGGCGGCTTCGCCGTGGTTCGAGAGAGCGAAGCTCTCTCGTCATCACGAAAGGCGCGAAGCGCCTTTCGAACGACCACGGAACAGGGTGCCGGCAGCACTGGCACCTCGCGTGGCAGCGCCGCGCGAGGACACCACAGGAGCACCGCGACTGAGGAGCGTGGTTCGAACGACGCGATGTATCTTTCATCAGTGCGGGAACTCGAAGATTTTCCGCGTGCAATCAGAACGCGACGCGTTCTGCCGATATTGCCGGACTACGTTCGGCAAGCGGCCAGAATCCGCAGGATTCTGGCAACATCACGAGAGAGCATCGCTCTCGAATGACAGTGAGTCCCGGGCCGTGCGAGCGGGCGGCGAGGCGGTTTCATCGCCTCGAATTCGCGGCGCGGAGCGCCGCGCATGGCCCGCGAGCGGAACTCGAGAGTGCCGAGGGCGTTCTGGATTCCGCAATCCGTATCTGAACACGGCCATAGTATAGGTACTGTTCAGATGAGTGATCAGACGGCGACGGTTCAACTAATAGTGGTTACTATACGTCAGTCCCGGATCGACCGCACGCCGTCGTGCGGTCGGACCGGCACACAGGTACGGTAATCAGTATGAGCCCACCTCGGAAGCCCTCCGCCCGCTCGAGGGCTCTGACTCGCTGTCTCCAGAAATCAGCGATTTTCGGGACGACGAAAGACGGCTCCGCGAGCCGTCTTTCGAACTACAATCCTCGGAGCTCGTCCTGCGGTTCTAAGGGCCGTCGGAGCCGCCGACCGGTCGGCCCCTTCGGGTCACACTCGGCGGTGGACTGTGCGGGCCACCGCCGCTCATCCGAACACTGCCCCCGCCGGGGCCAAATCATATGTCGTCGCCCGTTCAGCGTTTCTGTATGTGGGCGTGTGCCATCGAGGACTGTTCGTACGACGCCGAGGCGGTCGAGGAGCTATTGGTCCACCAGGCGACGGCCCACGAGCGCCACCAGTGTG
>PXSL01000080.1 GCA_003022815.1 Halobacteriales archaeon SW_5_68_122 | reverse complement strand
ACCAACGAGGCGTCAGCAGACCCGCAAGTTCACTCGGCGCGATAGCTGGCTGCATCGCCCCCGAGGAATCCCCGTGCTTCAACGCGGGGAGGATGTCAAAGGCGGTGCGGACTGCTGTGCCGGATGCGCTGCACCGCGCTCCCGCTGGACGCGCCCGGACAATTCACTCGGCCACAGTCCGTCTGGCCCCGTTCCCGGATTTAAACCTTCACTCGATTCGTGTCCCCGGTTCGTCACCGTCGAGGAACGCCTCCAGACCGTCGAGGTCGAACACGTGCGCCGGCGCGTCGAGGCCCAGTAGTGCCCGCACCTTCCCGGCCATTCCGCCGCTGACGTCGGTCGCGTCGCTACCGCCGAGGGTGCCGGCCGCCGACTCGAACGATTCGATGCGGTCGATGACGCTCCCGTCGTCGTCGTAGACGCCTTCGACCGCCGAACAGACGCCGACCCGGTCGGCCGCCAGCGCCTCGGCCAGGACGACCACGAGTTCGTCCCCCGAGAGGACAGTCGCTCCCTTCCCCGCATGGACGACGCCGTCGCCGTGGAGCACGGGCACGAACCCCTCTTCGAGCATCGTCTCGACCTGTCCGGTCGGGAGCGTTAGATCGCCGCTCCCGTCGCGGTCGGCCGTCGACATCGGATGCACCGGCAGTGCTGGCACCGCCGCCTCGGCGAGCGCCCTGACGACCGCGGCGTTGAGCCGTCTCATCGCGCCGTGTATCGCCCTGATCGCGGCCGGGTCGTCCGTGCCCTGCGTCGTCGAGACGCCGTACTTCGCGGCGTGGTGGTGGCCGAAACTCCCGCCGCCGTGGACGAGTACGATGTCGTCACGGTCCGCGAGCGCGCCGGCGGCCCGTTCGAGGGCCACCCGGTCGACCGTCTCGGGGTCGTCCTTCTCGGTGACGACGCTGCCCCCAAGCTTCAGCACGGTCGTCATTCCTCGATCCGGACGCCTTCGGTGTCCAGTTCGGCCCGGAATGCCTTCTCGCATCCGGGGGTGTACTGCAGGGCGGTGTGGGTCTGCTCGCTGTGGTCGAGGGCGACGACGCAACCACCGCCGCCGGCGCCGGTCAGTTTCGCGCCGAGCGCGTCGGCCTCCCGGGCGGCCCACACCATCGCGTCCAGCGAGCGTGCCGAGACCCCGAGCGCCGACAGCAGGCCGTGGTTGAAGTCCATCAGCCGGCCGACCTCCTCAACGTCGCCGGCCCGGAGCGCGGCGTCCCCGCTTCTGACGATGTCGCCGATGGCCTCGACGGTGTCGCCGGCGAAGCCGTACTCATCTTTCAGCGCCCGGACGCTGGCGACCAGTTCGCCCGTGTCGCCGGCGCCGCCGTCGTACCCTACCACGAACGGTAGGTTCGGGACATCCTCGAGGCGTCGACAGGCGTCGCCCTGCACGCGGACGGCCCCACCCATTGCCGAACAGAACGTATCCGCCCGGGAGGCCTGGCCGTCCTGGACCTCGCGTTCGACACGGTAGGCCCGGTCGGCGAGTTCCTCCGGGGGTAGCTCGATCCCGAGTTCCCGCGTCGCGGCGTCGATGCCGGCGACGACGACGGCCGCCGAGGAGCCCAGTCCCGCCCCCAGCGGGATGTCGCTCTCGACGGTGATGTCGAAGCCGGCTCCGGGTGCGTCGGCGGCGTCGCGGGCCTGTGCCAGCGCGCCGTCGATGTAGCCCATCGCGGCCTCCACCAGCGGCGTCGGAACGTTCACGTCCGGTCTGTCGTCGGCGTCGCCGCCCCAGGTCACGGCGAAGCCGTCGAGGGTCAGTTCCTCCGCCTCGACGCGGACTTGCTCGTCGGACCGCTCCTCGACGGTCACCCGCGCGCGGCGCTCGATTGCACACGGGACGGCCGGCTCGCCGTAGACGACGGCATGTTCGCCGAAGAGGTACACCTTCCCCGGCGCGCTCGAAGTGGTCATACCTCACCCTCTGGCCGGCCGATAAAAAGCATGTCCGAACTCCGGGAGTCAGTAACGCCCAAGCCGCTGGCGGCCGGACCGTGGGTGTGTCCGCGGAGTTGCTCCGGCACGTCAACGGCCTGGTCGCCGACCTCGCCGCCGAGCACGGCGAGGTGGACCTCGTGGGCCGCCGGGTCGACTGTGCGCCCGACGAGTACGACGCCGTCGTCGAGACATTCGAGTTCTTCGGCGTTGTCGGCGGGGCAGGCGTACGAGTCCGGGACGACGACGGCCGGGTCCTGCTCGTACGCTACGAGGGCGCCGACAGCTGGGTCGACCCCGGCGACGGCCGTCGCCCCGGAGAGTCCTACCGCGAGTGTGCGGTCCGGGGGGTTCGGGAAGCGACCGGCCTCGAGTCCAGCATCGACGGGCTGGCGCAGGTCCACCTGCTCTACATGGACGACTGGACCGATCGCGACCCGATGCCGAACCCGTACGTCTCTTTTGAAGGCCACCCGGCGAACGCGAGCGCCGACGCCGGGCACGCCCGGCCGGGCGAGGGCGTCGAGGACCTGCGGTGGAGCGAGACGGTCCCCGAGAGCCTGCTGTACGACGAACTCGCGGAGCTGTCGCTACGGGAGTAGGCGGGAAACAGGACGAAAACGCGCTACAGCTCGGTCTCGAAGTCCTCGAGGGCGTAGGCGGGCTCGGCGCCGCGGCGGTCCAGCGTCTCGTTGGCGAGCAGCCAGTAGATGACGCTGAGTGCCTTCCGTCCCTTGTTGTTTGTCGGGACCACGAGGTCAACGTTCGACGTCGTGTTGTTGGAGTCGCACATCGCAATGACGGGGATGCCGACCGTAATGGCCTCCTTGACCGCCTGGGAGTCGCCGATGGGGTCGGTGACGACTACGACGTCGGGTTCGATGTAGCCCTCGTAGTCGGGGTTGGTCAGCGTGCCGGGGATGAACCGGCCCGTGCGGGCGCGGGCGCCGACGGCGTCGGCGAACTTCTCGGCCGGGAACCGGCCGTACTGGCGGCTGGAGGCCACCAGAATCTGCTCGGGCTGGTAGTTGGCCAGAAACGACGCCGCCGTCCGAATGCGCCGGTCGGTTGTCGAGACGTCCAGTACGTACAGGCCGTCGGTCCGGACGCGGTGGATGAACCGCTCCATGGACTCGGTCTTCTGCTGGGTGCCGATGTGTACGCCGGCCGCTAGGTAGTCCTCGACTGGGATGAGGAGGTCGGCCTCCTCGTCCGGCATGACGTCCTCGTCAAGGACGGGCTCCCCGTCGGCTTCCGTCTCCGGCTCCGTCCCGTCGGTTTCGTCGGTTGTTTCGGTCTCGTCGGTCGCCTCGTCGGCGGCCGTCTCGGCGGGCGCTTCCTCGTTCGTGGGGTCGGCCTCTTTAGCGTCGACGTCGTCGTCGAGCTCTTCTTCCTCGCCGCCGACCGCGCCCGTCTTGACGTACGGCGCGTCGGTCGCAACGGCGAGGTGTGCGATGGTGGTGTCCTCCGTCTCGCCGCTGCGGTGGGAGACCACGGGGGCGTAGCCGTTCGCAACGGCCAGCTCGATGGCGTCGAAGGCGTCCGACAGCGTCCCGATCTGGTTCGGCTTCACCAGGACGCTGTTGCCGGCGCCCGCCTCGATGCCCTCGGCGAGCCGGTCGGTGTTGGTGACGAACAGGTCGTCACCGCAGACGAGCGTCTCTCCCGCTCGCGGGCCGTGCCCGCTCGCGCTATCCGGGGCGCCGAGCGCCCCGCCGCCCACCCGGTCGGTCAGCTCGGCGAAGCCCTCATAGTCGTCCTCGTCGAGTGGGTCCTCGACGTAGACGAGTCCGTACTCGTCGACGAGGTCCGCGACGTACTCGATCTGTTCGTCGGGGGTCCGGCTCTCCTCGCCGTAGTGGTAGGCGCCGTCCTCGTACAGCTCGGCGCCGGCGACGTCGAGGCCGAAGCCGATCTCGAAGCCGACCTCCTCGGAGACGGCGTCGACGGCCTCGTCGACGACCTCGAAGGCCTCCGCGTCGTCGATGGCGGGCGCCCATGCGCCCTCGTCGCCCTTGGCGGCGGCGACGCCGCGCTCGGCGAGCAGGTCGCCGACCTCGCCGTGGACGCGGGCGTTGGCGAACACGGCGTCGGTCACCGAAGGGGCGCCGACGGGCGCCGCCAGGAACTCCTGGATGTGGGTCGCGTCGGCGGCGTGTTCGCCGCCGCCGATGACGTTCCCGAGCGGCACCGGGAAGTCCCGGCCGCGGAAGGCGCCACCGAGGTGCTGGTACAGCGGCGCACCGAGCACGTCGGCGGCGGCCTTCGCGGCGGCCATCGAGATGGCGACCGCGGAGTTGGCGCCGATTTCCGAGAAGTCGTCGGTGCCGTCGGCCGCCCGGAGCGTGCTGTCGACGCCGCGCTGGTCGCCGGCGTACACCTGCCCCTCCAGCCGGGGGACGGCGAGCTCGCGGGCCTTGGTGATGGCCTCGCCGGCCGGTCGCTCGACGGCTTCGTGCTCGCCGGTCGACGCGCCGGAGGGGGCGGCGCCGCGGCCGAACCCGCCGCTTTCGGTCCGGACCTCGGCCTCGACGGTCGGGTTGCCCCGGCTGTCGAGCACCCGGCGGAGCCGGACCTCCGTAACGAGGGTCATCTACTCCTCACCCCGGCGCACCGTGAAGGGGAGGACCTCGGCGTCGTACTCCTCGGCGGCGACGAGAATCGGCTCGGTCTGGTCGGTGTCGACGAGCACCGGCGCTCCGTAGGACACCTGCAGGGCTCGGGCCCCCAGGATGCGCGCCTTCTCGTATCGATTGGTTCCTCTCATTGGTAGGGGGAGACGATGTCGACGAGGTCCTTGTGGGAGACGAGCATCCGCCGACAGCAGGCCCGCTCGACGCCGAGCTCGTCCAGCACCTCGGCGGGGTCCTCGTCGCCCTCGCGGGCGCGAGTCTTGAACTCCTCCCAGTGCTCGCCGACGACGTTACCGCACGTGAAACACCGGACCGGTACCATCATGTCCCGGTCACCTCAGCGGTAGGACTTCTGGTAGCGGGCCCGCGCGCCGGGGCCGCCCCACTTTTTCGGTTCGGACTGCCGGACGTCGTTGACCAGCAGCGAGCGGTCGAAGGACATGAACGCGTCCCGCAGTTCGGCGTCGCTGGTGTGCTCGACGAGCCCGCGGGCGACGGCGGTCCGGACGGCGTCCGCCTGTCCGGCGAAGCCGCCGCCGGAGACCGAGACGTCGACGTTGACGTCGTCGCGCAGTTCCTCGTCGGCAATGCGGAACGGTTCGAGCATCTTCAGCCGCGCCTGCTCCGTGTTGGTTACCATGTGACGTTAGCACCCAGGTTCTCGCTCACGTCGCCGAGCGAGACGAATTTGATGTTCGACAGTCGGTCCAGCGAGGTGTCCTCGAGCACCTCTGCTTCGACGGCATCGTCGTCCTCGTAGGGGTTGCCCACGTAGACGCGGACCCGGCCGAGCGCCTCCCGGCCGCGGGTCTTCTCGTAGGGAACCATCCCGCGGACCGCCCGCTTGAAGATGCGGTCGGGCCGCTTGGGGTAGTTCGGTCCCCGGTCGGAGCCGACAGCGTCACGCTGGCGGTACACCGACATGACGTCCTCCTCGCTGCCCGTGATGACCGCTTGCTCGGCGTTGACCACGGCCACCCGCTCGCCGTCCAGCGCGCGCTGGGCGACCTGGGAGGCGACGCGGCCCACGATGCAGTCGCGGGCGTCGACGACGACGTCAGCTTCGAATTCCGCGTAACTCATCGAATCACCCGCACGTTGGCGCCGTCGGGGTTGTCTTCGAGTGCCTGTTCGAGCTCTATTGCTTCGCCGGCCTGGTCGATTTTGGTCCGGGCCGTCGACGAGAAGTCGACGGCTGCGACGGTGACCTCCTTCCGGAGGGCGCCGGACCCGAGCACCTTGCCGGGCACGACCACAGTCTCGTCGGCCTGGGCGTACCGCTCGATGCGGCCCAGGTTGACCTCCGCGTGCGTGCGCCGGGGTTTCTCGAGGCGCTCGGCGACATCGCTGAAGTTGGATGCAGGGAGCAGGATTTGAACCTGCGGACCTCTACAGGACAGCGCCCTGAACGCTGCGCCGTTGGCCTGACTTGGCTATCCCTGCTCGCATCGTTCCGTTTTCGTTTCCCACTAAAGCCGCTTTCGGTCCCCCGTTCCGTCGCCGGCCGGACCGACCGACGCGCGGCTACTCCGCCGCCGTCGGTCCGGCCGTCGTCGCCGCGGGCGTCGCCCGCGATTGTCGGGATGTGGGGGGTGGGACTCATTACAGTTGGACTGCCTCTTCGAGTTCATTCGCGCGCGATTCCAGCGTGTCGACCGCCTTCAGGACGAGTTCGTCGACGGTCACCGAGCCGTCGCTCTCGACGTCGAAGACGAAGGCGTTCGGCACGTCCTCGACTTCGACGTTCTTGCCGGGGTACCGCTGGCTGAGGTCGTTATCGAACGACTCCGCGGGCACGAGGTCGCCGTTCTCGACGTCGTCCTCGGCGTGTTCGGCCGCCCCTTCCTCGATGACGCCGCGGATGATTTCGGCTTCCTCCTCTTCGAACTCGCCGGTCTCGCCCTCAACCTCGACGCGCTGGAGGTGCCGGTAGCCGACGGCTACACCGCCCTGGTGTTTGGCGTGGTCCTTGCCGCGGCCCAGCGCCGCGTCGGCCTCCAGTTCCAGCCGCTGGCCCTCCTTCAGTTCGATGATGGGCACGTTCTCGTCGGCCGGCTGGACCTGCTCGTCGCCCGAGACCAGGTCGCCCGAGTAGGCGGTCGCCGGTCCCTCGACGTCGATGGCTAGCGTGACCGCCTCGTCCGGCCGGTAGTCGTCCGGGGTCGTCAGCGGAATCAGCCCGAGCCGGAGCGCGATTTGCTCGTCGAACATGACCGACGAGTTCTCGATGACCCGCACGGAGTCGATCGAGAGCGTCGGCACGTCTGCGAGGATGGCACGCCGGACGCCGTTGGCGAAGGCGGGCGTGACGCCGCGAACGAGAAACCGGGCGCTCCGGTCGCCGCGGTCGATGAACGTTACCTCGTACTCCTCGCTCATGTCAGAACCCTGCGTTCTTCGGGCCCCGCGTGCCATCGTGCGGGATGGGAGTCACGTCCTCGATGCGGCCGATCTCCAGGCCGGCGCGGGCCAGCGCACGGATGGTCGCCTGTGCGCCCGGGCCGGGGTTGGTCTGCTGGTTACCGCCCGGGCCACGGACCCGGACGTGGACGCCGTCGATGCCGGCGTCCTGGACCGTCTCGGCGACGACCTCTGCCATCTGCATGGCCGCGTAGGGCGACGCCTCGTCGCGGTTCTGTTTCACGACCGTGCCGCCCGAGGACTTCGTGATGGTCTCGGCGCCGGTCAGGTCCGTTACCGTGATTATCGTGTTGTTGAACGAGGCATACACGTGGGCGATGCCCCAGGTGTCGTCGTCTGCCATATTACTGGTCCTCCGCGCGCTCGGGGTGAAGGTCGTCCGCGAGCGGGCTGGTGTCGTCGAACTCGATGCAGTCCTCCTCGGCGACGTCGACCTTGTACGACGGTGCGTTCACGCGGGCGCCGTCGACGGTGACGTGGCCGTGGACGATGAACTGCCGGGCCTGTTTGGGCGTGTTGCCCAGGCCGTTCCGGTAGGCGACCGTCTGCAGGCGGCGCTCGAGGATGTCGGTGACGTCGAGCGACAGGACGTCGTCGAGCGTCTCC
>PXSL01000079.1 GCA_003022815.1 Halobacteriales archaeon SW_5_68_122 | reverse complement strand
ACCCTCGAGCACCCCATCCACTTCTCGCTCATCATGGGCGTGCTCGGCGGCATCCCGCCGACCATCGAGAACCTCGCCCACCAGGTCCGCCAGGTCCCGAACGACGCCAACTGGCAGGTCATCGGCATCTCCGAGGACCAGTGGCAACTGGCGGCCGGCGCGCTGTCGATGGGCGGCAACGTCCGGGTCGGTTTAGAGGATAACTTCTACCTGCCGGGCGGCGAGATGGCGACGAACGGCGAACTGGTTGCCAAGGCCGCCGAGTTGACCCGCAACGTCGGCCGGAAGCCGGCAACCCCCGAGGAGGCCGCCGACATCATGGAAATCGACGCCGACCACCTGTAACCGACCCGCTCGAGGCCGGTTCTCGCTCCTCGTCAATCGACTTCCTGGGTCGGGCCGTTCGTCGGACCGGCTCCAGCTACACCCCCGAGGGGGGCGACACCGACGGTCGCACGGAGGGCTCTGCGTCGCACAGGGTAGTCACCGCACGCCGCTCCGTTCCACCAGGAATCGAGCGTGGCGCGCCGTCGGGCCGGTTCGTACCCCCGCGCTAGTACACGTCCTCGACGTCCGCCTCGTGGTGGCTGTGCTCCTCGGCGGGGAACTCGCCGTTTCGGACGGCGCCGGCGTACGATTCGATGGCCTCCCGCATCTCCCCGCGGGCGTCCCCGAAGGCCTTCGAGAAGGGAGTGGTGTCCTCCGAGAGGCCGACGACCTCGTCGATGACGAGTACCTGGCCGTCGCAGTCGGGGCCGGCGCCGATGCCGATTGTCGGTACTGAGATGGCGTCGGTGACGTCGCGAGCGAGGTTCGCGGGGACGTGCTCAAGCACGAGCGAGAATGCACCGGCGCTCTCGTGGTCGCGGGCCAACTCGACGATGCGCCGGGCGGACTCCTCGTCGGTGCCCTGCCGGAACAGGCCGGTCTCGTTCTCCCGCTGGGGGGTCAACCCCAGGTGGGCCTGCACTGGGATGCCGAGCCGTGTCAGCCTCCGGGTCAGCTCGACGGTGTGGGGACCGGACTCGAGTTTCACCGCGTCGGCGTCGGCCTCTTTCAACATCCGGCCGCAGTTCTCGACAGCGTCGCCCTCGTCGGCCCCGTAGGAGAGAAACGGCATGTCGGCGACGACCAGCGCGTCGTCGACCGCCCGCGCGACGGCGGCGGTGTGGCTGGCCATCTCATCGACGGTCACTGGTAGCGTCGAGTCGTAGCCCAGGCGCGTGTTGCCCACGGAGTCGCCGACCAGCACCATGTCGACGCCGGCCTCGTCGACCAGTTCGGCCGTTGGCGCGTCGTACGCCGTCAGCATCGTCAGGGGATCCTCGCCCGCGCCCTCGCGGATATCCTTCGCGCGCATACCCCGAGGTGAGTCACGGGCCAGGTTAAACGCTGTCACTCCGCCCACGGCGGGCTGGAGGCCCCCGAACCGTAACCGCTTACCCGGCGAGGCCCCGACTCGCGGCCATGCCGGAGCGCGTCGAGACGACCGACCCCGAGGGGGTTGACCACGGGTGGGTGATGCAGACCACCTTCGTTCTCACTATCGTCGTCGGCGCGCCGGTCGTCGCCGCGCTGTCGCTGTTCGTGACCCTGCCGGACTGGCCGACGCGGGCGGAGTTTGCCGTCCGCGTCGGTGCCGTCGTCTGGCTCTGTATTGGGATTCCGGTCTACGCGTACGCCCGGAGCCACTCGGAGACGTCGGCGTAGTCGGTGCCGGCGCGCTCGGCGGTCCGCTCGTCGCGCTCGCTGTCGCCGACGAACAGCGTCTCGGAGGGCTCGCCGTCCAGCCGTCGCACCGTCTCCAGAAGTGGTTCGGGGTCGGGCTTCTCCGTCCGGACGGTGTCCCGGCCTACCACGGCGCCGATGCCGTCGATGCCGTGGGTTTCCAGGGCGATGTGACACGCCGCCTCGCAGTTCAGCGAGCAGACACCCACCCGGCCCGGCGAGACGGTGTCGGCGGCCGGCAGTCGCTCGGAGTTGTGCGCGCCGTCGCGCTCGAACTCGCCGATGACGGTCTCGACGGCCTCTCGGTGGCCCGCCGCCTCCGCCGTCTCCAGCATCGCCCACAGGTTCTCCGGCGGGGAGACGCCGTGCTCCTCGAGCGTCCCGGCGACGGCGTTGGCGACCCGCTCCCAGTCGACGGCGAGCCGCACCAGCGTCCCGTCGAGGTCGAACACCAGCGTCTCGTGGTCCACGCCCGTCATTACTCCAGCAGCTCTCGGGCGATGACCTTCTTCTGTATTTGCGTCGTCCCCTCGTAGATGGTGGTGATCTTCGCGTCGCGGTAGAGCCGCTCGACCGGGAAGTCGGTCGTGTAGCCGTAGCCGCCGTGGACCTGTATCGCTTCGTTGGTCACGTCCATGGCCGCCTCGCTGGCGAAGTGCTTGGCGGTGCTGGCGGCCATCGACGGCGGCCGCCCCTCGTCGAGCTGTCGGGCGGCGTCGTACGTCAGTAGCCGTCCTGCCTGGGTCTTCGTGTGCATCTCGGCGAGCTTCTGCCGGATGGTCTGGATGTCCGCGATGGGTCCGTCGAACTGCTCGCGCTCGGTGGCGTACTCGACGGCGAGGTCCAGCGCCGACTGGGCGAGGCCGACCGACTGGGCGGCGATGCCCACCCGGCCGCCCGTGAGGATGGACAGCGCCGCGGACAGCCCGCGGCCCTCCGGCGTCAGCCGGTTGGCCTTTGGAATCCGGACATCGTCGAAGACGAGCGTCGTGGTGTCGCTAGCCCGAAGGCCGAGCTTCTCCTCCTTTTTGCCGACCTCGAGGCCGTCGGCATCCTTCGGGACGACGAACTGGGTCACCGTCCCGGGGTCGTCGGATTCGGTCCTCGCAAAGAGGATGACGACGCCGCTACGGACGCCGTTTGTTATCCACTGTTTCGTGCCGTTGATGACGTACTCGTCGCCCTCGGGGCGGGCCTCCGTGGACATTTGTGCGGGGTTCGAGCCGGTGTCCGGTTCCGACAGCGCGAAGGCGCCGACCGGGCGGCCGTCGACCATCTCCGGTAGCCACCGCTCCTTCTGCTCGTCGTCGCCGAACTCGGCGATACAGGACGTGGCCAGACAGTGGACCGAAAGCGCCGTCGCCACCGCCAGCTGGCCGTAGGCGACCTCCTCGTTGGCGACGGCGTAGGTCATGCCATCGATGTCCAGGCCGCCGTACTCCTCGGGGACGGTCATCGCCGTCAGCTCCAGGTCGGCGAGGCCGTCCCACACCTCTTCGGGGAACGTCTCGGTCTCGTCGGCTTCCCGGGCAGTCGGGCGTATCTCCTCGACGGCGAACTCCCGGACGGTCTCCCGGATGGCCGCCTGCTCCGGCGAAAGCTCCATGCCCGGTACTCGGCCGCGAATGGCAAAAGTCGTCCGTTCGCTACTCGTCTCGCAGGTGGGCGAGAACCGCCTCGCCGTCGGCGCCGAGGCCGCCGGCCTGCGCCACTGCCGGCGACCCGCCACCGCCGCCGCCGAACTCCTCTGTCACCTCGTCGACCACGTCG
>PXSL01000078.1 GCA_003022815.1 Halobacteriales archaeon SW_5_68_122 | reverse complement strand
CCTCGACGGTGACCCACGACGGCCGGGGGCTGTTCGAGGGCCTGCCGGAGCGTCTCGAGGTCGGCCGGTACCACTCGCTGGCGGTCGACCACGGGGAACTCCCCGACGCCCTGGTCGAGACGGCCCGGACCGAGGACGAGCGTCGGGTCATCATGGGCGTCCGCCACCGCGAGGAGCCCCACGTCGGCGTCCAGTTCCACCCTGAGAGCATCCTCACCGACGCCGGTGAGCGCATGGTCGCCTCGTTCTATGAGTCATGCAGTACCACCTGAACGGCAGCCTCGTCGACCGCGAGGACGCGACGGTGCACATCGACGACCGCGGCTTCCGCTACGGGGACGGCGCCTTCGAGACCTGCCGTGCCTACGGCGGCGAGGTGTTCGTGTGGGACCGCCACCGCGACCGGCTCCAACGGACCTGCGAGACGCTCGGAATGGCCGACGCCGTGCCCGACGACATCGCGCTGCGGGTCGCAGAGACGCTCGACGGGAACGGCCTCGAGGACGCCTACGTCAGGATTTCGGTCACCCGCGGCGTCCAGCCGGGGAAACTGACGCCCCGGGAGTCGGTGGACCCGACGGTGGTCGTCTACGCCAGGCCGCTCCCTCGGGGCGGCACCGAAGGTGACCCGGTCTGGGACGGCCTAGCGGTGGTGCAATCAGCGAAGACGCGTCGGGTGCCCGACGCCGCGCTCCCGGCTGACGCCAAGACGCACAACTACCTCAACAGCATCCTCGCACGGCTGGAACTCCGGCGGGCCGCGAACGAGGGCTACCAGCCCGACGAGGCGCTGGCCGCTACACCGTCGACGACGTCCGGGGTGCCGACGAGGCGTTCCTCACGAACTCGACCTGGGAGGTCCGGCCCGTCGGGAGCGTCGACGGCATCGAGGTCGGTGACGGCCCGATGACGTCGCTCCTGGGTCGGCTCTACGACGAGCGGGTCGAGGCGTGCTGCTATTAACTGCCGCCGAACCCAATGCGGCCCGAGGAGAGGTCGCGGTCGCTCTTCGAGCCGACCCCCTCGAACTCATAGTCGTCGTCGGTGAGGTAGACGCCGCCGTCCTTGACCGTCACGTCGACCTCCTCGAGGTAGGCCCCCTCGCAGGGGCCGTGGGTGCAGGCGCCCGAGTCAGGTTCGAAGGTGGCGCCGTGGCGGGTGCACATCAGGCTGCCGTCGCGGAACTCCGCGCCGCTGCCCTTGTCGAGACGCACGTCGGTCCAGTGGGGACAGTAGTTCCGCCAGGCGGTCACTTCCCCGTCCAGACGGACGAGCAGGGCCTCCGTCTCGTCGAACCCATCGCGAACGGTGAAGAGGAACGTCGAGTCGTTGGGAACCTCCGAGACGTCGACGATTCGGCTCTCGGAATCCATCACCCGACGGTAGCGGCTGGCCGGGCTTAGCTCTCGGGGTTTCCGCGATTCCCCGCTCAGAGCAGCGATCCGGTTCCGACGTCGTCCTCGCGCCCCCCGACCACGAGTCGGCCGTCGGCCGCCGGCCCGACGCTGATTGTCGCGCCCGCAAGAATCGGCGCCACGAGGCCGGCCGCAACCGTTTCCGGTTCGGCGAACGACCCCGCGACAGCGACGTCGTCGCCGCCGTCGATGCCGTGGCGGTCGACGACGGTCCGGGCGGCACCGAGCAGTTCCCCGTGGGTGTGGGCCGCGTCGGCGGTCCACAGCAGGTCGTCCCCGGCGGCGACGGTGTCGGGCGGCATCGTCGGGTTCTCGCTCCAGACGTCCCGCTCGAAGTACGCCACTGACGGGTCACCGGGGGCGTCGCCGTAGACGACTGGCTTCGTCGAGGGACCGACCTCGTGGGCATCAAGCGCCGACGCGGGGACAACGAGCGCCCGGACGTCGCCGGTGTCGGTCGATGGTCCGAACCGAACCACGGCACCCAGGAGGGCGGCCCCGTAGAGCGTCAGGACGGCCTCCGGAGCGGGGTCGTCGGCGATTGCGACGCCGTCGCCGTCGCGGACGCCGAGGTGCCGCAGGAAGTTCCCGACCTTCCAGGCGTTCGTGCAGAACCGTCGGTAGTCGTAGAGGCGACCCGTGTCGGCCGCCCGAAGCGCCGGCTCCGTGGACCGGCGTTCCCGTCCGACGGTGTCGCCGAGGGCGTCGGCGTCCATGCCTCTACTACGAACGCCGGACGTTTATAGGCGGGCGAACCGGCGTTCCGCCATGGACGAACAATCCCGCATCGCGTCGTTCGTGGCGGAGAACGACCTCGAAGCGCCGGCGGCCTACCGGCTGCTCGACACCGTCTCGGAACTCGGCGAGATTTCGAAGGCGGTCTGCACCTCGACGGCGTACGGGAGCGACCCCGAGAAGGTGGAAGTTCCCGAGGACGAACTGGGCGACGCCCTGTTCGCGCTGCTTGCGCTGTGTGCGGAACTGGACGTCGACGCCGGGGCGGCCTTGGAGACGTCGCTCTCGAAATACGAGGACCGCCTCACGGAGACGGGCGATGCCGGAAGCGACGAGTAGGGCGAACAGGCGGCGTCAGGAGGGCCCTGGTCCCTCCCTCTCCAACGGCCCGCCGCGCTCTGTCCGAATGGCCGTCGGTGGCTCGTCAGCGCATACGGCCGGTGGTCTCGTCATCGTATATAAATAGCCGGGCCAATGCAGACGACTTGGTTGTGAAGGGTGGCGTCCACGAGGCGCGGCTCTGCCGCGCCGTGTAAGAAGTTTCAGCCGAAGTTCTCGGCCTTCGCCGTCTCGTGGTCGCCGCCGGCGGCCTCGATTGCGATCTCGGCGTCCGATAGGAAGTCGGCGAAGCCGTAAATGAACGTCTGTTCGCCGTCGGCGCCGGTCAGCGCGGCCGCGACGGCGTCGGTCAGGGGTTCGGCCTCAGTCAGCACGAAGACGTCGGCGCCGGCGGCGGCGATGTCGGCCAGCCGGCCCTCGTGGATCGGCGCGTCGTCGCGGTAGACGATGGCGGCCTCATCGCCCTTACCAACGGCGCGCTCGGCGATGGCGACGGCCGGTCCGATTCCGGGACCGCCCGCCAGCACGACGACGCGGGACTCGCCCTCGTAGTACTCGTCGCCGAACGGCCCGGCGACGGTGACGGTGTCGCCGGCCTCGACGCCGCGGAGGTACTCACTGAACGGTCCGGCCTCGTCGGGGTCGAAGCCGACGGTGAACTCGAAGGTGCCGACGGTGTTCGGTGAGGAGACGGTGTAGAACCGGCTCTCGGACTCGCCGTCGACGGTTGCGGTGAGCCTGACAAACTGTCCCGGGTCGGCCTCGAAGCCCGGCGGGGTCTCGAGGTCGAACGCGAGGGCGTCCGGTCCGGCGTCGCGGACCGCGGCGACGGTCGTCTCGGTTGCGTCCATGATAGAACGTGGGTCGCACGGCGGGAAGGCGCTTTCGAAGGCGGGCGGCGTTCCGGGAAGAAGTCGAGCCGGGTCGGCGACCGACGGAAACCGCACGCTCGGCCCGCGAAGTGGCTGAAACCACTGACCGACGGCAGTATTCAGAAGGCTTAACGTCCGTCGTGCTGAACCCAGACCTAGCATGCCAGAGGACCTCAACTGGGCCATCGGCGGGGAAGCCGGCGACGGAATCAACTCCACCGGCAAGATATTCGCCCAGGCGCTCTCGCGTGCGGGGCGACACGTCTTTACCTCGAAGGACTTCGCCTCGCGCATCCGGGGCGGATACACCGCCTACAAGGTGCGGTCGTCGGTCGACCGCGTTGAGAGCGTCGTCGACCGACTGGACATCCTGATCGCGCTGACCCAGCGGACCGTCGACGAGAACCTCGACGAACTCCACGAGGGGTCGGTCATCATCTACGACGGCGAGCGAACGATGATGAGCGACTTCGAGGCACCCGACGAGACGACGGGGCTGGACGTGCCACTGAAGCGCCTCGCGGAGGAGGCCGGCGGCGCCATCATGCGCAACATCGTCGCCCTCGGAGCCGCCTGTGAGGTCACCGGCTTCGACATTGCGTTCCTCGATGAGTCCCTTGAGAAGCGGTTCGGCGGCAAGGGTCAGGCCATCGTCGACAATAACAAGGAGGCCGCCCGGCTCGGCGCCGAATTCGTCCGCGAGGAGCTCGACACGTCGACGGACTACGACATCGACATCACCGACAACGACCTCGTCCTGCTGAACGGCGACGAGGCCATCGGGATGGGCGCGCTGGCGGGCGGCTGTCGGTTCTACGCCGGCTACCCCATCACCCCCGCGACGGACGTGATGGAGTACCTCAAGGGCCGCATCGAGGACTACGGCGGCATCGTCGTCCAGGCCGAGGACGAACTGTCGGCCATCAACATGGCGCTCGGCGCCGCCAGGGCCGG